>CAZKQQ010000035.1:0-42896 GCA_964554945.1 uncultured Solibacteraceae bacterium | reverse complement strand
GAAGCGGAATGCAACACGTGCTGCGGATTGAGGAGGAACTGCCGTGTTGAGCATGCTCGAAGAATTCGTGCTGCTCGCGGTCGATCAGGGAACGGGAAGGCTGCAATCGCCTCACGAGTTTGGAATGGGCTATGCGCTGGTCGGCGCTGTGTTCTTCGATCTGGCCCTGGCGCGCCGAATCGATACCGACACCGAGGAGATTCAAATTCTCGACACCAGTCCCAGCGGCAACCCCATATGGGACCGCGTAATCGCAGAACTGCGCGAGCGGCCGGACGTCAAGACGGTGCGGGACTGGATCGAGGCCATGTTCCGGCGGAACGACGATCTGGAGGGCGAAGCCCTGGCTTCGCTGGTCGAGAAGGGCATCCTGCGTCGTGAAAAGATAACGCGATTGTGGATTATCGACGTCGAGCGATTCCCGCTGGCGAATGCGGCAGCCCAGAAAGACCTGAAGGAACGGCTGGCGCAGGCGATCCTGGAAGACGGGATTCCGGATGCGCGTGACATCATGCTAGTCAGCCTGGCGGCGCCGTGCGGGCTGCTGCGGTGGGTGCTGAGCGAGCAGGAGCTCGAGTGGCGCCGCGAGCGGGTCGAAATCATTTCCAACCTGGAGACAATCAGCCGCAAGGTGGTGGCGGCAATCACAGAACTGGATGCGAGTTTCCGCCAGGCGCCACAGCGGCTGAGTTAAGCATGGTTGCCGGCGAGAACGTTCCTGGCCTCACTTGTAAAACGCAGGGACGAAGTTCTGGTCGGTGATGGGTGGACGCACGTACTTGGTGCGATCGAGGGGTGGAAGCGGCATGGGCTTGGGGGTCAGATCCTTGTAAGGGATCATCGCCAACAGGTGGCGGATGACATTCAGACGGGCAGATTTCTTGTTGTCGGCGGTAACGACGTACCAAGGCACTTGCTTGCGGTCGGTGTAGGCGAACATTTCATCCTTGGCCCGGGAATAATCGACCCATCGGCGACGCGACTCCAAATCCATGGGACTGAGCTTCCAACGCTTGGCAGGATCCTTGAGACGCTCCTGAAAGCGGCGCTCCTGTTCGTCATCGCTGACCGAGAACCAGTACTTGATGAGAATCAAGCCCGAGCGCACCAGCATTTTTTCCAGTTCCGGACAACTGTGCAGGAATTCAATATATTCCGAATCGGTGCAGAAGCCCATGACGCGCTCGACGCCGGCGCGATTATACCAACTGCGATCGAACAGAACGATTTCGCCGCCGGCCGGCAGGTGCGCGATATAGCGCTGGAAATACCACTCGCCTCTCTCGCGCTCGGTAGGCGTGGCCAGGGCTACGATGCGGCAAACCCTCGGATTGAGGCATTCGGCGATTCTCTTGATGGCGCCGCCCTTGCCCGCGGCATCGCGGCCTTCGAAGATCACGGCTACTTTCAAGCGCTCGTGACGCACCCATTCCTGCATCTTGACGAGCTCGATCTGCAAGCGGCGGAGTTCCTCGTGATAATTGCAATCCGCGCCGAGGCGCTGGGTTTTGGGGGGCTTGAGAGGTTCGGAAGCCGCGACCGGGAACGGCCGCATCGCGACCGAAGACGAGTGTTTGCCCATTCGTGCGAAGCCTCTGTTCCACATATCGGCCGGAACGGCCCGGTTTCCAGGTTTTGATCTACCGGCGCCCCACCAGGGCGCCTAACCAGACGGCGGCATACCCGAGCGCGACACTGCCGACAATGTTGGCCAGACCGAGCCAGAAGCCGCCTTCGCGTACCGTGGCATAGGTTTCCCACTCGAAAGTCGAAAACGTGGTGTAACCGCCCAGAAAGCCGACCACCAGCACAAGCCGCAAGTTCGGGTGCGGCCGGAAGCGCTCGGTGAGGAGCGTCATCAACAGACCGATGAGAAAGGAGCCGGTTACGTTGACGAACAGGGTGCCGAGAGGAAACCGCGTGGCGTAGCGCGCCATAATCGCGGTGCCCATAAAATAGCGGGCCAGCGAGCCCACGCCGCCGCCCGCCAGGATCAAGACGTAACTCACAGGATTGAGGACAATGCTAGAACGGCCGCAAGCACTCGCCGATCTCTTTCTCGTCAACCGCGCCGGATTTGATGAGCTTCCAATATGGCTCGGTGATGTCGACAGTGGTCGCGCCGGCTCCGGCACACATGCCGCCATCCACCACCAGGTCGACGCGGCCGTCCATCATCCCGAAGACCTCGATGCCGCTGCGGCAGGTGGGGTGGCCGGAAATGTTGGCGCTGGTGGAAATGAGCGGATGATTCAGCAGCTTGATCAGCTCATCGGCAATTCTGCATCGCGCCTGGCGCAACGCGAGGCGGCCGGTGTTACCGGTAACTTTGAGCGGCACTTTAGCCGAAGCGGGCACGATAATGGTGAGCGGGCCGGGCCAGAAGCGGCGGGCCAGGATGAAGAAGCGGTTGCTGAGTTCGCTGGCCAGTTCTTCGGCCATCACAATATCGTTGATCAGAAGCGGCAGCGAGCGATGAGTTTCGCGCCCCTTGGCCCGGAAAACACCGGCCACGGCGCCCAAATTAAACGGATCGGCGATCAAGGTGTAGAGGGCATCGGTTGGTACAGCGACCACTTTGCCGCGGCGCACGGCAGCGGCGGCGCGTTCCAGCACTTCCAGCTGGGGCTCGTCGGGATTGATCTCCACCAGGTCGGTAGCCATGAGATCTTCTATTGTCAACGGGAACCAATCGCTTCGGCAACTTCCACGGCCAGCTCGTACCGGCCGAAGGGCGCGCTCAACTGCACGCCCTGCACTACAGACCGCACGCGCGCGACC
The DNA here is from genome assembly GCA_964554945.1 of uncultured Solibacteraceae bacterium. Taxonomy (GTDB): domain Bacteria; phylum Acidobacteriota; class Terriglobia; order Bryobacterales; family Bryobacteraceae; genus PSRJ01. Next base: position 40,115 of record CAZKQQ010000035.1, on the reverse strand, counting down.
ATTTCGCGGGCGATGGCAACGCCTTCCTGCCGGGCTTTGTCTCCGCTATCGGCCTTCCGCATGCGCTCCATGAAGGGGTCCGGCACCGGCACGCGCAATTCGTTGACCATGAATTCCGCGTTGCGGTAGCTGGTGAGCGGCCAGATGCCGCAGATCACGGGAATTTTCAGCGGCTCGATGCGCTTCAAGAATTGTTCCAGCAGATCGAGATCGAACACCGGCTGCGTCACCACATACTCGGCGCCGGCTTCGACTTTCCACTGGAACCGGTGAAGCTCTTCGTCCATATTCACGGCCCCGGGATTGGCGCCGACGCCGATGACAAGCTCGGTCTGGGAGCCCATCGGATTGCCGCCGATGTCGAGCCCGTGATTCAGGTTATTTACGATGTTGACCAGGCCGATGGAATCGACGTCGAATACCGCGGTGGCGTCGGGATAAGTCCCCATGCGCGGCGGATCGCCGGTAATGCAGATCAGGTTGCGAATGCCGGCCGCATGAGCGCCGAGGAGCTCGGACTGGATGCCGAGAATGTTGCGATCACGACAGCAGAAATGATTGACGGCCTCAATACCGGCCTGCTGCTGAATGAGCTGGCAAGTCACCTGCGCGCTCAGACGGGCGCTGGCGCGCGGGCCATCGGGCACATTGATGCAGTCGATACCGCGTTCGGCGCACAAACGAGCCCCGGCAATTTCGCGCGACGCATCCACGCCGCGGGGCGGCAGGATCTCGACAAACGCGACGAACCGGCCGGCTGCCAGCTTGGCTCCCAGCTTGGACTTTTTCGCCATCGGAACCGCTGTCATGGCCTTGGCTTTGGCCTGCGGTTCCTCGACCGGGGCGCTCAGTTTTGTCTGCTGGGGCTGGAGGGAACGCGTCTCGGAACGGATGAGCTTGATGTGATCAGGAGTTGTGCCGCAGCAGCCGCCGATAATCTTGACGCCGGTCCACAGCAGGCGGCGGGCATATTGCGCCATATACTCCGGCGAGCAGAGATAGATATTGCGGCCCTCGACCACCGCCGGCAGCCCGGCATTCGGCATGGCACACAGGGGCTTGGACGTATGCTGCGCCATCTGTTCGATGGCTTCGAGCATCCCACGCGGTCCGACCGAGCAGTTGAGACCGAGCACGTCGACCGGCCAGGAATCCATCTCTCGCGTGAAGGACTCAATGGTGGCGCCGCCGGGCAAGTGGGCATCATCATCGATCGTGACCTCCGCGACGATTACCGGATCCTTCCCGCCGGCCTCGCGGGCAGCATCAACCGCCTCTCGCAACTCCTTCAGGTTGCCGAAAGTCTCAAAGATCAGAAGATCGATTCCGGCGCCAAAGAGAGCTTCCAGCTGCTCGCGAAAGATAGCGCGTGCTTCGGCGAACGAGGTGGGGCCGAGAGGTTCAATGCGCAGACCCAGCGGACCCACCGCGGCCGCCACGAACGCTTTTTCCTGCGCGGCCTCTCGTGCCAGGCGCACCCCGGCCTGGTTGATCGCTTGCAGCTTTTCCGCCAGGCCGAATCCACTGAGACGCGACCGGTTGGCTCCGAAAGTGTTGGTCTCGATAATATCAGCGCCGGCTTTGACGTAATCCTGATGGATCTGCCGGACGATGTCGGGCGCAGACAGATTCATCTCATCGAAGCAGCGATTGATGAACGCGCCACGCGCATACAGCATCGTGCCAAACGCGCCATCGGCCACCATGACGCGGCGCGAAAGTTGCTCCCGGAATTCCACGGCACGGCTGCCAGTCGCTGTCGGCATTCGACACTGATTCTAACGCAGTACAAAAAAGGGGATAGAGGCCCTTAAGGCTGCACGATCAGATCGACCTGATCGTGATAAGCGTTGGAAGTGGAAATGGCCAGCGGCAGAGACGTGACACCGGGCGGAACCGGCGGCACGGTCACGTTGATCTGATAGAGACCGGGATAAATCGTCAGCCCGCTGAAAGCCACTAACGCCGGTTTTCCACCGATCAGCACGGTAGGTTGCTGAATCGTCGTGCTGGGGGGGTTGGCTCCGCCTCCCGCGCCATCAGTCACGGGCGGGCTGAGTGTTCCAAGACCTGTCAGATAGACGCTGACGATTTCGCCTCCGACGGCCGGCGCCGTCGAACTCACCACGGTGCCCTTGCCGTCGTTGTGAAGGATCGCGCCTGGACCACTGCCACAGGTGCAAAGCGTAAGAATTCCGGGAGCGGTCGCCGCCACCGGCACCGTCACTGTATTCGAGGTCGCGCCGGCAACCTGGACCGCAATCGTGGCAGTCGGGCCGGATGTCCCGTACGGGATCAGGAAATCGATTGCGCCCGGGATCGTCTCATAGATCGGGACCGCCTGGTTATTGACAAGGACTGTCACGCCATTCAGCGTAGGCGGGTATGGAGGCCTCGCTTGCAGGAGAGTCTGGGGTAAACCCGAGCCATAGACGCGGATGAAATCACCCGGAGAAATGGGACTGCCAGTCGGAGAGAAGCTGGTCGGGTTGATGATGCCTTGCGGGTTGAGCCACAACCCGGTCCCGCTTACGGCCGGCATCTGAATACCGAAATAGATCTCGTACGCCGCGGCATCGTTTGGATTGATTGCTGATCCAATAAAGGCGGTTCCGCATGTGACGCCCGATACGGCACAGGTCGGGCTGCTCCCGCCCCCAACCGCAACCTGGACCAGTTCCGCCGTGCCCGACCCATTGGTGTTCAGCGCATAGGAATTTACTCCGGTGAAATCCACGTTTCCAACGCCGAGCACTTTAAGTCTGCGGCTCCATATCAGCTTGCCGGGGCCGCCACCCGTTCCGGTCCCCCCGTTTATTTCGGAGCCCGTGTACCCGATGACACCCGCTGCATCCCGCCGCAGGCCCGCGCCCCAATAACCCGGACCGCCGGTCCAGGTGCTGTTGGTTGCCGCAGAAGCGCCTTTGACCGCAATCAATATGTCGTGCGATCCAGCCGCCGTCGAGCCGCCCAGCAGAATATTACCGTCCTTGGACACATAAACGGTTTTAGTCCCGCTGAGAAGGGAGGAATTCGACTGGGTGCCGAACGTCACGGTCGCGGTTCCGTCCGCCGCCATGGTATAGGTTGCCCCGCTCGCCTGCTGTGTGTTGGGCTGGCCGGCGTTGAGATTTGCAGCATGTCCGCTTACGTTAATGGGCGAACCCGCGGTACCCGCCCCGCCTAAAGCGCCGGTGCCGGAGGACACAAAGTTAAACATCGTATTCCGGGCGTTCGCGAAAGATGCGCCTGGGAACTCTAAAGTGGCAGCCCAGTAGGAACCGGTGAGTGAACTCAGTGACGTCGGCGCAGTCGGAGCGGGAATGGCGATAAACAGATCGAACGCGGTACTCGCGGATTCGGTTGTGGAACCAACCACCGCCTCGGGGCCGAACCGGGCGTTGATCGTCTCGCCGCTTCGGATCGGACTCGCCAGAGATACAAATCCGGCTGGATCGACTGAATAGGTACCCTTTCCGGTCTGCGAACTGGCAGCTCCCGCGCCTAGTACTAGCTGTGCTGTGAAGTCATAGTTACCCGCACCATCGAAAGTGATCGAGCCTAGTAAACTTCTGGCATCGGTTAAGTTCCCGGCGGCATCGGTTCCCAGGGAGACATGCCGTAAAAAATATTTCCCTTTAAGTGATTGATTATTAATAGTTTGCGCCTGCGCCGAGGAGACAAACAAGAGCGCTGCCACAGCCAGGAATCCCCGCCCCACCCATCGGAGTGACATGCCGAGATCATAATCCTAACGGACACGGTAAATCTAGGCGATAGGTCGAGAACATGACGCGCCTAACTAAAATACGCAGAAACTAGTCCGTGCAATTTGGTGTTTAGCTATCATAAGATGGCTCTCAGCAGTACGCGCTCGGAGGACTTATGAACAAGCCTGGGTGGCTTTCCGTCTGGGGTGGCGTAGCACTTTTGACTTTATCGGGTTTTGCCCTCATTCGCGCCGATGATGGCCCCGTTCCCGAACAAATTGAGCAGCTCCCCGTGGAACACCCGGAGTGTGTCTACTTTATGGGAGAGCCGGAGCGGTTCATGGATCAGAGGGTACTGCAGACTCTGCGTCCGGGCCGCGGCTATCGGCTGAGCGCTCTGACTGCGGAAGTCACCGGCTTGATGAGTTATGTTCCGCCGGACAGCCGCACTTATACCTTCGATCAAAACAACCCGTCCGGCTCAATTGATTCCTATATCTTCGGGGCGATGAAGGCGAACAATATTGCGCCAGCCCCCAAGACCACCGATTGGGAATTCATCCGGCGGGTGACGCTCGACCTGACGGGGCGCATCCCCACACCGGAACGCGTGTTCGCGTTCGTGGGAGACACCTCGCCGAACAAGCGTGCAAACCTGGTCAATGAGTTGATCGCGTCGCCGCAGTGGGTCGATAAATGGACCATGTTCTACGGCGACTTGTTCCAGAACACGGTGGTCAAGTCGACCACTGGCGTGAATCGGTATTTGCAAGGCCGTAATGCCTTTTACCAGTGGATCAAGGACTCTTTGACCAATAACAAGCCATACAACCAGATGGCATCCGAGTTGATCACCGCCCCAGCCGCGGTCAGCAATTATGACGATGGCCGCGTCAACTACCTGGTAGGCGGCTACGCAAACGGCGGGCCCAGCCAGGACATCATGGACCAGATGACCGCCAATACGTTCGATACGTTTCTGGGGGTCACGCACGTCAACTGCCTGTTGTGCCATAACGGCCGCGGGCATCTGGATCAATTGAGTTTGTGGGGCAGTCAGACTACGCGGTATCAGGCATGGCAACTGGCGTCGTTCTTATCCCGGACCCAGGCAGTGCAAACCAGGTACGGGACCACTAATCAGAATTATTGGACTCTCGCCGACAATGTCAATTTCAAAGTTGACTACGCGCTAAACACGACCACCGGCAACCGCCCCGCGCGCGTGGCGCCGACGGGATGCAAGCCGGGGCAGGCCTGCTATTACGTTCCCCCACAGTACATTTTTAATGGCAATGCTCCGCAAGCCGGTGAAAACTATCGCGCGGCACTGGCCCGGAACATTACCGGGGACTTCCAGTTTGCCCGCGCCGCGGTCAATTATGTGTGGGCCTACTTCTTCGGCCAAGGCATCGTGGATCCCCCGGATACATTCGATCCGATGCGTCTGGACCCCAAGAATCCTCCGCCGGCTCCGTGGACCTTGCAGCCGACGAATCCGGCCTTGCTGAACGCGCTGGCACAACATTTCATCGACAGCGGATACAATCTGAAGTCGCTCATGAGCGAGATCGCCAACTCCGACGCTTACCAGCTTTCCAGCCAGTATCCGGGCCAGTGGGATCCTGCCTGGCAGCCGTACTTCGCGCGCAAATATGTGAGGCGGCTCTGGGCGGAGGAGATTCGCGACGCGGTGGCGCAGTCCAGCGGCTTGATGCCCAGCCTTACCGTGACTGGTTTCACCGATCAAGGTTTCGCGAATCCGACTTATGCCATGCAATTGCCGGATGTCACGAATGTCAATACGAGTGACGGAAACGCCGACGCTTTGATGAACAGTTTCCTTCGCGGCAACCGCGATGACCAGCCGCGCAAACAGGACGGCTCCATCCTTCAGGCCTTGAGCCTGATGAACAATCCATTTCTCGAGGCTCGGATTCTGCCAACCGGGACCAATGCCGCTCCGCTGATCGCGCGCAGCCTGGCGTACCCCAGCAACACTGACACAATCAACACGCTATACATGACCATCCTTTCGCGCTTTCCGACTGCTGGTGAAATGACGAAGGCGCAAGCGTCGCTCGCCACCGGGACGCGGGCGCAAGCGGTGCAGGATCTGGCGTGGGCGCTGTACAACAAAGTGGATTTCATTTTCAACTACTGACGGCGGAGGGTGTCATGAGCGAACAGGAAAAAATCAATGAAGCGCTGAAGAAGCACCCGTGGCAAGGCAAGGCGTTTTACAATCGGCCGCACTGGACGCGCCGCCGGTTTTTCGAACTGGCGGGCGCGGGGGTAAGCGGCGCGTTCCTGGCGCAGCGGTACGCCAAGGCGGCAGTGGTCACCAACTCCGGCGCGATGCCCTTGAACACCGCCAAAAACGCGATTTTCATCCTCCTGGCCGGAGCCCCGAGCCACACGGACACCTTCGATTTCAAAATGGTACCCGGCGTTACGCCGACAACCTTCGCACCCGACACAATCAACGGGGTGTACTGGCCCACCGGTCTCCTGCCGAACCTCGCGACCCAGATCTCGGATTTCGCGATTGTGCGCTCCATGCATGCGCATGCGCTGGTGCACTCACTGGCGCAAACCTGGACGCAGATCGGACGCAACCCGGCGGCCGTGCTCGGCAATATCGCTCCCAATATCGGCAGCATCGTTGCGATCGAAAAAGAGAGCGAGCGCCTGCCCGGCCAGATATTCCCCACATTCCTTCAGCTCAATTCCGGAAATGGCGTCGGAAGCGGATATCTGCCCGCCAGCTACGCGCCATTCAAAGTGAACCCGACCAACAATGGAATCGCCTACACCACGAATCCCGATGGCCAGGCACGGTTCGCGAATCGCTGGAGCCTAATGCACTCACTCGATGACAGCTTGCGCATCAATTCGCCGAACGGCAAGGCAATGAGCGACTATAACGACTTCTATTCGTCGGCCCAGGGCATGATGTACAACCCCGTGGTGAACCAAGCGTTTGGTTTCACGGCTGCCGACAGCACGAGATACGGCGCTACGAGTCTCGGGAACGCCTGCCTGGTCGCCTCTCAGGTGCTCAAGTCGCAGCAAGGCACGCGATTCATTCAAATCACTTCGAACGACGGCTGGGATATGCACACAAATATCTACGCCGCCAACAATCTCCCGGCGAAGGGCAAGATTCTGGACAGCGCCCTTTCCGCGCTATTGTCCGATCTGAAGGCGAACGGACTCCTGGATAGCACTCTGGTTGTGATGGCCGGCGAATTCGGGCGCACCGTAGGACCGCTCACCGGAGGGCAGGGCCGCGACCACTTCGTGCAGCAATTTGCCTTCTTTGCCGGAGGCGGAGTGAAAGGCGGCCGGATCATTGGCGCAACCAACGACACCGGGTCGGATACGGTTGACTATGGCTGGTCGCAAGGCCGCTATGTCTACGCGGAAGATATTGAAGCAACGATCTATTCGGCGATGGGCATCGACTGGACTTCCGTGCGCCACGACGATCCGCTCGGCCGCGGCTTTGAATACGTGCCGAAGACCGGACCGATTGCGTTCGCGCCGGTCAACGAGCTGTTTGCATAGGAGCTTCCAGCTGACCGGATACCTGCGGACCGTGAAGCGCGGCCCAGGGGCCGGGACCTTCCGGAGCGTTGGCGGTTTCGCCGGTGCGGCGAATGGCGCGCAGTAAATCCAATGCCTCGGGTAGTGCGAACTGCTCGCCGATATAGGCGGCAACAAATCGCCCTCCGCGAATCTCTCCGCGCGATTCCATGCGACGAAGCACTCCCAAGAGATCGCGCCAGGCGGGCGCCAGCGGCTCGCGATAGGCGATATCGCGGAAAACCACTCCCCACCGCAACAAGAGTTGGCGGGCGAATGACTGGACATAATCGTCAGCCGACACCTCGGTGTGGCGGAGCAGGTCCCATCTGCCCGGCGCGTGCCGCGGACGCGCCGTGCGGCCCCGGCCTTCGCCCCGGCGGCGTTTGGGATCGAGCAGCGCTCGCAGATTTTCAAATCCGTCGGCCGTCACCAGCCCGGCAGCCACCAACTCCCAAAGCGCATCTTCCACTTCACTGGCGAGCCGGCCGGTAGCGCGAGTCAAGTCGGCGAAGAAAGAGGCTCCGCGCTTTTCCAGCACGGCCAGCGTTTCCCGCGCCGGGTGCGACAGGCTATCCTTCGGCGCCGGCTGCGGAGTGGCGAGCAGCCAAGGCGCTTCCTGACGCAGAAAGATGGTGAGCGGCGCAACGCGCGTGGGGCGCACACGGCGCGCTTCTTCGCTGTCCCGCTCGAAAGCGGGGTGCGGTGAGAGACGCCCCCAGCTCACTTCACCTGCCAGGCAAAGCTGATCGAGGTACTCGGGCTTGTACTGCGCCACTCGGCGGGGCAAGACCTCGGTCTCCCATGCCGCCGCGGCGAATTCACTGCCTTGAAGCTGTTTGATTACCTGTAGAGTTCCGTCGAGACCATGTAACTGATGGCCGGGCGACAGATGCTGCCAGCGGTGCAGAAACGCAAAGAACTCGGCCGTGGTAACCGGCTCCACCTCGCGGCGCAAGCGACCGATGGTAAGTCGATGGATACGAGCCAGCAGCCGGCGGTGGCACCACTGGGTTTCTTCGCCGCCGCTGAAACGGCCGCGCACGATCTGGCCTTCGGCCTCAAGCTGGGCGAGCGCTTGATCGACCAGACCGCGCGGCATAGCGAGATTTTGCGACAGATCGGAGGCGCGGAGCGGCCCGGAACATTCGAACCAGCCGCGCAAGATTTCGGCGGCGCACGCTTCGGCGCTATCCGGGATCGGACGCGTGGCTGGCGCAGGGGCGATGAGCGGATTCATCAGCGCCGCGGGGTAAGCGCGCCGAACCAGGTTTAAGCGCTCGGCGGGAACCCAGAAATCGCGGCCGTCGATGGTCAGCGTAGTGGCACGGCGTGACTCAACCAGCGCCGCGAAGTAATCGGCGCCTTCAGCGCTCGCACAAGGCAGAAGGCTTATGCTGCACAAGGTCTCGTGAAGTTCGTCGGGATCGCGCATCGGCGGCCAAGCTTCGGCGGCTACTTGTGCGATCGCTTCCGGATCGAGCGCGCCGGCGTCTTCGGCAAGATCGGTCCGCAGCGTGCTCCGCATCTGAACGGCGCGCGCCCGGCGTTCTTCGAGCGGCGCGTCATCCAGATACGCATACGGATTCGCGTTCAGAATCTCGTGCGAGAACGGAGAAGGCTCGGCCGTATCGATAGCGGCTGTCCGAATGCGTCCCTCGCGCAGCTCCACCAGCAGGGAGCGCAACCCGTGGAGATCCATCGCTTCGTACAGGCAATTTTCAATGGTCTCCTTTACGAGAGGATGGTCGGGAATGCGGATCTCGCCTTCCAGATTTTCCGCGCAAGCCGCCTGATCCGGGAAAACCGCGGCCATCAGATCGTCGGCCCGCATACGCTGAATCGGCGGAGGCACCTTGCGCCCGCCGGTGTAGCGCGGAATTGCCAGCGCGCGGCTCGCGTTCCAACGCCAGCGTGCCCCGAACATCGGCGAGTCCAGCAGCGCCTGCACCAGCACCTCTTCAACGCTGTCCGGGTGCAGAAACTCGAAGACGATCTCCAGCGGGAACGAATGCTGCTCTCCCAGCGAAATCACGATACCGTTGTCGGTCGCCGCCGCCTGCAGTTCAAAATTAAACGACCGGCAAAAGCGCTTGCGCAAAGCCAGGCCCCAGGCCCGGTTGATCCGCGAGCCGAACGGAGCGTGCAGCACGAGCTGCATGCCTCCGCCCTCGTCAAAGAAGCGCTCGGCCACGATATTACCGGCCGCCGGTGTGCTGCCAAGGGCAGCCGATCCCGCCAGCACATATTGAACCGCCTGCTCCGCGCCGATCCGATCGAGACCACATTCCCGCTGGAGCCACTCGGGATCGCGCCGCGCCGCGATATCTTCCCGAAGCTGGGCCACGGCGCGCGAAAGTTCCAGCGTGCGGCCGGGAGCTTCGCCCGTCCAGAACGGAATGGTAGGCGCGGCGCCCTTGGCGTTTTCGACGCGCACTCGCCCGGACTCGACACGACGAATGCGCCACGACGTGGTGCCCAGCAGAAACACGTCGCCCATCATGCTCTCGACGGCAAAATCCTCGTCCACCGACCCAACGGTGATTCCTTCCGGTTCCGCCACCACCATGTATTGCGCCGTATCGGGAATGGCGCCGCCGGAAGTAATCGCCGTCAAGCGCGCATTCCGCCGTCCATGCAGACGGCGATTGACGGCGTCCCGATGCACATAAGCGGCGGCCCGCCCGCGCGCGGTAGCGATGCCTTCCGCCAGCGTTTCCAGGACAGCATCGAAATCCGCCCGCGGCAGATCGCGATACGGCCAGGCGCGCCGGATCAGAGCGAACAGATCGTCCTCGGCCCAATCCTCGGCGGCGCAGCAAGCCACCATCTGCTGCGCCAGGATATCGAGGGCGTTTCTTGGAATTTCCAGCCGGTCGAGTTCGCCCGCGTGAATCGCCCGCACCAGGGCAGCGCATTCGATCAGCTCATCGCGCGTGGTGGCAAAGAGCCGTCCCTTGGGCAGCGCGCCAACCCAGTGCCCCGCTCTTCCGATTCGTTGCAACGCAACCGCAATCGAACGTGGCGACCCGATCTGGCATACCAGGTCGACGGTCCCGATATCAATTCCGAGTTCGAGGGATGCCGTCGCCACCACGGCTCGCAATTCGCCGCCTTTCAGACGCCGCTCGGCTTCCAGGCGGAGCGCGCGGGAAAGACTCCCGTGATGAGGCAGGACCGCATTCTCGCCCAGCCGTTCCGCAAGATTGTGCGCCACGCGCTCGGACAACCGCCGCGTGTTCACGAAAACCAGGGTGGTGCGATTCTCCCGGATCAGGTGGGCCACCCGATCGTAGATCTCTCCCCACATCTCGTTGCTGGCGACCGGGCCTAGTTCGTCGCGCGGCACTTCGACAGACACTTCCATGGCCCGGCGATGCCCGACGTGGACAATTTGCGCGGTATCGCTCAAAAAGGCGGCCACATCTTCGAGTGGCTTGACGGTTGCGGAGAGTCCAATCCGCTGCGGCTTCGGCAATCCGTGCTGTTGGACCAGGAGATCCAGCCGCGCCAGCGTGAGCGCCAGATGCGACCCGCGCTTGTCATCGGCCACTGCATGAATTTCGTCGACGATCAGAGTGCGCACCTGCGCCAGCATTTCCCGCGGCTTAGCCGCGGTCAGCAGGATGAAGAGCGACTCCGGCGTTGTCACCAGAATGTGAGGCCGTTCGCGCGTCATCTGCTGCCGGTCCCACTGCGGGGTGTCCCCCGTACGCAACGCCGTTCGAATGGGCGCCAGGATCACGCCGCGGCGTTCCGCCAGTTCCCGAATTTCCGCCAGCGGAATTTCAAGGTTCTTGTGAATGTCGTTGCTCAGCGCCTTCAGCGGCGATACATAGACGACCTGCGTCTGCTGCGGCAGTGGACCAAGACGCGCCTGCCGGACCAGCTCGTCGAGACACAGCAGGAACGCCGCGAGCGTTTTGCCGGACCCGGTCGGCGCCGAGATCAAAACGTCCCGATTGTCCCGGATTACGGGCCACCCGCGCACCTGCGGCTCAGTAGGCTGGCCAAAACGCGCGGAGAACCATTCCGAAACAAGGGGATCAAACCCGGGGAGCACTATTATTATTTTTACATACGGCTCAGCATTGTGCGGAGCGCGACGGTAATCCGTCCGCACGGATAACCGCCGTCCGCCTCATCGCGACGGGCCAGTCCCCAGTTCCCTCTGCTTCCCCGGTTGTTATTTACTATAGGAGAATGCTCGGCCTAGAGACTTCCCGTCTCGTGCTCCGCCGCTGGCGCGAATCCGATGCCGAACCGTTTTACCGAATGAATTCCGACCCTCGGGTAATGGAGTTTTTCCCCGCGTGCCTGACGCGGGAACAAAGCGATGCGCTCATGGCGCGCGCCCAAACCCACTTCGACACCCACGGCTTCGGACCATTCGCCGCCGAGTTGCGCTCCACTGGAGAACTGGCCGGTTTCATCGGTCTGACGGTTCCGCAGTTTGAGGCGTACTTCACGCCGTGCGTCGAAATCGGATGGCGTCTCGGCGCAGGTTTTTGGAACCAGGGGCTGGCCACCGAAGGCGCAGAGGCCGTGCTGCGGATGGCGTTCGGGACCTTGGGGCTGCGCGAGATCGTCTCGTTCACGGTTCCGGACAATCTCCGGTCCATCCGGGTCATGGAAAAACTCGGCATGACATACGATGGCGATTTCGATCACCCGCGCCTGCCCGAGGGGCACCGGTTGCGGCGGCACAGCCTGTATCGCAAGGCCGTAGGAAAATGAGTTTCCTCATGACGGGCATGCATCGGCGCTCGCCTTCCTTTTGGGCGCTCCGTCTCGCCTGCCTGCTGCTGGTGGTGCAGCCCCTGTTGTTCTACCGCCGCGTTCTCTTCAATCCCCGGATGCGAATTCCCTACGATATTGCGGGCTATCATCTGCCGCTGACCGCTTACATCGCCCGTTGTGTCCGGCAGGGCATCTTTCCTTTCTGGGATCCTTACCCGTATTGCGGCGTGCCGATACACGCGGATTTGACCGCGCAATTGTTTTATCCATTGACTTGGATTGCAGTCCTGTTGGGTAATCTTTCCGCCGGCCGCAATCTCTTCTATTGGATTGAATGGCTGGTGCCGCTGCATATGATCCTGGGCGGCTTGTTCACGTTTTGTCTACTCCGATTGCTGGGCGTGCGCATTTCCGCCGCCTTATTCGGCGGCACCGTCTACCAGCTGGGCGGATTCTTTGCATCTCAAGCCCAGCACCTGGGCGCAGTGTGTGCAGGAGCCTGGTTACCGCTTCTGTTGATCTGCATCGTACAGCTCAATCGTCAGTTCGCGATCCGGTGGATCGGACTACTTGGTATTGGAATCGCGTTGACGATTCTCTCCGGCTTCGCCGCCACCACCGCGGTCGGGTTCGGTTCCGCTGGATTATTTGCGATTGGCCTGACTTTATCCCGGCGGCTGGGTTGGAAGTTCTGGGCTGCCCTGGCCGGCGGATTTGCTCTCGGCCTCGGCATTGCCGCCGTCCAACTCGTCCCCACCTATCAACTCACGAACCTGAGCGTCGCATCCGAGAGGGCCCAGGCGGACGAGACCGGAGGCGGGCTTCCCCTGCAAAGCCTGGTTTCGCTGGCGGCGCCGAACTATTACCATATCTTCACGCCCTTTGATCCCTCGCGGTTTAAGCTGCCGTTCAACTTCACATTTCTTTACGTGTATTGCGGAATCATCACGCTGGCACTGCTATTGATCGCGCCGTTTCTGCGGCGTACGCCGCATGCGATGCTCCTGTTACTGTTGACGCTCGTGTCGGCATTTTGGATGGTAGGCGATGGGACGCCTCTCTACCGGTATGTGTTTACGCACCTGCCTCGCCTGGTGCGGGGTTCGCTTTATGCGGAGTTTGCGCTCCTGGCATTTTGCATGTTCGCGGCCCTCACCGCGGCTGTCGCGCTGGACCGGATTGGCGCGCGCGGTCCTCGCTGGATTCTGTGGGCAGTAGCCTTGTTTACCGCTGTGGATCTGACGCATTTTGGCGCGAACAAACCGATGAATTCGTCGCCCGGCAGCTATAAAGAGGTTTCAAACGAATACGAAATCGGCGGTTCTTCGGAAGATCTCGCGAATCTGCACCGGCTCATCAACACCGCAACTCCACCGGTGCGCATCGACTATTTGGGACGAGATGCGCTGGCCGGTATTACGGCGTCCGCCCAATTGGGATTACCGACACCGGACGGCGATAACCCATTTGCCATAAAGAGAGTGATCGCTTTACGGAGGCTGTTCTGCGGCGGCAACTGGTGGGAACGGCAACTGCCAGTCGATCGCCCGCTGTCGCCTTTGCTTTCTATGTTGAACGTCGGGATTCTGGCATCTCCGATACGGACTCCCGGACCGGGGTCCGGCTTTCCGGTAGCGGGTGAATACGCCGGCGTGCGGCTCTACCGAAACCCGGCCGTCCTGCCGCGCTTCTTCCTCGTCCCGCATCTCCATCGGTCACGCGGTCAGGAAGACGCGCTCGCTTATCTGGCGCGCCCTGAATTCACACCTGCTGAAGAGGCGGTCGTTGAGATGCCGGACGGAGAACCTTATCAGGATGAGCCGTTGGGCAGTGGCACCATCGAGGTGGAAGCATACTCGGCGAACCGCGTGGCTTTGCTCGTGACCGTATCGAATCGCGCGTTCCTGGCCAGTTCGGAGGTTCTTTATCCGGGCTGGACGGCCACGGTCAACGGGAAAGATGCGCGCCTATATATGACTAACGGCGCATTTCGCGGGCTCGCGTTATATCCCGGGATCAATCATGTGGTCATGACGTATTGGCCCGAGCATTTTGCCGCGGCCGCTGCCGTCAGCGTCATCTGCACGATCCTAGCTCTGGCGGGAGCGAGCTGGGGTGGTCTGTTCGCGATCAACCGCGGTTCGGCTGCCTCGGTTTGATCTCGGACAGCCCTGCTACAATGCGAATCGATGGCCGCCGACGATCTGGCTCAGCTTGCGTCCAAGATGCGATCCGAATGGGATCAGCGTGCGCGTGAAAACGCCCGTTACTACATCAATTATTCACCAGATGATTGGAGCGACGAGGAGTTCTTCGAAACCGGCGAGCGCAACATCGCGCAGTACATCCTCACCGACATGGGGAATATCTGCCAGGGAACCCCTCCGGATCAGATGAATGTGCTGGAGATCGGATGCGGCGCCGGACGCCTGACTCGCGCCCTGGCCGGAGTTTTTGGCCATGTCTACGCCGTAGACGTGAGCCCGGAGATGATTCAACTCGCGCGTGGCAAGCTGGCCGGCATGCCGAATGTTCATCTCTATAACAATAATGGCGTGGACCTGAGTGTTTTGCCCGATATGAAGTTCGATTTCGCGTTCTCTTATATCGTGTTCCAGCACATCCCCAGCTTCGACGTGCTCTTGAATTACTGTCGCGAAATCGCAAGCCGCCTGCGTCCTGGGGGATTGTTCAAGTTTCAAGTCCAGGGCTATAAAGATGTGGGAAAAGAAGTTGACACCTGGGTCGGCGTGGGCGTCTCCGAATCGGATGCGTCCGAACTGGCGCGCTCCAGCGGCTTCGAACTCCGCTACAGCGACGGTGCTGGGACGCAATACTACTGGCTCTGGTTCTTCAAGCGGAAGGATGTCTGACTCGCGCCAATCACTAGCCTTGCCTGAAAGCGATCAACTCAGGATCGCGGCGTTCCCACGGGATCTGCTTCTGATCGCCGTCTGTCTGGTAAGTGCTATTCCCATGTTCTATCTCGCGGCGACTCAGTTTATCGAGTATGACGGCTATTGGCATGTCTTCATCGCCCAGCAGGACAATTTTAAAACCTTCTGGTGGGAGTACATGCACAACGATCATCCCCTGCTCTTCTACCTTCTGCTTAAAATTTTGATGAAGTTGGGGCGAGCCGTGTTGCTCTATCGGGCGATCTCCCTGGCCGCCGCGCTGGGCTCGGTCTATCTTGTAGGCAAGATCGCGCAGAAGCTCTCGTCTTCCGAATTCACTCCGCCTCTAACGGCCCTGGCTTTCGGTTTGGCAATGCCGACCATCGAGATATCGATTTCGGTGCGCGCCTACATGCTGAGCATCTTTTTTATCGTTCTCTCCTTTTACTATTTCCTCGATCTGCTCCCCGTCAACGGACGGGCGGTGGCGCGGCGCACGCAGGTTCTGTTTGCCCTGAGCGCGGTATTGGCCACGTGCTCGCACTATTTCTCTTTCTTCTATGTGGGCGCGTGCGCAGTGCTCTTAACAGGGTTCTGCCTGGCCCGCGCTCCCCTCCCCCGGAAACAGTGGCTGGGTTATGGGTTGACATTCCTGCCCATTATTGTCGTGATGTGGTGTTTGTATCATTTCCACATTCGATTCAACACGACCAATCTGAACCACGTCTCCGACTACCTGCTCGAAACTCCCGAACCCAAAATCAAGTTTCTGGCCCGGAATCTGCATAGCCTGTTCAATTTCTTCTCGCCCTGGCAAATTGCAAGCCGTGGAGCCTTCGAAAAGGTCGCCGCCGTTCTAGGCGCGATGGTAATCGGCAGCACCGGGTTCGCGCGTTCGCGCGCGGTCGTACCCTCATTGATGCTTTTGCTGATCGTCAGCGAACTCGCGCTCGCCGGCTGCCTCGACCGGTACCCATTTGGAGGCCTGATGCGGCAGCAGTTCATCATATTTCCGTTTGCGGTGCTGACAGCGGGAATTTGCCTGGACCGGCTGTTTGCCGCGTTACCCGTTCGGCAGCTGGTTTGGGCCGCCGCAGCCATCGTGTGCGTGGCTGTGACTATGATTTCCGTTTTGCGCTTCAACGCCTTCCCGAAGCACCCGGAGGAACTCTTCACTCGCGAGATGCGGATTTTCAATGCCGCCATGCCGGCTCCTCAGGCCGTCTACATCGACCAATTCAACCTGATCGCATTCTTTACGCACCATCACAAATGGAATTGGCATTTCGTCGGGAGATTGCCAATCGGCACCGAAGTGGATGAATACTCCCTCACGAACAGGAACGGACACATTGAACTCCTGCGGGACAAGACCCGCTGGAATATCGACTTCGCCGATCCGACTTTTTTTCGAGACATCGCCGATAGCATCCGAA
This sequence comes from uncultured Solibacteraceae bacterium, assembly GCA_964554945.1. Lineage (GTDB taxonomy): Bacteria > Acidobacteriota > Terriglobia > Bryobacterales > Bryobacteraceae > PSRJ01. The sequence continues at coordinate 23,744 of CAZKQQ010000035.1, read as the reverse complement.
CCGCCAAACTAGGCTCGCTCGCCGTTTTCTGTGTTCACCAGACGCCCGGCACACTGACTCCGGATCAACAGGACGCCTTCCAGCAGAAGACGTTCGTGCTCGCGGAAGCCCAGCACCTCCAGGTCCGCAAGTTTGTTCCTGACGGGTTAAATGTGTATGCGGAATTCGCTCTTGTTTCCCAGGGGCAAGCTTCGTCCCGGTAGTCCGGGACAGCCCGTGACGGATTTCCGGAGACAACCCTCCGAAAAGCGGGCATCGCGATATAATAAGCCTGTACTCAGAGAGTTACACATCGCCAATGGCTGAAATGAGCGTCATCTGGTTGCGCGTGGCCGCGGCATTATATTCGCTCGGCCTGCTGCATTCCATTCTTATGTTGGTCCGGCGCCGGGAACACCTGTTCCGGGTGGCGTTGGGCGCGTTCGCGCTGGGTGCGGTCTTTCACTTCGTTTCCATCGTGGACGAGGGCATCCTGTCCAATCGGTGCCCCATCGCCAACACCTACGAAACTCTTTCCATGTGCGCGTTTCTGGTGGCGATTCTGTACCTGTTCGTGCAGTGGCGTTACAAAATGGCCAGCCTGAGCGCGTTCATTTTTCCCCTAGTCTTCGTAATGTCGTTAATGGCGACACTCGGTAATCCCGTCGGGGCCTGGAGCAATCCTGTCGTGCGCAACGCCTGGCTTACCACACATATCGTGTTGGTGCTGCTGGGTTTTGCCGCCCTGGTCGTCACTGCCGTGGCTTCCTTGCTTTACCTGTTCCAGGAGCGCGAATTGAAGACCAAAAAGCCCCGCAAATTCTATTACCGGCTGCCTGCGCTGGGCACCCTCGATGACCTGATCTCAAAGTCGATGGGCGTGGGCTTCGTTTTGATGACCCTTGCAGTGATCGCGGCCAGCACCTGGGCTTTCATCGAACACAAGACCGCCTGGATCAGCCAGCCGGATATCGCGATTTCTTTTTTCACTTGGGGAACTTATTTAGTCCTGGTTTTCCTACGGACCACAGCGGGGTGGCGAGGTCGCAAGGCCGCCATCATGACCGTCGCTGTGTTGGGATTTTCCGCAATCACTTGGGTAGCTCATTCGCGATTGGGAGCGATGCTGCTTCGGCAATGAAACTGTTTCTGACAGGAGTCAGTCATAAGACCGCGCCGGTAGAAGTGCGCGAATGCCTCGCTTTTTCAGAAGACTCCTTGCCTCAAGCTTTAAAAGCATTGCGAGCCTGCACGGGGGTGACCGAAGCCGTGATTCTCTCGACTTGCAACCGCGTCGAGATTACCATCACTACGGAAGACGACGCCGATCCGCAGGCAACCCTTGATTCATTCCTGGCAGATCACAAGGCAATTAGTCCAGATAGCCTCGCGGCCCACCTTTACCGTCACGAAGGCCGCGAAGCGATTCACCATCTCTTCCGGGTGGCTGCCAGTCTGGATTCAATGGTGGTGGGTGAACCACAAATCCTGGGCCAGCTAAAGGCGGCTTACAATGCCGCCAAGGAAACCGGAGCCGTCTGCGGTTGGATGGACGGCCTGTTGACCCGCGCATTTAATGTCGCCAAACGGGTTCGTTCGGAAACAGGCATCGGCCAAATGGCCGTATCGGTCAGCTATGCGGCGGTGGAACTGGCGCGCAAGATCTTCGGCACCCTCAACGGCCGGACCATTATGATCGTCGGGGCCGGCAAAATGTCGGAACTCGCGGCGCGGCACTTGCGGCGCTCCGGGGCCACGCACGTCTTCGTGACTAACCGGACCTACGAACGCGCCGTCGAGATGGCCAAGCTGTTCCAGGGAACACCGGTGGAATACAGCCGCTGGGTCAGCACGTTGCCGGAGGTCGACATTCTCATCGCTTCGAGCGGCGCGACCGAATACATCCTGCGCAAGGAGGAAATGCAGCGCGTGATCGCTGCACGCCGCAACAAGCCCGCGTTCCTGATCGATATCGCCGTTCCGCGCAACATCGATCCCGGCATCAATGATCTCGCCAATATCTTCCTGTATGACATCGACGACCTACAGGAAGTGGTCAACGCGAATCTGCGGGAGCGAATGAAGGAGGCGGATCGCGCCGAGGAGATGGTTTCCGAGGAAGTCGAGCGGATGATGGCGCGTTTAAAGGTGGTGGAGATTACCCCCACCATCGTCGGACTTCAGGAACAGCTCGAAAGCATGCGCGCCGCCGAAGTCGAGAGGGTCAAGCGGAAGTATGGGCCGTTTACCCAACAGCAGGAAGAGGCGATGGAGGCGGCGACGCGGGCAATTATCAATAAGGTGGCGCACGGGCCCATCTCGGAACTGCGCGTCCAGGCGGGAAAGCCGGAAGGCGCCCTTAGCATCGCGCTGATCAAGAAGGTTTTCCATCTTCAGGATTGAAACATGCTCGTGATCGCGTCGCGCGGCTCCCAGCTCGCATTGTGGCAGGCTCGTTGGGTCCAGCAGAAGCTGGCCGAGTCCGGCCAGGAGAGCCGCATCGAGATCATTAAGACTACCGGCGACAAGATCACCGATGTGCCTCTGGCGAAGGTCGGGACCAAAGGCCTGTTCACGAAGGAAATCGAAGAGGCCCTTTTAGACCGGCGTGCCGATCTGGCCGTGCACAGTTTGAAGGATCTGCCGACCGAGTTGCCCGAAGGATTGGTGCTGGCAGCGATCCCCGCCCGCGAAGACCCACGGGATGCGATTGTCGGCCGGCGGCTGGCTGACTTGCCGCAGCGCGCCAAGGTTGGAACCAGCTCCCTGCGGCGCGCGGCGCAATTGCGCAAACATCGCCCCGACCTCGAAATCGAATCCATTCGCGGGAATCTCGATACTCGTGTGCGCAAATTAGACGAAGGCCGCTATGAGGCGATCGTGCTTGCCGCAGCGGGTCTGAAGCGCCTCGGCTGGAGTGAGCGTATAGCGGAATTATTGCCGCCGGAGGTGATGTGCTCCGCGGTAGGCCAGGGCGCTCTCGCCATCGAGACGCGTGCCGAAGGAGCGGGCCGGGATGCCTGCGGGCCTCTCGAGCATGCGAGCACGCGCGCCGCCGTTACGGCCGAACGGGCTCTCCTCGCATCGCTGGGCGGAGGCTGCCAAGTCCCGATCGGCGCGTATGCGACGGTGACCGGCGAGCGGCTGCGAATCATCGCGGTAGTGGCCGCGCCCGACGGCTCGGAACTGGTGCGCGGGAACTCCGAAGGCCTCGCCTGCGAGGCGGCCCGGATCGGTACGGACCTCGGAGCCGACCTGCTCGCGCGCGGCGCGCGCAAGATCCTCGACGCGGTCTACAGCGTATGAGCAAGGTCTACCTCGTCGGAGCGGGTCCCGGCGATCCCGACCTGATTACTTGGAAAGGCCGGCGCATTCTGGAGCACGCCGACGCTGTCCTCTATGATCACCTCGCCAATGACGCCCTGGTGGACCTGGCGCCGTCCCAAGCAGAGCGAATCTACGTTGGGAAGAAGAAATCGACCCACGCCTTCACGCAGGAAGAAATCTGCGCGATGCTGATCGAGCGGGCGCGGCGCGGATTGACGGTGGTGCGGCTAAAGGGCGGCGACCCGTACATTTTCGGCCGCGGCGGAGAAGAAGCGGAAGCCCTGGCTGATGCCGGAATTCCTTTTGAAGTAGTGCCGGGCGTGACCACGCCGCTTGGTATTGCTGCTTATTCCGGCGTGCCCCTCACCCACCGCGAGCACACGTCCGTGGTGACGTTCGTAACCGGGCACGCAGCGGGCGAGATCGATTGGGATAAAGTCGGACTGGCCGAAACCCTGGTAATCTTCATGGGGCTGACGACCTTTGCCGAGATCGCGCGCGAGCTGATCGCACACGGGCGTTCGGCTGAAACGCCGGCGATGGCCGTGCGCTGGGGCACGCGTCCCGATCAGGAAACGCTCACCGGCACGCTTGCCACGCTGCCACGATTGATCGAGCAGCACGGCATGAAGCCGCCCGCCAGCATCATCGTGGGAGAGGTGGTGCGCCTGCGCGAGAAACTAGACTGGTTCGGGCGCCTGCCGCTATTCGGAAAACGCATCGTGGTAACGCGAGCCAAAGACCAGGCTGATGCACTCGGGCAGCGGCTCCACGCCCTCGGCGCCGATGTGATTGAACTCCCAACCATCGAGATTCAACCGGCCAGCGATTATGTGCGTCTCGACCAGGCGATCACCGAGCTTGGCTGCTACGACTGGCTGATCTTTACCAGCGCCAATGGCGTGCGCTTCTTCCTCGAAAGGTTGGACCAGTCTCGCACCGATCTGCGATCACTGCGCGCTAAGATCTGTGCCATCGGGCCGGCAACCCGGGCGGCGGTGGAAGCGCTGCATCTCAAAGTCGACTTGATGGGCAAGGAATACGTGGCTGAGAGTCTGGTCGATGCGTTCGCCGGGCACGATCTCGCCGGCAAGCGGGTGCTGTTGCCGCGCGCCGCCGTAGCACGGGACGTGGTGCCGGTGGAACTGGCGCGCCGCGGCGCGCGCGTCGACGTAGTGGAAGCTTATCGCACGGTGATCCCCGCCAAGGCCGCCGAGCGCGCCCGCCAACTCTTCGCCGCGCCGCACCGGCCGGATTGCATTACCTTCACGAGTTCCTCGACCGTCCAGAATTTTGTGTCGGCGGCGGGCTGCCAGATGCTCGAAGGCGTCCGCGTGGCGACCATCGGCCCGGTCACATCGGATACCGCGCGGACACTGGGAATTCGGGTGGATGCCGAAGCTCAACCCTTCACGATCGATGGTCTGGTCAACGCGGTTCTGCGCCTGCTGTAAGTTACGGCTTGCGGTGATAAGACTTCAATTGCTCGAGTTGCCCGCGTGCCACGCCATTGTCCGGCTCCAGCTCGAGCGCTTTTTCCAGGCTCGCCATGGCAGAAGCATCGTCGATTTTCCGCGTGTACGCGTGGGCTAAAGCGATATAGCTGCGGGCCGATTTAGGATTGAACTCCAGATTGAGCTGGACCAGAGCGACGGCATCGTCCGGTTTGCTTTCGACAATCCGCTGCGCGAGTCCCAGCAGCGTGTCTTCGCCAAAATCGTAGGCCTGCCGCCCAAAATAGCGCTGCCGCAAGTCTCGGTATTGAACGATCACGGCGGCGGTTCCCTGCGCCCGAAGCGTCTGAGTCAAAATGTCGCTGAGCTGCCCGGGAATGGCGACGCCGCGATGACAAGTGATGCATTGCACCCGCGTCACGGACGCGCCCGATTTCCCGGTCGCGGCTTCGACCTTGCCGTTCAGATCGCGGGTCATGGCCATCATGGCGCGGGCGATATCCTTCTTCGGCTCCGGCGCGCCGCTCCCCCTTGCCGCGCTATGACAGTAATTACAGCCCACCCCGAGCGCGGCGGATATTTCTTGCATGCTAGCGAACAGGTCCGGAGAAGGCGTCTGCGCCGAAAGCGGCGTAATCACGAGCGGCAGAATCAGGGCCCAGCGGATCGGGAGCATACGGCTGCGAACAAGTATACCTGGACCGCGATGCCGGCTGAACAACCGAAAGGCGGAAGGCCTAGGCCGCGAACGCCTTGCGCCATCTGGACTGCAGCCAGCGTTCCAAGCTGGTGAGATTGGGATACTCGCGGCGGATGTCGGGAATATTCACGCGGTATCCGACCTCCTCGAACCAGCGGTACATCATTGTCATTTCGCGGCCGGCCGCGCTTTCGAACTGATCCCACGGGATCTGCTCATACCTTATATCGCGCCCGGTAATTCGGCTCAGACCGGCGGCGAATTCCGTCATCGAAACTTCGTCGCTGGCGATATCCAGACTGCGGCCCTGCCAATGGCCGGGACGCTCAAATGCCATCGACACAAAGGCGCCAATGTCGTCCACCGCAATCATCTGTAGCCGCGTTTCGGGTTTGAGCGGCAGCGCCAGCGCGCCTTGTTCGATCCGTTCCCGCATGCCCAACAAGTTTTCCATGAAGAAGACCGGACGGAAAATCGTGTAGCGCAGCCCGGTTCCCCGAATGTGGTCCTCGACTCGCGCTTTGCTGTCGAAGTGCGGGATGCCTGTGTTCTGGTCCGCACTGCCGACGGAACTGTAAACAAAATGACCGACGCGCGACCGCTTCGCAGCGTCAGCCAGATTAATACCTTGCCGCACCTCAACCGCGGCGCCATGTTCGGCAGGAGTCTGCACTGAAAATACGCCGTAGACTCCATCGACTGCACGGGCGAGCGAATCGGGATCGTTCAGATCGCCGCGTACGACTTCCGTGCCGTGGCCTACCAAATGGCGAGCCTGCGGCTTATCGGGATTGCGCGTGAGCGCCCGAACCGGGAAATTTTTGGCTTGGAGATGGGCAATTGCTGCACTGCCCTGGCGCCCGGTCGCACCGGTGACGAGGATAATTCGTTCATTCTTCTTACTGGCCATGGGTCTCCCTTCCGGTCAATCGAAGCTTCACAGAATTGTTTGTTATCGGGCATAGGGAGTTGCACTTCAAAGACCATCCAGAGCTAAGTACCTTTTGGCAGGCCTCTTGCTGCGCTCGAGGTATCGGAGGTATTGGATGGCGACAAGAGCAAAATCGAGCCGCGCCGCGAAGAAATCCACGGCCAGCCGGCGATCCACGAAGACGTCCGCGCGGGGCGGCGCGCGATCGGGCCGGAGCCGGGCGGGCTCCCAGACCACCACAGATCACGAGGAGATCCGGCAATGGGCGGAAGAGCGCGGCGGCATACCCGCCACTGTTAGCGGCACCAAGCGCCGGGGCGAGGCCGGCATTATCCGGATTGATTTTCCCGATGGGCCGGAACCGTCGCTAGAGCATATTTCATGGGACGAGTGGTTTGACAAGTTCGATCAAAATGGACTGGCGCTGGTGTACCAGGAGAATACGTCGGGGGGGCAGCAGAGCCGCTTCAACAAGATCGTGAAACGCGAGACCGCAGCGGCCAAGAGCAAGTCGCGGCGAGCGCCGGAAAAGGCTCGCGCCGCCGGTTCGCGCAGTCATTCGTAATTCACCGGAGAAAGTCCTGCCCAATTGATACCAATTCGCGGGCAGCGTGGAATGAGCGTGGATGACAGAAGAACCCCGCCGTTCCAGCCGCCCGCCAATCCGCCACCGCAATCGCGTTCACTGACTGAGATCGCCAACCCGGCGAATTGCCGTCGGTTTTTGTGTAACGATATTGATGAGTGAAAGCGTTGGGGGCGTAGCTCAGTTGGATAGAGCAACGGCCTTCTAAGCCGTAGGTCGGGCGTTCGAATCGCCCCGCCCCTACCAACCTTTGAAGCGGGTCGCGGCCATTTACGATATTCACGGGAACCTTCCGGCATTGGAAGCGATCCTGGTGGAAGTCCGCCGGTTGGGGGTGGACCAAGTCGTGGTGGGCGGCGATGTTCTCCCCGGCCCGATGCCGCGAGAAACGCTCGAGTGCCTACAGGTCCTCGATATTCCTGCGCACTTCATTCTCGGCAACGGCGAAGTGGCGGTCCTGGAACAGATGGCGGGAAAGGACCCGGCAAAGGTGCCGGAACTGTACCGGCCCATCATCCGCTGGAACGCCGCGCAGCTTGATTCCGAACACCAGCGGATAGTGGGCTGTTGGCCGACAACCGTGCGCCTCGACATCGCCGGTCTCGGGACGGTGCTGTTCTGCCATGCAACTCCTCAAAACGAAGACGACATCTTTACCCGGTTAACTCCAGAAGAACGCCTGCTACCGATATTTAATCAACTCGATCTGTCGATGGTCGTCTGCGGTCATACGCACATGCAATTTGACCGTATGATCGGGCGGGTTCGCGTGGTAAATGCCGGGAGCGCCGGAATGCCGTTCGGTGAGGCGGGCGCGGACTGGCTGTTGTTGGGGCCGGAAGTCGAGCTTCGACATACGGCTTACAACCTCGCGAGCGCGGCCGCAAGCATCCGCGCCACCAGTTATCCCCAAGCGGACGATTTTGCGGCCAACAATGTCCTGCGACCGCCGTCAGCGGAACAGATGCTCGCATTATTTACGAAGGCCGGGCTGCAGTAGCTACGGATATCTCCACGTTCGCCGCGACGAAAGCGGCGGCTCAAAAACACCGATGCGGTGCGTTCGCACCATCCGAAGCCGCCGCGCGACTGTGGATACTCCGCATTTCATTGCACTTGGCCTTCGGCCCTTGTGCTGCATTGACAACCGCAGGAGGGACAGTTTATGAGAACGAAAATAATAGCGATGGTGCTCTTAGCGGGAGGATCGATGTTTGCCGAAGGCAGGGCCACGTTTCCCGAGACTGGCCGCGCTGGGATGGACCGCCGCATGTCGCGAAGCGACCGGCCAAATAGGCGCGGTGTAGCGTTCAGCAGATCCTACTACGTTGCGCCGCGCTCCAACTACGGTTTTAGGGATGATCACCGCCGGCCCGATTTTACTCGCAACGTCCAAAGGGATCGGAACGACAGCTTCGACCAGAATCAAAATTTCAATGGCCGAACTTCGAAACAGAACTTTGAATCTGATCGCGAACAGACGCGCGACTCGGGGCGATATCGACAGCAACAACGTGGCTACGGAAACCAATTCAGTGACCGCTAGCGCCGTCGATCCGAAGCATCCGCTCCCTAACGGTCGCGGCTCCGTGACTACACAGAATGCGGCCGTGGGGCGCGGGTTTGAACGATGACTTCCGGTATACTACGGGCAGCAAGAGGCCGCAATGCACAAAGCCGCGCTCGTCTTCACACTGGCCACCGTGGCATCGCTGGTCGCGCAGTCAGGGTCGTCGTACCACGTGACTAAGACTTACACGCCAGGCGGCGACGGCAGTTGGGACTACATCGTGCCCGACCCACCCAATCATCGTCTGTTTATCGCCCGGCAGAATCGCGTGATGGTTGTCGATGAAGACAGCGGCGCGTTGCTCGGCGAAGTTACCGGCATCATGGGCGCGCACGGAACAGCTGTGGCCGAAGCCACAGGACATGGATTCGCGACGTCCGGTAACGATCAGTCAGTGGTCATGTTCGACCTCAAGACGTTCAAATCGCTCGGACGAATCCCGGCCGCCGAGGATGCCGATGCCATCGTTTACGACAGGGCCTCCGACCGCGTATTCACTTTGAATGGCGACGCGCACTCTTCCACCGTAATCGACCCGCGGGCCGGCACCCGGATTACGAACATCCCACTCGGAGGCAAACCGGAATACGGCGCTTCAGCCGGCGATGGCAAGGTGTATGCCAACCTAACCGACACCAGCGAAGTGGTGGAGATCGACGGCAAGGCAGCAACCGTGGTTCGGCGCTGGCCGACGGCACCCTGCCGGCAACCTGTCTCGATGGCGATCGACACGGGCCACCACCGGCTGTTTAGCGGGTGCCGCAGCGGTGTAATGGCGATATCCGATTATCAGGCGGGGAAAGTTGTCGCGACAGTACCGATCGGCATGGGTGTCGACGGCGCGGGGTACGACGCGGCATCCGGCAATGCGTTTGCCTCAAATGCGGATGGCACTTTCACGGTGATTCATCAGGATTCGCCCGACGAATATCGTGTCGCCGAGACTCTCCAGACTCCGCCGGGATCACGCAACATGGGGCTCGACCCGACGAATCATCGCGTGTACCTCGCTGCCGCGAAGTTCGGTGAAGCGCCGGCAGGCGGCAGAGGCAGACGGCCGGTGCTGCCGGGAACGTTTACTTTGCTGGTAATCGAACCCGCCACGAAATAAAGCGCGGGAATCTTATCAGGGCCGGTACGCCGGCGGCAGCGGATTGCGATTTTGAAACTGTCGTTGGTGCCAGTAGGGATAGGGCACTTCCGTCTGACTAGCTTCGTCTAACCGCGCCACTTGTTCGGCCGTCAATACAAAGCTCGACGCGGCAAGATTGTCGCGCAGTTGCTGTTCATTGCGCGCGCCAATAATCACGCTGGAAACCGTTGGCTTTCTCAAGAGCCAGTTCAGCGCCAGTTGCGGCACGCTCTTCCCTGTTTCAGCCGAAAGCACTGAAAGCGCGTCGAGCACCTTATAAAGATACTCGTCCGCGACACGGGGCCCCTGCTCGGCGGTCTTATGGAGGCGGCTGACTTCCGGTAAAGGCTGGCCTCGCCGAATTTTTCCGGTGAGTCGTCCCCAACCCAGCGGACTCCATACCAGCGCGCCAATGCCCTCGGAGAACCCCTGCGGCATCAACTCCCACTCGTAGTCCCGACCTACCAGGGAGTAGTAGACCTGGTGACCAACGTACCGGGGCCATCCATACTGCGCAGCGATCGCGAGCGATTTTTGCAGGTGCCAACCCGAAAAGTTGGAAGCCGCGATATAACGTACCTTGCCTTGGCGCACCGCCGCGTCCAATGTGGCCATAGTTTCTTCGATGGGAGTCAGCGCGTCGAAGCCATGCATGTGATAGATATCGATGTAATCCGTTTTGAGGCGCTTTAAGCTCCCGTCAATCTGGCGCGTCAAATGGCGCCTTCCCGAACCCATGTTATTCGGCCCTTCGCCAAACGGAAAGGTCGCCTTTGTGGATATGAGGACGGTGTCCCGCGGCACGGGCCGGATCGCCTCGCCGAGGATTTCCTCGGAAAGGCCTTGCGAGTATACGTCCGCGGTATCAAAGAAATTAACTCCGGCTTCCAGGCAGACTTTAATAAGCCGTGTTGCTTCTTTCACATCGGTCGCGCCCCAGGCCCGGAAGAACTCGTTTCCGCCGCCGAACGTGCCAGTGCCGAAGCAGAGAACCGGAACCTGCAGCCCGCTCTTTCCTAGTTGTCGAAACTCCATATGGATTGGATACACCAATCTTCGTATTGGCCGCAATCATTCTGGTACGGGATTCGCCAACCCTCCGGCACCATGTGGCGTTACTTACCAGGGCCGGCTTGCCGTAGCCAGGGGTAGTCCCATGTTTGCCGCGACGAAGGCCCATTGATCGGCCAGTTCGGCAATCTGCTTATCGGTGGGCCGATAGCCGTGCGAGCCTTGGGTTTCAACTCGAATCAGAACGGGGCGCTCGCAGGACTGCGCGGCTTGCATGGCGGCGGTGAATTTGAACGAATGGCTCGGCACTACGCGGTCGTCATGGTCGGCGGTGGTAACCAGAGTTGCCGGATAACACATTCCCGGCTTGACGTTTTGCAGCGGCGAGTACTTGATCAGGTACGCGAAATCCGTGGCATTCGATGACGAACCATACTCGGTGGCCCAGGCGCGCCCGCCCGTGAACTTGTCGTAACGCAACATATCCATCACGCCGACTCCGGGGAGAGCTACGGCGAACAGATCGGGACGCTGTTCTTCCACGGCGCCGACCAGCAGGCCGCCATTGGAGCGGCCTTTGATAGCCAGCCGAGCCGGTGACGTGTATTTTTCCTTGATCAGATATTCGGCCGCGGCAATGAAGTCGTCAAAGACATTCTGCTTCTTTTCGAGGGCTCCCGCGCGGTGCCACGCTTCGCCATATTCGGCTCCGCCCCGCATGTTGGCCGTCACCCAGATGCCGCCCAGTTCGAGCCACGCGGGCACGTCCTGGACATATTGCGGCAACTCGCTGACCGAGAAGCCCCCATATCCAAACAACATCGCCGGATGACTGCCATCCTGCGCGAGGCCCTTTTTCCAAGTGAGAAAGATCGGCACGCGCGTGCCGTCTTTGGAAGTGGCGAAGAGCGCCCTGGTCTCGTAGGCTGAGACGTCGATGGGAGGTTTGGCGGACTCGAAGGGAGTCTGATGGCGTGTCTTGGGATCGTAGACGAAGACGGTCGTGGGATACAGAGGGGAGCTGAAGGAGTAGAAGACCTCGGGAGCGTCCTCGAGGCCGTTCACGCCGGCGACGGTACCGGAGCCCGGCAGCGGCACTTCGCCTTGAACCGCGCCATCGAGGCCGAACACCGACAGCCGGCTTTGTACGTCGACAAGGTATTGCGCCACGATACGGCCGCCGATCAGGAAAACAGCTTCGATGGCCTGCTGGCGCTCCGGGATGATGGTCTTCCAATCGGCAGGGGCCGGACGGGTGACATCCACGGCGATCACCCGGCGATTGGGCGAGTTCTGATCGGTTCGCAGATATAAAACGGGACCCACATTGCCAAACGCCGAGAATTCCGCGCCATCGGTTTCAATCAGAGGTCGGACCGGCGCTCCGATGGCCGGCCGCTTGGGGTCGCCCAGATCCGCATAATACAGACGATTGTTGTTGGTGGAGCCTTCCGCCATGAAAATGAGCAGGTAACGGCCATCTTCCGTTACTTTCGTGTCCAGAAACCAGGTAGGCAGGTCCTTACGTTCATAAATCAGCCGGTCTTCCGATTGTGGGGCGCCGATGCGGTGGTAGTAAACCGCCTGATGCGACAGCGCCGCCTCCAGCACTTTGCCCTTGGGCGGCTCCGGATAGCGGGAATAGTAGAAACCTTTGGCATCGTTCGTCCAGGAAATCTCGGAGAAGCGCATCCATCGAACTTCATCTGGGAGATCCTTGCCGGCATCGACATCCCGCACGTGCAACGTCCGCCAGTCGGCGCCGCCTTCGGAAAGGCCGTAGACCAACAGGTGGCCGTCCGGCGAGGGTTGCCATTGTGCAAGCGAAAGAGAGCCGTCCGGGGAAAGAGTATTGGGGTCCAGAAGCAGGCTCGCCGGCGCGGTCAGGCTGGAGCGGAAGTAGAGGGGCGCCTGGCGCTGCAGGCCGCTATTCTTCGTATAAAAATAGCGCCCCCCCCGGGGGATCGGAATGCCGGCCTTGGGATAATTCCAGAGTTCCGTAATGCGGCGTTGAAAGTGATCGCGCATGGGAAGTTTGGAAAGGTAAGTGAACGTCACCTGGTTCTCGGCAGCCACCCAATCCGCGACCGGCTTGGAATCGAGATCCTCCATCCAGCGGTAGGGATCGGGAACACTATGGCCGAAATAGTTATCGACGACGCCGCCACGAGCTGTTTCGGGATAGGATACCTTCGGCATCAACGATTGGCGGCAGGAGCATGCCGCGATCAGGCTGGCGGTGACGGCCAGGACTTCACGATTTCCCCGCACTTCGTGCCATCATACACGAATCGCGCCGCGAACTCTGCGCGCGGCGGGTCTTTCAATATGGCGGCGCCGCGTTGGACTTTCGAAACAGCGACTGATGCGCGGCGCAGAAGCTATTTGGCATCGCGCAGGTACGCCTGGCGCGGCTGGCCGCGAAACGTGCTTGCCTGCTGCAACGCGATGAGCCGCTTCGGACTGCCGAAGGTGTAAAGATACGCGGCGATGTCGATGGCTTCGCGCCTCCGCACTCCCAAATTCGGCATAGCCGTATGAGGCTTCAATTTTTCCGGATCCATTATGAACGCAACCACATTAGCGGGCGTGTTGACGAGAGAACCCGCGATGTATTGGCGTTCGGCAAAGGCTGTCAATGGAGGACCGACCAGGCCTGATCCGCCTTCGGGAATCACGTGGCATGTCGTGCAGCCGTACTTTTGCACCAGGGCACGACCCGACTCCCGTCTCCCAGTTTTAATCCATCCAAACCCGAGGTCCTCGATCGCCCCATCGGCGCCGGGGTCGGCCGAAGCCGCCATGAACTCGTAATCCCCTGGCGAGAGCACGGCCAGCCGCCGCACAAATGCGACTATGGCCCAACGATCCCCATCGCTCAATGGCGGCGCGAAGCCCGGCATGCCGCTCATTTTCAGGCCGTGACTAATGATCCAGTACAGTTGCGGATCGGTCCAGTTGGCGGTTGCGGTCATTAACGGCGGCGGTTTCGGGTTAATTCCCCGACCGATCTGCTCGTTCGCTATGCCCGGCCCTCCATGGCACGGCTGACACAACTTCCGATAGAATACGAATCCGTCTCTCGCGAGTGCGGGGTTGTTCAAATCCGGAGCCTGAATTCCACGGCTATGAAATTCGACGGAACGCGTCCGGCCCGCCTGCAACATCCAGCGAACCGGCTCCACATGCGGAAGGTCCGCGGCAATATTGTAAAACCCGGATACCATCAAAAGACCAGCGCCAAGCATCAGGACAACGAGGGACGCGAAAACGGTGAGCAGAACAACTTTGATTGTGGGTTTACGAGGGACTGCCTCTCCTGGTAAAGCGGCGGAGTGATCGACTGGTTTCTTCAAAATTTCCGTGAGGGCGGCAAACAGAACCATGGTTCCGAGAGCAAACCGGCTCAGTTTTCTGTGGATTCCCATGCGTCTCCCGGGGCGATGCCAGATGCACTCATTAATGCAGTGTGTATAAGTAGGCCGCCATATCATGAGCCTGGTGTTCGGTAACGCCGAGAGATGGCATGGCGGACCGGGGATCAACTTTCTGCGGCTCTTTGATCCACCGAAACAGGTTGGGCGGCGTGTTTACTAGTAAGCCCGCGATGTAATTTCGATCGGCAAAACCCCGGAGCGGTGGACCGACAGTTCCGGTCGCCTCATTGACCCCAGGAATGATGTGACAGGAGCCACAACTGTAGGAATAGAGAAGATGCCGACCCTCGGTTGCGTGGCCACCCGTGAGTTCTTCCGCAGCCGCGACCGTCGGATTACGGGCGCAACCAGCGGCCGCCAGTATCGAAACGGCAAAGGTTAGGACCAATACTCGATGCAGGCGAAAGCTCGCACAGTGTTTGGGTCGCGTTATGGCGGAGGGCATGAAATGCCGCATCGCCAGCGAAGCGGCACGTTGAAGGCCAAGAGCCAAACTGCCGGCAGTTGATGTTGGGAGCAGCGAGTTTGACGGCACAACACGTGTCACGGAGGTGTTCATTCCCACGTTCGCTCCGCCTCCGGTTCGGACTCAGGGGCTAGCTGGACCGATGGGTGGTTGGAACCACGGCCGCAGTGGCAATGTGCGGCTCAATGTGCAGCGCAGCGGTCTTCATGGATGCGCTGTGGGAAGGCCACCCGGACGCGTACCCCTTGCGAAAAATGCACGATGGGAAATCCTTCCGGACGGGGTAATCCGGCGCATTCCGTAAGCGTCTGATCTGCCTTAAGCAAGCGTGCCGCTTGTAAAGGCCAGGGTTTGTGCTCCACACTCGTGTACGTCAAACGGCCGCTTCGAAACGCGTACAGACGATATCTGGCGGTGAGAAACAGTTCGAGAGCGTTGGGAACGATCGGCTTGCCGGGTGCAATCACAAAACGGGTCCGGGCACGGGTATCCGGCCATCTGCGCGCGCTTTCATAGACAACCTGATCTGCGGCAATACTCACCCGCATCCGCGACCAGGCGTACGGCAACCCATAGCCTAGCCGCGCTCCCGCTACTGCCGCGGCACGCGCCGCATCGAGTGAGAAGAACCACACCCCGGCATGACCGTCCGGCCCCCTCACATACGTTCTGCAGTTGGTCTCCGGAAAATGCGAGATCCAGGGAAATGGAGGAAGCACTACAGGACGGAGGTCGCGCACCACAAAGGGCGTGATTCCAACCCATGCCGATCCGTCGAATGACTCCACTTCCAACGGCTCAGGAACATAGGGCCGCAGACTTTCCAGCCGATAGCGCCAATGAAGAAACGTCAGGCTGCACCAGCTTTGCAGCATGGCTGCAACTTGTACTCGTTCGGGCTCCGCATCGATCGCGATGGCGTACTCCTCGCGCGATTTGTCTACGTACCTGTCACTCACAAGCCGGCCGAAATTCTTCGGCGACGCTGTTGCTCGCCGGACGCATCGGGGGCTGTTCTGCCTGATCACCCATGGTTGGGCCTTAGGCGACTTCCCGGCGGGTTCCGGCACTTGGATCCGTGGTCTTGCCGCGTTCTGCCTCGCAGTTATCGCACGCATCACAAGGTCCCTCGAAAGAATCGCCCAGATATTGAAGCAGCAGTTCCCGCCGGCATCCGGTTGTTTCGGCATACGCTCGCATCTGCTCGAGGCGTTCCCGGTTGGCCTGCCGGCGCATCTCGTACTCTTCGGTGGCTGCTCGGGCCGCTTCACCAGGATCGCTTGTTTCTGTTGCGCGTATCTCGCCGGTCGGCAGGGTCTCAGCGGCGCCTGCGTCCTCCAGCCGCTGCAGGGTGCTCGTCAGCCGGCGCTTCGATAGCCCGGTCTCATCCGCGAGCGTCTCCGGATCCACGGGACCATCTTCTCCGGCAATTCGCGTGGCAACGCGTTCGAGCAACTCGGGTTCGATCCTTCCCTGACCCGTCTTAAAGGATTGCGCGCCGATATCCTCACGGCGATAGAAGAGGACCGCCTCGGCTTTTTGACCGTCCCGGCCGGCCCGGCCGATCTCCTGGTAATAAGAATCGAGCGAATCGGGGACATCCAGGTGATACACAAACCGGATGTCCGCCTTATCCACTCCCATCCCGAATGCGTTGGTCGCCACTATGATTTCGCTCTCCCCTGACATGAAGCGTTCTTGAATCAGGTGCCGTTCTTTTCCTTTCATGCCGCCGTGATAGAACATCGCATCAATCTGTTCGTCTGCCAGCTCGCGCATGATTTCCTCCGCGGCTTTGCGAGTGCCCGTGTAGATGATGCCTGGCTTGTCGGCCCAGCGGGCGCGATGGACCAGAGCATCCCGCTTTTCCGCTTCGGTATTGAACTGGTCAACCCGCAGATACAAGTTTGGGCGATCGAATCCGCGGACGAACACTTTAGCGCGCCGCATCCCGAGGCGATCTACGATCTCCTCCCGGACCCTGGCTGTCGCAGTCGCCGTGAGCGCCAGTACGCGCGGATCGCCGAGCGCCTCGATGGCGTGGCGGAGACCCAGATAGTCGGGCCGGAAGTCATGCCCCCATTGGCTGATGCAGTGCGCCTCGTCCACGACGAACAGAGAAACATTGGCATTCGCCAGTCTGTCGATCGTCTCCGGCTTCCGCAGCTGTTCGGGAGCAAGGAAAATAAATTCGACCTCACCGCGGTCAATCCTGGCAAGCTTCTCCCTAACTTCTGAGATTGTTTGGATGGAATTGACGGCGACAGCCTCCGCTGAATTCTGATCGGAGATCGCATCCACTTGATCTTTTTGAAGCGCGATCAGGGGAGACACGATCACAGTCGGACCATCCATCAGCAGTCCGGCGATCTGGTAAATCGCGGATTTACCAGAGCCCGTCGGTTGGACCACCAGAGTGTCATGACCGCCGAGAACTGCCAAGACGGCTTCCATCTGGCCGGCGCGAAGGGATTCGAACCCGAGTTTCTCACGGGCAATTTTCTCGATGTCGACTTTCGTGGGCTTTCTATTTTGCACGATTGCTCTCGTCCGACCGTCCAATGCGGAGCGACAATCGACGTAAAAAGGAAGGCAGCGATGAAGCCCGCAAGAAAGCACCGATTGGCCGGAGCCGGCCGGCATGATGTCGCACTCTTGACTGGACAAGATGCACGTGCCCTTCCAGTGTTCGAGATGCGACCTCGGAGACGCGCAGCCATACAGGGCGGGAGAGAGAACGCGTGTCCGCGGACACATCAATGCGCCGGAGTGTCTCTGAACCCACATCTGGTTTTTCGGGAGCGCGGTAAATTTCGGGAAGGAGGTTTATGAATGGCCACCCAATCAGCCACCGATCTCATTAAAGCTTACCTGGAAGACGCGATTGCCGCGGAGAAGACGTTCGAGACTCAACTCCGTGGATTCGCGAAAGAAGGAAACGATTCGACCGTACAGTCGATGTTCGAACGACATGCAAACGAGACCCGCATCCAATATGAGCGTCTGACCGAAAGGCTCAAGGCTTTGGGCGGGGGCACATCCGGCGTGAAAACGGCGCTGGCGCACATGCTTGCCATGCTGCCGAAGACTGCCCAGGTAGGACATGACGACACCGAACGCGTGACGCAAAACCTGATGATCGCTTACGCGGTGGAAAACGCGGAATGCGCGATGTACGAGGCATTGGCGTCGATCGCGACCTCCGCCGGCGACGCCGCTACCGCACAACTCGCCCGCTCCATTCAGCAGGAGGAGCGGCAGACGGCAGACCTGGTGTGGAAGGAAATTCCCAGAGCTGCGGTCCGTCCTTTAAGCACGATAGGCACGGAGGGCACAGAACGCGCAAGAAGAGCGGGTTGACGGCGGCCAGGTCGCTGGGGCCGCCGCAGGCTGGAAACCAATCTCCGTTTCGCCTTCTGACGAGCGTCCTTCAGTATGCCGGAGCGTCGCTGGCGGGGAAAGATTCCTCCGAGGCTAACTGCACTTTATCGGGTATTGCGGAATGCGGATCGTCCGCGTTCGCCGGTTCAGGATGCCCGCTATGACCGGATAGAACGATCGCTCCTACAGCCGCTCCCACGCTAATACCGAGCAGAAAGCCGGTAATTCCTTGCATGAATAACCTCCTCGAAGTTGGGGCCTGTCGGTCGCACGTCTCAGTGGAACCGCTTCTTATAAAACAAGTCGAGATTCACCTCCCCGTGTTCGTCGCGCCCCAGAATCGCCGACCAACGGGGATTCATCGCCCATTCCACCCGGATGATTTGCGGGTTGCTCTGCGTGACGTCCTGGATGTAGGTGAACGTGATGCTATCGTTTATCTGCTGTTGTAGAGTGAGCGTGGCCGATGGCGTGTTCGTCGCGCCGGTGACCTGTGGATCGATCTTGAGTTTGCTGACGCCGAAGAGTCGCTGCAAGCGCCCCGATACCGGACTCGCCACGGCTTGCCCCAACAGCATGGAAGCGCCGGCCTGCCCGACATTCTGTTGCGGCGGCGGCGCCTGGCGCGCCGCCAGGACCGGATCCGATGTGGGCGGCTTTCCGCTTGCCAGCAGCGACACAATATCGCTGAACTGCAGCGGCGGATCGGAATTGTACGAGAGCTTCATCTTATCCGCGGGACCGGAAATATTGATTGTCACGCTGACGCCTTGCACGGTCGTGCTTAAGGCAACATCGAGGACCGGCTGAATCTGGTTTGGATCAAAAAACGAGATGGTGCCCTGATCCACGTTGTACTTGTTGCCGAAGAAAACGACTTGTCCTTGCGTTACTTGGACGCGACCGAGCATGCCCGGATGATCCGGATTGCCGCGCAGCGTGAGGTTCGCGTCAGCCTGCAGGTTTTGCGTCAGGCTGGTACGGAATTGAACACCCGTCGCCGTTACGATGCGGATATCAAACTTCATCCCCGCCATCAGCCCGGAACTGACGGAAGGCGAAGAAGGAGGAGCGGCTGCCGAATTCAAAATCGCGCCCATATCCGTGTGGCTGTGCATCGCAACTTCGGAGATGCGGACAGTTCCGGCGACGAGGCTGCTGGAGGTTGCCCCGGTGAGTGAAAGCTGCGCGCTGGCCGTCGTCGTAATGCTTTCGGGATAGCGAATATGGACCTGATCGGCACGCGCTTGCACGCGAAACTGCATTTCGGGGCCTCCGTATCCGACCGATCCGGACAAGGTAATCTTACCCCCGCCGCTGTCGGCGGTGATGTTCTGAATGACAGCTTCGGTGCCGTTAAAGACGACAGTACCATTCGCTCCCGAGACGCCGTTCGGCACATCCGTCATATTGAATGACGCATCCTGCAATTGGAGACGGCCATTCACGGAGGGCTTCGCCGGGGTGCCGGTGATCGCGGCATTAAGAACGACGGCGCCGGAGGAGAAGATATCGGCGCTGAAGGCTTCCAGCAAATCGAGCTTGACGTTGCCGTCGGCTCGCAAATTCATGCTCTGGGGGTTGCCGATGGAAGCAGAACCCGTGAGGCTGAAATTGCTGTAAGGCCCAGTGATTTTGGCGCTGCGGATAGTCACCACAGAGCGCGCGAGTTGGACAGAAATCGGACCTTCATTGTGCAGTTCAAATTGGACGCGCGGTTTCGCGCCGGTCGTAATGGTGCTGATGGAATGCGCCTCCAGCCTGGTGAGTTGCAGGGCGCCGTTGATCGCGTCGATCCGGCGAGTGGGGCCGTTCACAGTCACCTGACCATCGACCGAAGCATCGAAAGTAGGACGGGCGGTAGATGCACCGATCCAGTTTGCCAGCCCTGAGTACGTCACGTTCGAGAAATTGAGCCGGGCGTTGAGGGGATAATCGCCGGCAAGGCCGAGCGTGCCGTCGCCTTTAATATTGGAACGGGCGAAATCGGATGTGAGATTGAAGGCAACCTCTTGGCCGCGCGTTTCGGCGACGAGTGTGGCGTCGCCGACCGGCTTGCGATCGACGGCAAGACCTTTGGCGGCGAGGTTCGCGTTCAACCTGGAAAACAATGGCGGAGCGTTGGGGCGGAGCGTACCGGAGCCATCAGCGGACAATTCCACAGTACCGGTCAGTCCGGGTTTGGCTTGCTCCACTGCGTGAAAGCGCGCTAATTGGAGCTGGTTGCTCCGCACCCGAAACTGAATTTGGCCCTGCTGGAAATTCTTGGCAGGATGTGCAAACGATCCGCTGATTTCGATATTGTTCGGACCATCGTCAAGACGAAATTGGGGTAAATCGACAAGCTGGTCCGAGTAATTGAGGGTCGCCTGGAGACGGCTGAAGGTTTGCTGAAAGGCCGAGCCGTTGGTGATGCTGAAGGTGCCGCTGGCGTGGGGGACAGCGAGCGTTCCGGAGACTTGAGCATTCGCGCCGAAGGTTCCTTTCACGGGCAGATCGCTGCGTCCGGCGACGGCCAGCACGCGATCGATCGGCAGATTGGAGATTTGGGCGCTGGCATTGGTCTGGTGGTCGGCCGTCAGCAGCGATTGGCCGTTGACGCGAATCGTGGACCCGGCAAAATTGGAATTTATGTTGTACAGAACGGTTGAGGCGTTGGTGTTCGCCGCAATTGTCGCGTCGCCTAGGTTTTTCCCTTCCATTTGGAGCCCGCGTGCGGCTGCGTTGGCAGTCAGGTTCGTCAACTGAAAATCCGTCGTGCCGTTACGTGCGGGCCGGATGGTTGCGGCGGCGTCGGCATTTAGCGAAACCATCCCCCGAAGACCGGGTCGGTCCTTAACGAGAGACTGGAATTGGGCGAGCTGGATCTGGCTACTCGCGACATGAGCTTTGAGGTTCCCGCTCTTGAGGTCGTTCGCCGCGTGCTGGTAAGTGGCATTGGCATCAAGCCGCGACGGACCCGCAACCCACTGCAGCGTGGGAATATCGATCGAGCCTTGGTTCATGACGACCTGGGTGGTGATGCTGTCGAAGTGTTCGCCCTCGAGGGTTCCATTGGTTACGGAGAGGCTTGCTGCACCACGTGGATCGCCGATGGTGCCTTGGACGTGGGCGTCGGCGGTCAGCGCTCCCTGCGCGGCAACATTCGACTGGCCAGCGAGAGCAAGAATGTCGGCGAGATCGGCATCGCGGATGGTGGCGTCGGCGCGAACCGGCTCAAAGTTCTCCGGTTTCCAGTCCCGGAGGCCTACCGACGCGTTGATCCGGGCTTGCAGCATCCCATGCGTCAATATGGCGTTAGTGATCGTTGCACCGGATTGGGATGCGGACAGTCCGGCATCAAACCGAGTGAACGGGCGGCCCTCTACTGCAAAATTAGTCAGGGTTACCTGGGCGCCAATACGCGGAGCGCTGACTTTGCCGGTAATTGTGGCATTAATCGTCGCATTGCCGCCGCCCTGGAACGTGACGGGGACATTGGCAACAGGACGGAAGTCCGCCGTATTCCGAGTTACGAGCTTCAGCTGGATCTGCTGGCCGAGTGAACCAGAAAGGTCCAGTCGGGTGTTGGGAAGCGCGACATAGGATGGGGCGAGGTTAACCGTGTCAGCGCGACCGTTATATTCGGCGTTGATCCGGCCGGAAAGGGGGACGCCGCCAGCTGCCGGCTGAATAGCCAAGGCGGCGCGCGCGACCACATTCGACGTGTTCTTGACACTGCCCGCAGCTTGCACGTCACCAGAAATCACACCGGCATAGCCAAACCCGCCGGGCTTAAAAGACCGAGAAATCCGGTTGATGTCGAAATGGCTAAGCTTGCCGGAGAACTGGAAATTCTGCATGTTCTCCAGTGCGCCGGAACCGACCAGATTTCCATTCAGAGCGTTTAGCCTAAGGCCGCCCACCTCGATCCGGCGGGGATCGGCGGTGATGCTGGAATCGAGGCTGGCCCCGGTAATACGGGTGGAGCCCTGGCCGCCCGCGAGATTACGGCCGACGACATTCGCTTGCACCCGATAATTTCCATTAGCGTCGAGGCTGGCATTGCCGCCGATGCGAACGGTGCCGTCCGGCCTGGCGGACACCCGCAGCAGTCGACCAAGTTCGCCCAGAGCCAGATTGGCGTTGAATTGCATACCTGCCGGACGGTTCGCTTGTTTGAGGGCGCCAGAGGCGGTAATTTCACTTTGTCCTAACCTGATATTGGCGCTCTGAATTGCGATGCGGTTGTCGTCGGACGAGGCGTTGATATCGGCGGTGAGCTGTTTCGGACCACGAGTGGTATCAAGGGGTGTCGAAAGACCGGCGGAGCGTCTGAGTTCATCGAGTGACAGGCGGGCGTTAATGTGGGCCGAGGTACGCGGTGAAGCCAGATGGTCCATGGAGGCGGAAAGCTGGATGAGAGATTCGGGCGTGCTCAAGCTGGCGCCGGCGAGAGAGACCTTGTCGGCCTCAAGAGTGATCGGAAGCTTGACGTTGACGTCGAGCGGGGCATTTTGGGCAGACCTCAGGTGAAGCGGGCTTAAGTCGATTTCACCGGTATAGCTCGGATTCAGCATGTTGTAGGCGAGCTGGGCGCGGAGGTTTTCGCCGCTGGCGTTGAAGTCTGATTTTCGCTGGGCAAAGCTCAGACTGCCATTGCGCAAGTCGAATCGACCTATGGCAAGATCCACTACAGTCTGCAGCCCAGACTTGTTACTAGAGGTCTTCACTTTGGGGTTCGGGATGTTGGTACGTCCATCGGGGTAAACAATGACATTGGCTTGAGGCGTATCGAGCAGAAGGTACGCAATATCTACGGCTCCCTTGAATGGTGACGTCAGCTTGAGATCGACTTGCAACAAGCTTGCGCGGAAGAGCGGGGCGGCAGGGGCTGTTTCGGTTCCATGCAGAACGAAGTTGCGGATTTGCGCACGCAAATGGGTCCAGTCAAAAGTGAAAGAACCGATTTCGGCTTTACCCCCGGTACCGTCTTCGACCGCGCTGACAATCTTGTCGCGAACGAAATTGCGGAACCAGTCCGTCTGGACAATAATGATTCCGGCCACGAACAGAAGAATCAACAATCCCGCGAGGGAACCGGCGAAGATGGTGACGATTTTGCGCGGGCGGCTCATTGAAACGCCTCCTTCTTGAATTCGACGCGAGTCGAGCTGCGCGCTTGTTTTAGCCAGGCATCCAACTGCTGATCAATACTGTTGTCGCCAGGGGACAGCCTATCGGCGGATTGCGTGGACGGGGGCTTGGGCGAGACTGGGGCTTCGCGATTCGCGGACGGCTCCGGCGCGGGGGAGGGCGCGGCGCGGTTCGCGGATTGTTCGGCGTTCTGCTGAATATTAGCGTGAAAGCGCTGGTCGGTGAACTGAATAGCCGTCAACTGCCAGAGCAGGTATCGTTTGATCTGGTCTTCGGTAATGCCATATTTTTGGAGAGCGGCACGATACTCCGCGTCACTCCGAAACCGCTGCTGACGAAGGTTACGCAACATGGCGTCGGCCTTGCCGGGCTCGGGTGGTTGATAATGAGCCACTTCCATTTCCTGACGAATGAGTTGCTGGTCAACCAGACGGTCGGCCGCGGCTCGACGCTGCTGCGGGCTGAAATCGAGAGGTTGACCCGCGAGGAACTGCTCGAGCCGTAATTCCTCGACGATTTCGCTCTCGGTGATTACGTTATTACCGACAACTACGGCGACGCGGTCCAGCACGGCAGAAAAGGACAGAACAACCAAAAATAGCTGTAAATAAATGGCTCGCATATCAAAAAGCCT
>CAZKQQ010000034.1:15753-43017 GCA_964554945.1 uncultured Solibacteraceae bacterium | reverse complement strand
GCGGCAAGAATTCCGCAGCCGACGCCCGCCGCGTCGGCGAGCATATCCCCAATTTCAAAATCCCGCCAGCCGGAGTAACGCTGCAGGTATTCGAGCGCGATCCCCATTGCGAGAGCCCCGAGAGCGGCGCCCGCGGCCGTCCTTCTCCGTTCGTGAGTCGCCGGCAGCCACGTCAGAATCGCGTATGCCATGGTGTGTTCGAACTTATCATTGAGATCGAGCTCGCTTAAGGCTCGCATCGGCAGTGACTCCCCTGGCAGTAGAGAGCCCACCACTACCATAACGATAGCGAGCAACCAGAGTGTTCGAAGTAAGATCTTAAGGGATTCGGGGCGCGGCACCTTCCCACTATAACTTCGGGCGCAGTTTAGGCCCGCTCAGTCCCCGTGAACCGTCATGACCCGCGGCGATTCCAACGCGCCGCGCAATGGCTCCCCAATTGCGTCAACTCCGAATTTCTTCATTTTGTAAAGGAGGGCCTTGTAATCGATTCCCAGCTGCGCCGCCGCCTGCTTCCGGTTCCAGCGAGTGGAATGGAGCGCCGCCACGATCGCTTCGATCTCCGCCTGCTGGTTTGCCTTCGTTACGGCGTCTAAGGCCACCAGCGCATCCGGCGGTTTAGCTGCGGCGGCGAGAACTCCCGGCGTGCATTTCAGAGAGGTTTGTTTGCGCTTCATTCGGAGGCTTAGATCGCGCGCAATCACGGCTGGGTTCCGCAGAATAATCAGCTTGCGCATGGTATTCTCCAGTTCCCGGACGTTGCCCGGCCAAGGATAACTCAGCAGGGCATGCCGCAACTCCATCGGAATCGCGGGTGTGACCATACCCTTGACAGCATGCTTCTTCAGCAGAAGCTCGGCCAACGGAAGAATGTCCTCCTGACGTTCCCGAAGCGCCGGAACATAGAGGCTGATTACATTCAGCCGGTAATAGAGGTCCTCGCGGAACATCCCGTCGCTAATTGCCGCTTCCAGATCGCGGTGCGTGGCCGCGATCACACGCACGTCCGCCTTGATCATCTCGTTGCCGCCGATCCGTTGAAATTCCCGGTCCTGCAGCACGTGCAGCAGCTTGGCCTGGAGCCGCACTTCCATGTCGCCGATTTCGTCCAGCAAAATCGTTCCGCCGTCGGCCATTTCAAACATGCCGGCTTTCCGCTGGAAGGCCCCCGTGAACGAGCCCCGCTCGTATCCGAATAGTTCGCTTTCGACCAGCTCAGAGGGCAGTGCCGCGCAATTGAGTTTGAGGAACGGCTTTTCGGCGCGAGGCGACCGGGCGTGCAGTTCGCGAGCCAGCACTTCCTTCCCGCTCCCCGTTTCGCCCTGGATCAACACCGGCGCTTCGGACCACCCGATCTCGGCGATCACGCTCTGCAGCTCGCTCATGCGGGGACTGATGCCGAGAAAATCACTCGTGACTCCGCTCTCCCGGGCTCCGGCCGGTCCGCTGCCGTCCGTCCCGAGCGCGCGCCGGAACGCTTCGTGCAGGTCTTGGTGTGCGACCGGCTTGCCGAGATAATCCGTCGCTCCGCTTTTCATGGCCGTCACGGCGCTTGCCGCCGATGTTGACTCCAATACCACCACCACCGGCAGACGCGCGTGCATGGCTCGAATGTCGCGAAGGATCTCGAGACCGTCCCGCCGCGGCATCATCAAGTCCAGGAGTACGGCCGAGATTTCGCCTGGTAACGATTGCAGTCGCGCCAGGGCCTCATCGCCATCATCGGCTAGTTCCACGGAGTAACCGAAGCACCTCAGTGCCGTCTCGAAATGTACCCGCGCTTCCGGTTCGTTTTCCGCTACCAGGATCGTGCGTCCATTCCCCGCCGAATGCATCACAGGCTGACCCTCGTCCGTCCACCGCATAAGTCCTTGCACTCTCTTGCAAGTAGCCCAAGTGTACGAGCGTGCTGAAAGAGCAGTCAATGACTAAGGCACTCCAGTACGGATAGACAGGCGAGGCCTGGACTTTGTGCTGCTTCGAACGGATCGCCGATTTTTTGGCTTGGCGGAAAAATACTGAGAACCGATAAAACTCCTTGGCAAGCTTTATTTTCTCGCGTGTCGCCGCTTCCCGACTCACAGGCGGCGCATCTGGCTGCAGCCGATAGTACTCCGCCTATATTCCTTCCTTACGCAAGTGTGCGGATCTGTAATTTCGAGAACGCCCTGCGATAAACCGGGTGCGTTGCCATACCGTGCCAGGGCGCACAAACCGGCGTGGTCTTGGGTTGGTGTTCTTACTCCGCGTTGGCGGCGCGGACGGCCTTATCGACCGGTTCCAGAGCCCCTATTTCCACGCCTAATGGCGCGGTCTTGAGTTCCGCGAATTTACGAGCGCTGACCATCACCCGCGTTTCGAGCGACCCCATTGCCCCGTTGTATGCCTCCACGGCGCGCTCCAGACTTTTACCCATCTTGCTCCAGTGGTCGCCCATGTCCGAGAGGCGCTTGAATAGCTCCTTGCCGAGGGCGCTGATTTCGGCAGCGTTCTCCGCCAGTTTCTCCTGCCGCCAGCCGTAGGCCACCGCCCGCAATAGTGCAATCAACGTCGTGGGCGTCGCGAGAATGACGTTCTGATCCACGCCGTACTCGATCAACGAAGGATCGTGCTCCAATGCCGCGCTGAAGAAGCTTTCGCCAGGAAGAAACATCACCGCGAATTCCGGAGCGTGGTCGAATTGCTCCCAATAGGATTTGCGCGACAGCGCCGTCATATGAGCGCGAACCTGCCGCGCGTGGTCCGCCAGCGCGGCCTTCCGCGTCTGATCGTCGCCGGCCTCCATCGCGCGCAGGTACGCCTCCAGCGGGGTCTTGGCGTCGACCACGATAGTCTTGCCCGCGGGCAGGCGCACCAGCAGGTCCGGACGCAGCCGGCCCTCTTCCGAGTGGATGGTGGTCTGGCTGGTGAAATCGCAGTGGTCGAGCATGCCGGCCATTTCCACCACGCGCCGTAATTGGATCTCGCCCCAATGGCCGCGTACGCCGGGTGTGCGCAGCGCCGTCACCAGCCGCCCGGTTTCGGCGCGCAGGTTGTCCTGCGTCTCGATCAGGCTGCGCACCTGCTCGTGCAGCGCGGCATACGCGCCCGCCCGCGACTTCTCCAGATCCTGGATCTTCGAGTCCACCCTCTCCAGCGAACTCCGCATCGGGGTTAACAGTTCGGCAATCGCCTGCTGCCGCCTCTCCAGATCGCCGCGGGCCGATTCCTGCGCCTGCCCGAGTGTGGACTTCGCGAGATCGAGAAATGCCTGGTTATTACGCGTCAAGGCATCGGCTGAAAGCGCGCGGAATGCGTCGGAGAGCTTTTGCTGCGCGTCACCCCAGGCGGCGAATTTCTCGGCGGCCGCGGTGCGCTCGGTCTCCAGGCGTTGCTGCCAAGTCGCGCGCAGCAGCAGCCATGCCAGGGCAAAGCCCGCCACGAAACAGAGAACGGGGAGAATGTTTTGCACTGTATTCATTATCGGTCCTTCCGCCAGGTGCCGCATCCGGACACAGCACCGGGATGCATCCCGACACTGAGCGGCCGTGAGGGAGCGACTCGTTACAGCAGCACGGTGTCTATATTAGCTTCTTCCACCGCGGCGATCGGCTTACTTGCGACAGTCGGCTGGACGCCCGAGAGAAACCGAATCAATTCTTCTTCCGAGCCGTCGAAGAAACCTTCTACCAATTCCCGGACGGCGGCGCGGCGCATGCTGTCACGCGAAGCTTTCAGAGAGTAAACGTAAGCACGGCCCACTTTGCGGCGCTCCAGTTTTCCCTTGCGCACCAGCCGATCCAGCACCGTCATGATGGTGGTGTAGGCGAGCGCCCGCGATCGGCTGACCACCTCATTCACATGCTTGACGTTGCCTTCCCCAAGCGACCAGATCGCCTTGAGGCACAGCATTTCGAGCGGTGGCGGAATATCGCGGACGGTTCTGGACATCAGCCCTCCCGGTCTGTTTTCGAAGGCGCCAGAGCCTGCTTCAGCTTGTCGGCGAAAGCCGAAGCACCCTTCGGCGCAAACAGCGGATGCGCGGCCGCATCCGGACGTGCCACGGGCTGCCGCTCTTCCGGGAAGTCGCCGTTTCCGTTCGAATGTGCCGGGCGCGGTGGTTCCGGTTCCGGATTCAAGTAACGGTCTTTCTTCAGCGCCGCACGCTCCAGCGCGGGGCTGTACGTCGTGAAACAGCCTTCCACCTGGCGATCGTTCGCGATCAGCGCGCGCATGCATTCCATCTTTGAGTCCAGGTCGTCGATGTAATGCAGCAACAGGGCCTCGGGAAACTGCGGCAGCTTCGGCGAACCGAATTCGAGCTGGCCATGATGGCTGAGGATCATGTGCTCCACCAGGGATCGCAGACCTGCCGGAAACCCGGGCAGCCCGCGCAGTTTCTCGCCCAGCATGCGCATCGCAATCGAAATATGCCCAATCAACTGCCCGTCATTGGAATACGAGAACCCGCGCTCGTAGTTCAACTCGTGGATCTTGCCGATATCGTGCAGCACGACGCCGGTCAGCAGAAGGTCGTAATCGACATTGGAATAGTGGCCGGCCGTCATGCGCGCCAGCTTGCAGAGCGAGAGCACGTGTTCCAGCAGCCCGCCGAGATAAGCATGATGAATCTGCTTGGCGGCGGGCGCGCGCCGGTACCGCCCCGCGATCTCTTCGTCGCTGAGAAAAGTTTCGAGCAGCCCCTTCAGATGAGGATTGCCCATCTGCGCCACAAGTCCACACAGTTCCGCCCACATCTCGCCGGGATCGCGCTTCGAGGACGGAAAATAATCGGCGTAATCAATCTCACTATCGTCCATCCGGCGCATTTTATGAATCGTCAATTGCGGCCGGTTATGAAAGACCTGGATCAAGCCTTTCACCCTGACGAAGTCGTCGCGATCGAACGCGTCCAGCACGTCGGCGACGTTGTCCCACATCTTGGCGTCGAGCTCGCCGGTGCGGTCTCCGAGCATCAGGGACAGGTAAAGCTCGCCGCTCTTTTTCTGACGAATCTCCTTGGAATGGACCAGAAAACTGGTCGTGATTACCTTGTTCGGCTCAACCTGGTTGACGTACGGAGATTTCATGGTTTGGCGGCGGGCGGCGGCTCCGCGGCCGCCGGCGCGGATGCCGCCGGTGCGGGCGATGCCGGCGCAGCCGACACGCCTGCTGAGCTCTTAGCACTACCCAGCGGAATGATCTTCAGAAACTTGCGCTTTCGTTTTGCGGCTACTTCTTCCTTGGTGGTGGTCTGTGGCTTCAACTCCACCGCGTCCTGCCAGCGAGTATCCTTGCCGGGGGCGGCTCCGCTGTCGACATAGCCTTCCTTGATCTGCAGAAACGCGTCTTCCCGCAGGCGAGTGAGGTACTCACGCACCTTGGGCTCCATCTTCGGGCCCTGCAGCTTTTCTGTAATCTCGTTCTTGACTTC
Source organism: uncultured Solibacteraceae bacterium (assembly GCA_964554945.1). Classification (GTDB taxonomy): domain Bacteria; phylum Acidobacteriota; class Terriglobia; order Bryobacterales; family Bryobacteraceae; genus PSRJ01. The sequence goes on along the minus strand of CAZKQQ010000034.1, from coordinate 37,604 downwards.
TTCGAAGCTCGCCTGGCCGGCTTCAAAGCGCTCATCCACCTTCAGAATCAGCAGGCCCTGGGATGTCTTGATCGGATCGGTGACCCCTCCCTTTTTCATCGAGAAAACCATGTCCTCGATATCCTTGACCAGCAGGTGGTCGCTCCTTTTGTAAGGCGGCAACTGCCCGCCATCACGCGCGGTAGCGGGATTATCCGAGTTATCGCGAGCCAGGTCGCTGAATTTTTCCCCTTTGCGCGCGCGCGCCACCAGATCGGCGGCCTTTTTCTGCGCTGCTGCCACTTGCTCGGGAGTCTTGCCTTCGGTGGAAATCAGAATTTCACTGAGGAACACCTGTTCTTCGCGGACAAACTCTTTCTGGTGCTCCTCATAGTATTTCCGCAGATCGGCTTCGGGGACCGACATACGTGAGCTGACCTCGTCGCCGATTACGCGTTGCGTCAGCAGCTGCTTCTTCATCTGATCGCGGAAATCCTCATACGACATGCCGGTTTGTTCCCGGATGTAATCGTGAAATTTATCCGGATCGCTGATCTTGCTCTGTAGCTGGATCTGCGCGATGCGGCGTGTGATATCGGCCTCGACGTTGAGGTTCAGGTCTTTACCCTTTTGGACCAACAGCAGTTGATCGATCTGATCGCGCAGCGCATTTTTTCCCTGTTCGCGGACGGCCTCGGCGAGTTTGGCGCCGTTCAACCCCTGCTGCCGGAACTCCTGTTCCAACTGCTGGCGCGTGCGTTCGATCTCTCCGCGCGTAATGATGTCACCATTGACCTTGGCCACGATCTCCTCGACGATGCGTACGTCGGCCGCATGGGCGAGGGAAAGGGTGGCCGCTATAAGAGCGATCAGCCTGCAAGACATATCTGTAGAACCTTATGATACCAACATTACGCTAGACGCTCCTGCCGGAGTCCCCGTTGCTCAGGCCGGCGCCTCGGGAGTAAAGCTTAGGGACGAATGCAGGCTCAGCTCAGCGGACGGAAGCGGGACCGCAACGCCACTGTGCTATTCTTGCTGAGGCAAGATTGGAGCGAGTTAAATAGAGCACGATCAGCAAGCCTGAACGTCCTGATCGGGTTTACTGATACAGCTCCGAGCCGTTGCCGCCCGTCGGATAGTCGGGATGTTACTTAACGGTTTTATCGACCAGGAGGAGTTACCACCATATTATGAGTTCCCCAACTACCAGTTCGCAGAGCCTGGAGGCTCTACTGCAGAAGGCCGGCAATCCGGTGACCCTGCTCCGCAATTCCCAGATAGGAGCTTACGTCTACCCCGTTGTCCCCGGTGAGTATTCCAATTGGCGCGATGAACAACGCGCCTGGCGCGATTCCTGCGTTCTCTTCGACCAATCGCACCACATGGTGAATCTCTATATCGAGGGGCCCGACGCCGTCAAGCTGGTCTCTCATCTTGGGTTCAACAGCTTCGAGAAATTTCCGGTAGACCGCGCCAAGCAGTTCGCTCCGTGCAGCTACAGCGGGCATGTGATCGGCGATGGCATTCTCTTTCACCTCGAGCCGAATAAGTTGGTGTTCGTCGGACGCGCGCCCGCGGCCAGTTGGATCGAGTTTCAGGCCGAGACCGCCGGCTTCAAGGTCAAGACGAGCAAGGACGACCGCTCGCCCGGAAATCCGGGAGGCAAGCCCGTCATCCGCACCTGCTACCGCTATCAGATCCAGGGTCCGAACGCCTGGAAGGTAATCGAGAAGCTGAACGGCGGACCGCTGCCGGAGATCAAGTTTTTCAACATGGGCTACATGAACATCGCGGGACGAAAGGTCCGCGCGCTGCGTCACGGCATGGCGGGCGCTCCCGGTTTGGAAATCTGGGGCCCCTACGAGGAACGCGAGGAAATCCGCAGCGCCATCGTCGAGGCCGGCAAGGAACACGGACTGAAGCAAGTGGGCGCTCGGGCGTATGCCACCAACACGCTGGAATCCGGCTGGATCCCGTCGCCCCTCCCGGCCGTGTACACCGGCGAGCAGATGAAGGCGTACCGTCAATGGCTGCCGGCAACCAGTTACGAAGGCACCGGTTCGATTGGCGGCAGCTTCGTTTCGAACAACATCGAAGACTATTACGTCACGCCTTACGAGATGGGCTATGGCGGGTTCGTAAAGTTCGATCATGACTTTATCGGGCGCGAAGCCTTGGAAAAGATTTCCAAGCAACCGCAACGCAAGAAGGTGACGCTCGCCTGGAATAAAGCGGATGTGATGAAGGTTTTCGAATCGTTGTTCGAATCCGGCGATCACTTCAAGTACATCGACTTGCCTCTCTCCAATTACACCTCGGCCTCCTATGACAAACTTTTGATTCGTGGGAACCTGGCGGGGCTATCGATGTTCAGCGGCTACAGCTACAACGAGCGCTCGATGCTGTCGCTGGGCATTGTCGAGCACGACGTGCAGATCGGCACGGAAGTGACGCTGGTCTGGGGCGAGGAAGGCGGCGGCACCAAGAAGACCACCGTGGAACGCCACAAGCAGTTGGAGATCCGCGCCGTAGTCAGCCCGGTCCCGTATTCGAAAACCGTTCGCGAAACCTACCACGAAGGCTGGCGGTCGGCCCAGAAGTAGAAAATTCAGGCCGGCGGCGCAACGCCTCTCATTTCCGCACCGCCGGCCTTACTCCCACCAATTCCTCACCATCCATTCCTCCCAATCGATCTGGTCAAGAGGACGAGCTTGCCTTACGGACCCAGGGCGTCAAAGCGGTATAAACAGGGACGGCCGTGGGGCGCGCCTTGCGGCGCCGGATGAGGCGGCGGCCGATCAGATGCGTAACGGCGGTTTGGACCGACCGCTTGGAAATACCGATCAACTCCGCGAGTACCTGGTGGCTCATTGCCGCCGACTCCCGGCCCGCTCCGTGAGTGTGACGGTAAAGTTGCAGATAGACAAGAAAGGCCGCGCTGGACCGGCTATGGGCGACCAGGTCGCGCATTAGAGTGTCGATGATGTACGGATCGGATCTCATGTCTATAGCAATAATAGCTATAGCAAGGGGTGCCGCGATTCGCTTCGCCGGAGCTTGATTTCGCAAGTCCTTGCTGGCATTCTTAGGCGGTATGATCAAGCGAATCAAATTCCTGGGCATCCCGGTGCGGGATCAGGACCGGGCACTGCAGTTCTATACGGAGAAGCTCGGATTCCGCATACTCACCGATCAGGAATTCTCGGAAAAGCAGCGGTGGATCGAGCTGTCCATTCCGGGCGCCGAAACCGGGGTCGTACTGTTCACACCGGAGGGCCACGAGGACCGGATCGGAGGTTTCGTGAACACCTCCTGGGAAGTCGATAACATCGAGAAGACGTACAACGAGCTGCTGGGCCGAGGCGTGGAATTCACCGGACCTCCCCAGAAACAGCCGTGGGGGACTTTCGTCACCCTGAAGGACCCCGATGGCAATCAGATCCTCCTGGCGTCTCGCTGAGGCCGCCGGCGTTACTCCAGCCAGACGCGCATGGCTTGCGAGACGGCGGCCGGCTGCTCCATGGTTGACATGTGCCCGCTGTCGGGCACGATGACTAATCTTGCGCCGGGAATCGCGCCCATTATCTGATAGTGAGTGGCGGGCGGGCTCCAGGCGTCTTCACGGCCCGTCAGGATGAGCGCCGGGCAATGAATCTGTGCGAGCAGCGGCGTTGCGTCGGGACGGCCGAGCAGCGCGTTCATTTGCGCTTCGAACAGATCCGGCGATTTGCGCTCGAACATGGCCACTATGGATTCGATGAGCGGGCGGTCCGTCAACCGGCGCGGCGCCACCATGCCTAGCACCCACTGCAGGGCCATCGTTCGCATTCCTTCCATGCGAGCCACGGACAGCAAGCGCCGCCGGTTGCGTTCTTCCTCTTCGCCGGCAGGTCCGGCCGGACGCGCCGCGGAGCCGCTGTCGAAGACCGCCAAACGGAGCACCCGGTGGGGCGCCTGGCGAAAGATTTCAAACGCGATTCTTCCGCCCATGGAATGGCCGGCCACCGAAAACTGATCCGGCGCGGAGCGGAGCACCGACTCCGCCATAGCGGGAATCGAATCGAGCGTGCCGTAGTCGGCGACGGTGCACTCCGCGATGTCGGACAATGCCGCGATCTGACCCTGCCAGACGGTGTGATCGCATAAGAAGCCTGGGAGCAGGACCAGCGCTTCCTTGCGTCCGCTCATCGTTTCGAGACCACTTCAACCGGCGGTGTGCCGTACGTGTGGAACGACTCGATGGTCTTGAGGCCCCAAGCCTGGCCTTTTTTGCGCTCGGCTTCGGTCCAGCGGATCGGCTTCCAATCGGGCGCGAGAATCAGGCGCGCGCCCGCATTTGCGATCTCCACGCGGTGCCCGCCGGGCTCGTACACGTACAAGAAAAAGGTTTGCTGGATGGCGTGCTTGTGCGGGCCAGTCTCAATATGAACTCCGTTTTCCAGACAGATGTCTGCCGCCAGCAACACTTCCTCGCGGCTATTGACCGCGTAGGTAATGTGATGGAACCGGCCCTTCGTTCCTGTGGCATCGCGCGTGTAAGCGAAATCGTAGCTCTTGTTGGTGACCGTCATCCACATGGCGGCTTCGGTGCCGTTATCGAGGACGATCTGCTCGGTCAGGCGGAATCCCAGGTACTTTTCAAAGAATTCGCGATTCGCTTCGATGTCGACGGCGAGGCCGTTCCAATGATCGAGGCGGCGCACGTTGATGCCGCGCGCGGGAAAACGCTGCGACTGGTTCTTGAGCGCCGGCTTCAACTCCGGCGGCGCCTGATACCACTGAGTCTCGTAATACAGCTCGATTTTGTGGCCGTCGGGGTCCTGGCAAACAAACGCCGGGCCATGAGCCAGGTCGCCATCGGACCAGCCAATGTCAAAACCGGATCCTTTCAGCGCGGCTACGCGCCGCTCCAAGGCCTGCGCGCTTCGCGCGCGATACGCCACGTGGCCCATGGCGGGTACCTTCGACGCCGTCAGCTTCAGCGAGTGACGCTCGTAATCGTCGTAAGCATGCAGGTATACCGAGTCGCCTTCGCGGCCGGTCTCGGTCATACCCATCACGTCGACGAAGAAACGCACGCTTTCTTCGGGCTTCGGCGTGAGCAACTCCAGATGGCCCAAATGAGCCAGGTCCATGATCGGTTCACTTTGCAAGCAACACCTCGAATAAGCCATTCTAGCTTGACACTCGCTTTGAGCGCCTGTCATACTACGGCCAATTTCAAGGGTTTGGAGGTTTCTCAATGAGGTATTTCTCTACTGCACTGGTGATCTCTGTTCTTAGTTGTCTCGGGATGTGGGGACAGTCGACGTCAGTCTCGCAGATTTCGGGCACGGTTCAGGATTCCACGGGTTCGGCGATAGCCGGAGCGCAGGTGCGTGTGACACAGACCGATACAGGCCTAGTGCGCACAGCGGCGAGCGGCACCGACGGCACGTACGTGCTGACGAACCTGCCGATCGGGCCGTACCGCATGGAAGTATCGAAGGAAGGATTCAGCACCTACGTGCAGACCGGGATCGTGCTGCAGGTGAACACAAACCCCACCATTGAGGCAACGCTCAAAGTCGGCTCGATTACGGAGCAAGTACAGGTGGAGGCGGCGGCCACCATGGTCGAGACGAGGACCACGGGGGTCGGACAGGTGGTCGATTCGCAGCGGATTGTCGATATACCGCTCAATGGGCGGAATGCCACCGACCTTATTTATCTGGCGGGCGCGGCCGCGCAGGCGCCTCCCGCGGATCTGATTTCGACGAAGAACTATCCCGGCGAGGCGGCGCTCAGCATAGCGGGTGGGATGGCGAATGGGACGCAGTACATGCTGGACGGCGGGACGCACAACGATCCGTTCAACAACCTGAACCTGCCGCTTCCGTTCCCTGACGCGCTGCAGGAGTTCAAAGTCGAGACCAGCGCGCTTCCAGCTCAATATGGGCAGCATGCCGCCGGCGTGGTGAATGCCATTACGAAATCGGGCACGAACGGGTTTCACGGAGACGCGTTCGAGTTCATCCGGAACTATCATTTCAACGCGCGCAATTTTTACGCGGCATCTCGCGATTCACTGAAGCGGAATCAATTCGGCGGCACCTTCGGCGGGCCGATCAAGAAAGACAAGCTGTTCTTCTTTCTGGGATATCAGGGCAATATCATCCGTTCCAATCCGACCCAAGCGTCTAGTTTTATTCCCACGGCGCAAATGCTGGCGGGCGATTTCACCACCATCGCCTCGGCTGCGTGCAACAATAACAAGCCGATTACACTGAGGGCGCCGTTTGTGAACAACCAGATCTCACCGGCGCTGTTCAGCCCGGCGGCGCAGAAGATGATGACGTTCTATCCGCCAACGAGCGATCCCTGCGGCAAGGAATTTTTCGGCACGGTGCAGAATACCGACGAGCACATGGGCGTGGCGAGGGCCGATTACCAGTTGAGCGCCAATCAATCGATGTTTCTGCGGTATTACGTGACGCACGCGCTGATCTCCAGTACTTATGACGGAAAAAATCCGCTGACCATGACGTTCTCCGGCGCCGACGACCTGGTGAACTCCGGCGTGTTCGGGCATACCTGGGTGCTGGGTACGGGAACCGTGAACTCGTTCCGCGCCACGTTCAACCGGTCGGCGGTGACGAAGACGCAGGTGCCGACGTTCGACGGCCCGTCGCTGGGAATCAAGATGCACACGCTAGTGCCGGGACACCTGATCGCGACCGCGACCGGCGCCATCTATAGCGCCCAGGTATTTTCGTACGCGGCACGCGATCCTACCACCAGCCATCAGCTTGCGGACGATGTGAGCGTCGTGAAGGGAAATCACCAGCTCGGATTTGGCGTGAACTGGATCCGGCCCGTGCAGTACGTGTACGGCCCGCTAAACGGCGACGGGAACTTTGCTTTTGACGGTTCGGTGACCGGCCTCTCGATGGCGGATTTTCTGATCGGCAACGCGAGAACCTTCACGCAAGGCGGAATTCAATACGACTACGAGCGCTACAACTATATCGGCATGTATGCGCAGGACACCTGGAAGGTGACGCCGCATCTGACGGTGAACGCGGGGCTGCGGTGGGAGCCGTACATCGGCGGACAGATGGTGCTGGGATATGTCGCCCATTTCGATCAGTCGCTGTTTACGCAAGGCGTGCGGTCCACGATTTATCCGAATGCTCCGGCCGGTGTGTTGTTCCCGGGCGATTCCGGGTTCGACACGAACATGAAACCGTCGCACGTGAAATGGAAGGTGTTCGCGCCGCGTCTGGGCGTGGTGTGGGATCCGAAGGGGAACGGGCGCATGACGGTTCGGGCGTCGTTTGGAATTTTCAGCGAAATGCCGCATACGCTGTTTGCGTATGGGTTCTCGCAAGCGCCGCCATGGGGCTCGACGCTCACGCTGAACAACGTGTCGTTCGACAATCCGTGGGCGAATAACCCCGGTGGAGACCCCTTTCCGCTGCAGCTCGGAAAGAACGCGATTTTCCCTGCTCCGGCCAACTACACGACCTACCCGTTGGATCTGCGGACGACCTATCTGGAGCAATGGAACCTGAGCGTGGAAAAACAGGTTGCCACCAACTGGCTCCTCAAAGCTGCCTATCTGGGCACGCACACCGTTCACTCGTGGTCGGACCGGGCGATCAACGCGGCCCAGATCGTGCCGAGCGCTTCGCCGCTGGGAACCTGTCCGGCCGGTGTGACCGCGGGATGCGACGCAACGAGCAACACCAATCAACGCCGCGCTCTGTACTTGCAGAACCAGGCGCAGGGACAATATTACGGAGTCGTCCACTCGCTTGACGATGGCGGCACCGGCAGTTACCAGGGGCTGCTGCTGACCGCGCAGCACAGGCTATCGGCGCACTATACCTTGCTGGCCAACTACACGTTCTCGCATTGCATCACGGATCCATTTACGTCGGAGCTGGATGGCGTGCAGTACACCAATCCCAGCAACCGGCACTTCGATCGCGGTAATTGCGTGACCATCGATCGCAAGCATCTGGTGAACGTCTCGGGTGTATTCGAAGCGCCGAAGTTCTCGGGGCGGTGGACGGAGGCGATCTTCGGGAACTGGTCGGCATCGACCAGCCTGCGCATTACCTCCGGCCAGGCGCTGACGGTGGGCTCGGGATTGGATCAGGCGCTCAATGGAATCGGGGGCCAGCGGCCGAATCTGAGCGGCAATCCGTATGCGGCGAACCAGTCGCCCAGCCAGTGGCTGAATCCGGCGGCGTTTTCGCAGCCGGCATTCGGCACATTCGGCAACGTGCCGGCAGGGGGAATCCGCGGGCCAGCATGGGTGACTCTGGATGCGGCGCTATTCCGCAGTTTCATCGTCGGCGAGAAACGCCGGGTCGAATTGCGCGGGGAAGCCTTCAATCTTCCCAACCACGTCCGGCCCCCGAATCCGGGGCTGACGTTGAGCACGTCGAGCACGTTCGGGCAGATTACGTCGGCGACGGGAATCTCCGGCGACCCGCGGATTATGCAGTTTGCGCTAAAGTACATCTTTTGATCGCGAGTAATCATGAAACACCATGGCACTGTGGCGTTGGTAGCGGCAGCAATGCTGGCGAGTCCGGCAGCGGCGCAGGATGCAATCATCGCGGGGCGGCTTCCGGAGCAGAAGGTCGAAAAGGCGCGGCCGGCGCCGCGACTGGCGGACGGGCATCCGGATCTGGGGAACGGGAAAGGCTCGTGGAATCCGCGGATCATCGCGAACCTGGCGGGCACGGGGCGCGGCGGCGGGGCGCGGTCGCCGGTGGACAAAGTCGTGGATGTTCCGTTCCAGCCTTGGGCGAAGACGGTGTACGATCAACGGCAGGCGACGTTATTGAAAGACGATCCGGAAGGGCTGTGCCTGCCGCCCGGAATTCCGCGACTCATGGCTACGCCGTTTCCATTCCAGATTTTTCAATTACCCGACCGCGTGCTGTTCGTGTTCGAGGGCGGGGCGCATATCTGGCGGGCAGTCTATACGGACGGGCGTCCGCACCAGAAGGACCCGAACCCGTCGTTTCTGGGCGACTCGATCGGACACTGGGACGGCGATACGCTGGTGGTCGACGTGATCGGATTTAACGATACGACCTGGCTGGACCAGGACGGGCATCCGCATACCGAAGCGCTGCACGTGATGGAGAGGTACACGCGGACCGATGAGATGACGCTGCATTACGAAGTCACCATCGACGATCCGAAAGCGTACACCAAGCCGTGGAGCTCGAGCTACAGCATTCCATGGTCGGCGCAGACGGAACTGCTGGAATATATCTGCCAGGAAAATAATAAAGACTTACCGCATATGGTGGGCAAGTAGGGGCTCAAGCAGGACGCCAGGAGCGGGGTCAGGCGGAGCCGCGCCGGGAGTGCCGCAGAACGAAGCCAATTCGGGGGAAACGGCAGATTCTTCTGTTGATTGGGAACTCGGGGGCGCCAAGATCATGGATGGGTGTTCCGTCGCCGGCGCTACGGCTTGGCGTTGGAGCTGCTGGAGAGCACGGTAGTAGGAGCGCTCGGCTGCGTCGATGCGGCGCTGCAGGCGCGTGAAAACATCGATGGAGCGCGTATAGCCTTGGCCGAGATCAGGGTTGTCCTTGATTTGGTTGGTCCAGAGCTGGGCTTCCAGACGACGAAGACGGCGGAGCTGCCAATCGGCATGAATGAGGGCGTCGACCAGGAATCGTTCGAGCGGTGTCATCGGCGGGAACTGGCGATGGTAGTCGTCCGCGAGCGCCTGGAGTTCGGCGGGGTCTTCGCCGGGGATGACTTGCGATTGCGCGTGAATGCCGGTTTGCAGGGCATTGAAGCGAGATGCGGCCTTGCCCTCAGGCGAGGTGGGGCCGGTGGACTTCAGGGCGTTGCGACGATTCGCCTCGATTTGACGGAGTGTGGACATAGGTTCTCGTTTCGAACATAGCCGAGGAGTTGCGGAAAGCAGACGAGGGTGCGCCAGAAGTTATAGAAATCCGGGCAAATAGAGTTATCAAAAACGCGTCACCGGAAGATAGGCGCTGGCAAAATTCTACGCATTGGAGTAGATTTTCCCGCTACAGAGATTGGTTCGCAGCCGAAATGTGTTGCAGGGAGAAGCAGATTTCGATGCCGGCCATTTGGCGGGAATCGTGCTTGAAAGGGGCTGCCTATGAAGACGCAACTGCTTGCTTTAGTTATCCTGGCCGCGGGATCGGCTGTGGCGGCGGATATTTCGGTCGGAATCAATATCGGCGCGCCACCTCCACCGCGCGTGGTTGTGGTGCAGCCACCGGCCCCCGGGCCTGAATTTATATGGGTGCAGGGCTACTGGTACCCGATGGAAGGCCGCTACCACTGGCATGAAGGATATTGGACGCGTCCGCCGTACGAGGGCGCTATCTGGATTGCGCCGCATCATGATGGCGCGCGGTTCTACGCGGGTTTTTGGGAAGGCGACCGGGGACGCTTCGAGCATGACCATCGCTGGGACAGGGACCATGATCGCGACCGCCGCGGATGGCGCGAGCACGAGCATGAAGATCACGGACGCGGACGCGGACGCGGTCACGACCGGGATCGCGACGACCACGACCGCCGCTGAGGCAGCCGCCGCTCCCTAATGATCGCGGTTCTGGGTCGAGGCGAACTCTTCGTTCATCCAGGCCTTGAGGGCGTCCATATTCTGTGGGCGCCCTAAAAAATCCTTCACAAGCTCAGTAGCCGGTTTGGAACCGCCGGCGGCCAGGATCGTGCCGCGGTAGCGCATCGCGGTTGGACCTTCCAGCAGATGGGAGCGGTTGAACTGGCTAAAGAAATCGAGCGCAATCACCTTATCCAACAAATATGTGTAGTAGTTCGAGGAATAGCCGGTGAGGTGCGTGAACGACGCATAAAAGTGGTAGTCGAGATAAGTGTAGGGCGAAAAGCGGATGTAATCGGCGCGCAGAAGGGCATCGAGATTCAGCTGGGCGGGCGGACGACTGTGCAGATCGAGCGCATAGGTGCTGTAGAAAAGCTGCTGCTGGACCCATTTGCCGCGGCCAAAGGCACTAGCGCGGTTCATCTTATCGATCAGAGCGGTAGGAAGCGGGGCGCCGGTCTGATAGTGTCGCGCGAAGGTCTGAAGGATCTGGGGATCGTGGAAGAATTCTTCGAGCATTTGCGAGGGGGCTTCCACGAAATCGGTTTCGACATTGGTGCCGCTGATGCCGGACCAGCGCTGGTTACCACCGAGGATCTGGTGCATCAGGTGGCCGAATTCATGGAAGAAGGTCACGACGTCGTCATAGCGCATTAAGCCCGGGTCACCGGCGACGCCGCCCGGGAAATTGCAGATGAGCGCGCCTTCGGGCAGATGTTTCCCCGCGATGCCGGAGAGGACGGGATACATGCTGAACCACTGGTCCTTGCCAGGGCGGGGATGCATGTCCAGATAGAAGCGGCCGGCCAGGCGGTCGCCATCATAGACTTCCCAGGCCGTGACGGAAGGGTCCCAAAGGGGCGCTTTGGGGGCGGGCTGAAAACGAACGTGAAAGAGCTTCGCCGCCGAATCGAGAATGCCTTGCTGTACGCGGTCATAGGGAAAATAGGGGCGCACGGACTGCGAATCAAAATCGAAGGCGGTGCGGCGATACTCTTCCGGCCAGTAAGTGGCGTCGGCCATGGAGATGGTTTTCAGGCCGGGCTGAGACTTGCGGGCGAAGGCGAGGAGCAGGTCGTACTCGCGTTGCGCAGGGGCGCGCGACGCGAGGTCGACGTCCTGTAGAAGCTTTTTCATCTGGGCCGGGGCGCCGATCATTTGATCGGCGGTGGCGAGTTCCGCCCAGGTGTGATAGCCGAGGAGGCGGGCCAACTGATCGCGAGCGGCGAGCAGATCGAGGAGCAACTGGCGGTTTGCCGGGTAGGCGCGATCGTTATAGGCGAGGAAAGCACGCTGGCGCAGGTCCGCGCTTTTTGCGTACTGCAAGACAGGCATGATCTCGGCATTGCCGGTTCCAATGGTGATCGCGCCGCGCGCGTCGGCGGGGTGGCTGGCCAGAAAGTCGGCGGGGAGACCGGCCAATTCCGATTTCTCGGCCTTAACCTTGTTGGCGCTTTCGGCGACATTGCGGCTGAAGGCGAGGCTGAGCTCAGTGATCTTGTCTTGCAGGGCGCGGATTTTGGCACGCGTGGCATCGTCCTTGTCGACGCCGGCGAGATGGTACTCGAGCAGAGTGCGCTCCATGTAGTGGCGTGTGGCGGCATCGGCAGCGGAGAGATTGACTGCTGACAGTGCTTGATACACCTTCTGATTCAGGCTGAGGTCGGTCTGCGCCGAAGATATGGTCTGCGCGAGTTTTTGGGCGAGATCGCGCACGGCTTTATCGCGATGCACGGCATTGAGAACGCCGGTTTGCATGGCGGCGGTGGCGATTTGGTCGGCGGCTTCGTCGTAGGGAACGAGGGTGTTCTCAATGGTGCGCGCGCCTTTCAGGTTTACGAGGCGGTCCACGGCCTGGCGAGCGAGCGCGAGACGATTATTGACCCAACTCTGAACCGAATCGGGGGTGACAGAGCCAGTCCAGACATGGAGCGGGTCTTCTTTCGGCGGCGCAGCGTGTTGGGCAGCGGCGCAGACGCAGATGCAGATCAAGATGCAAAGAATGGCAAGGTTGTTTTTGGAAGGCATGGACGCTTACTCAAAGTATAGCGAGGGGGTGCGCGGCCGCACGGATTCTGAAAAAGAGCCGAGGAGAAAGATCGACCGTCTGCCTATCTTCTTATCTATTTCGGCGTAATGGCGGGGTCGATTGCCGCCGAATCTTCCTTGGCGCCATCTGTCGATTTGACAACATAATGGTAAGTTGTCCCAGCAATCGCGTCGACATCGGCATAGCTGTTAGAGGTTATCGGACCCTTAGTGTTTAAGAGCACGGAGGAACGGCCGTCTGAAGAGATCCGGTAGACGTTGTAGCCAATAACTTGGGCGCGGGGACTGCGTTTCCAAGTGACGTAGTTGAAATGACATCCTCTGCCCAAGGCCGCCTTGATGACGACGTGGCGCGCCGAGTCCGTGCATCCAAGGACACCGCCGATGTTGACGGTACACGGAAATCCCTCCACACCGATCTCCATATTCGTTATTAACTGCACATCCGCCACATTGACTTTGCCATCGCCGTTTATGTCGCAACTGGTATTGTGTTGGGCCCACGCGGCAGTCGTGAGGATTGCTCCGGCGCAGCAGACAGTAACGCGCAAGCCCGGAGAAGCCATTTCGTTGGTAGTTGCTAGCAATGCGAGTGCCACAGGACCGATCCAAATCGCCACGGCCGCTTGACGGATAAGCCGGAGGTCGATATATCTAACTCCGAGTGAGGCTGTAAATGGCAACAGGAGGGCGGATGCTGAATCTCTATTGCCCGGGCGAAGGGACGCCTTCCGTCATTTTTGAAACATTCGGCCCACCGCAGGATACAGGTGGGTAGCGAGTATACAGAGTCTGACAACGGTATCGATAGATCAGATCCCGGCGTACCAGGAGTAGCCGGCATCCGGAGACGACGAACCCCGGCCGGTGCCAATGTTCTTCAAGGTATCGGTCAGAGTGATGTGCGACAGGTACTTCACGCTTTTGTAGCCGAGCTGGCGAGGAACTTTGAGCCGCGCCGGAGCGCCGTGATCGGGCGGCAGATCCTGCCCGTTCATACCGTACGCAATCAAAGTCTGGGAATGCAGGGCGTCCGCCATGTCCAGGCTGTCCCACGATTCGTCGAATGGGAAAAATACGGCATACTTGGCCTGAGGCAGGACACCGGCGAGGTTCATCAAATAAGAAAACGGCACACCGGTCCACTCAGCAACAAACGACCAGCCTTCTTCGCAGGTGTGTTCCGTGATCTGGGATCGCGACGGGAACTTCTTCAGGTCGACCAGCGAGAAGGACGCCGGGCGGGCCACGAGGCCGTCAATCGAGAGGCGCCAATCGGTGAATCCGCCGGCCAGGAGATGGCGGTAGAGATCGCGCCTGGGTGGATCGCCGCTCACTTGCGCGACTCTTGAAATTTCGGCGCGGGTGAATTCGCGGGCCATCGAATGGCGCGAGGTCAGAATGCGCTGGCAGGCGTAAGTCAAGGTTTCGCCCGGTCCCCAGACGCCGCTCCAGTCGGGCGGAATGAGGCCGTATCGAGCAGCGAGCCGGGCCGCGACGGCAACTCCGGCCGCGCCGCCCGCGGCAGTCAATCCTCCGGCGATCAGCTTGCGGCGGGAAAGGGAACTGCTCACAGATTCTCCTTTGCATCGACACGCCCCGTCAGCATCGCGCCGACCCGTTTGAGGAAGCCCGCGCGCCAGACCATCACAACGTGCACGAAAACGAAAAGCACCGAGGCAATCGCGGCAAAGAAGTGAATGGTGCGGGCGCACTGGTGGCCGCCCAGCGTTGTGACGAGAGCGGGGAAGACGGAAGTGACCGCCGGGGACATGGCGAGGCCGGTCCAGATGATCAGCGGGAACAGGCAGAAGACGACCGCTAAATAGGTGATGCGCTGGATGACGTTATAGGTGAACGCCTCGTCCGCGCCGGGGCGCTCGAAACGCAAATGGCTCGCGATTGAGCGCCGCATGGAATCCCATGATAATTCTCTCCGCCGTGGAATCAGGCTGTCGCGGAAGTGCCGGCCGGCGATGCCGGATGCCACATAAAGCATTCCGTTCAGCACAGAGAGCCAGGCCGACTGAAAGTGCAGATAGCGGCCCCATCCGGACGGCCCGCCCAACATGAAGGGCAGAGGCAAATCGAAGAGCGACGGGGTTCCGAGACCGCCGGTCTCACCCCAATAGAAGCGGGGATGCGCCAGCAGAATGCCGATGCCGCTGACGAGCAGACCGATGAAGCTGAGCGCGTTAATCCAGTGGGTGATGCGTACCAGCGCGGAATGCCGCAACGACGGCAAAGCCGCGGGCCGGGGGATCGCGAGCCCCGGTATGTAGACCGAATCAGCCATGCCAGTGCCGCGATCATAGCATAGCCTTTTACAGGCAGTCAGCCGTTCAGCTTAAACACGCCAGCCGCGGACGATTTCGCCGAAACACTCGAGACCGCTCTGTATGACGGCGCCGTAGCCGTGTCCGGGATGCGTCCACGCACCGGCAAGATACAGGTTTTGGACTGGGGTCACATGGCCGACGCGCCGGTTACCGGAATTGTCGAGAGTCTGATCCCAGCCGTAAATGGCGCCGCGGTCATTCCCGGTGTAGCGGAGGTTGGTAAGCGGCGTGCCAATTTCCTGGACTTCGATGGCGTTCGACAGGCCCGGCAGCACCGCTTCTTCGGCGCGCGCGATCAGCAAACGCGCCAGACGCTGCTTCTCCTGGTTATACGCCGTTTTGTGTCCGGCCCGATAGTCCTGCGCGAAGGGCTCCCAATGATCAAAACCCTGAAGCACGATCAGATTCACGGTGTTTTTGTGGCGCGGCGAATAGGCGTTGAACAGATTATCGTAGAGCGTGACGCACATGCCGGCGTGTTCCACGTCAGCGCGCAGGGCCGCTTCGTAGGACGCGTCGGGATCGTATCCAGATTCGAGGAAGATCTCCGAATCGGGGATCTCTAGTTTCCCGACCAGGTCCCGGTTTAACCCGAGAAAAACCTGGAAGCAGGACAGGCTGGCGCTGAAACCAGCCATCCGCTCCTTGTAGGCGGAGAATGTGCCATCATCGGTCTCCGGATCTTCGTCCAGGAGGCCCGAGAACGTCTGGCCGGCGCTGGCGTTCGAGACTACGGCGCGCGCGTGGAACTGGCGGCCGTCTTCGCACCGCACGCCGTAGGCCGCGCCATTCTGCATGAGAATGCGTTCGACGCGCGTGTTCAGCAGGACCTTGCCACCGCGCGTTTCAATCAATTTCACGAGCGTGTCGGAGATGGTCTGCGAACGCCCGCGGGGATAATATCCGCCTTGCTCCAGGAACCCTAGCGCCGGCAGGGCGTAATAGAAACCGGCGAGTTTCGAGGGCGGCAGACCGTAATAGGCCCACTGCGCCGATACGATGGCTTTGAGCTTGGGATGGCGCAGATGCGCGTCCACCATTTGCCCCCACGTCTGCTGACCGCACCGGTACAACTGGGGGTACTCGACCGGGAACAGCAACGGGTTGACGCGGCCCTGCGCGCGGGAAAGTTTTTCAATATCGCGGGAAAGCCCGTGCATGTCGCCAAAGAGATGCTCGATTCCAGCGGACTCCTCAGGGAACAAGTCGGCTAGTTGCGCGAGGTAGCGGGCCAAATCGCGCTGCCGCACACGAATATCGTGGTCGGGAAAGATGGCGCGGTAGAGGTATGGGTGGGCGATGAATTCAATCTCGGAGATTTCCGGGAAGCCTTGAATCAGGTTATGGATGCCATTTCTCTCGCCAACACTGGTGGAATGCAAAGAGACATCGAAGACGAATCCACCCGGCCGGCTAAACGCGGTGGCGTACCCGCCCGGCTTATCATGCTGCTCGAGCACGAGCGGCCGGTATCCTTTACGGGCAAACGCGGCGGCGCAGCTTAAGCCTCCGAGGCCGGACCCAATGATCACGGCATCAAAGTCATCGCCGTTCCGTGTATCCGCCTTGGCCGGCAAGGCGTCCCAATCGAACGCGGCCAGAGGGGCGACCGCCAGGGCGGCGCGAACCAAGTCTCTGCGCGTGTAATGATCAGCCGGCATAACGCCTCCTTAATAACAGACCTGTTTATCTGATATTAACGCCCTTCCCGTCCGGGCGGTAGCGGGAGCCTGTCGGATACTACAATCGAAACGAGTGGCCGCCACCTCACGCAGTGTCGAAGCCCCCGCCTCGGGTGCGCAGAAAGCCTTGTCCGGCTTCCTGCTATCCGGCTTCGTGATGGCATTCCTGGGAGCGATTCTGCCCGCCTGGGGCTACCAGGAAATGCGGGACTTCGTCGCGGACGGCAACTACTTTCTCTGTCTGGCGGTTGGCTTGATGGGATCGACCGCGCTGGCCCGACCGCTGCTCGCGCGGCGCGGGCTACCGTTTCTGCTGGTCTTCGCCTGCACGCTGGCGTGCGGATCGCTGACATACCTGGCGCTGGTGCCGACGCTTGCTGGGCAATGGTGGCGCGTGGCGGGACTGCTAGGGCTCGGGGCCGCGGCCGGCCTCCTGAACCTCGGGTTATTCCACGCCATCTCGCCGGTTTACCAGCGCGATCCCGCCGGCACGGTCAATCAAGGCGGCATCTGGTATGGTCTGGGCTGTTTGACCGCGACGCTGCTTGTGGCGGGAGCGTTTACGGTGTACACGGTGACCAGTATCGTTGTCTTCATGGCGACGGTGCCGGGGATCTTTGCGGTTCTCTATGCAAGAGCGGCTTACCCGAAGGCGCCTGCCGGCGCGCATCCGACACTCCGCCAGGCGTTCGAAGATTTTCGCAGTCCGGGCGCGGTGATGTTCGCGCTGCTGTTGTTTTTCCAGTTCGGCAATGAGTGGTCGATCGCCGGCTGGCTGCCGTTGTTTCTTTTGCATCGCGTGGAAGGCCTAAGCCCAAGCGGCGCACTGAGGATTCTGGCGTTGTATTGGCTGTGCCTGATGATTGGCCGGTTGGTTGCCGTGGCGATCCTGCCCCGCGTGCGGCACGGGCGGCTGCTAATGGGCAGCGTACTCGCGGCATTATTCGGCTGCCTCATCCTGTATTCCACCAACAACGCCTTCGGCGCGGCCATGAGCGTTCTGTTCGTTGGAGCGGGCTATGCCAGCATCTATCCATTGGTGGCGGAGGCCATTGGCAGGCGTTTCCCGTACTACCATCCCGGATTCTTCAACGGCATTTTCTCCCTGGCGACGGTCGGCGGACTGCTCGCGCCCGCCATGCTGGGATATGCCGCCTCAGCCCTCGGCGTTGGTGTGATGGTCGGCATTCCGCTGCTGGGGACCGGAATGGTGGCGGCGTTGCTCCTGCTCATCTGGTTGGAATCGAAGGTGACAGGTCGATGAAGGCGGCAGCGCTGGCGATGCTTGGTGCGATCGCACTGAGCGCGGGCTCGCTCGATGAGGAGATTTCACGGCTGATTGACGCGACGCCGGCGACGCGCGGCGCTTCTTGGGGAATCGATATCGTCGACCTCGGGTCGGGCCAGACTCTGTATGCTCACGATGCAGATAAGCTGTTCGTCCCCGCATCGAACGCCAAGCTGTTTACGGTCGCGCTGGCATTGAACCGTCTCGGCGCGGATTACCGGTTCGAAACGCGAGTTCTGAGCGCCGCGGCGCCGGACGCGAACGGCCTCGTGCGCGGCGGCTTACGGCTGATTGGCGGCGGCGATCCGAACCTGTCGGGCCGCGTGATTCCGTACCGCCTTGGGGCGGCCGCCGGCAATCCGCTGGCAGCGATCGAAGATCTCGCGGATCAGATCGTGAAGCATGGCGTGAAGCGGATAGAGGGCGGTGTCATTGGAGACGACAGCTGGTATGTGTGGGAGCCATACCCGCAAGGATGGGCGATCGATGACGCGCAATATGATTACGGCGCGCCGGTCTCAGCGCTGACGCTGAACGATAATACGTTCACATTGACCGTGCGGCCGGGCGCGCGTGCCGGCGATCCCGCGGAACTCACGTTGAATCCGGCGCTCGAATATTACGCGATCGATAACCGCGTCAGCACGGTGGGGGAGCGAGGCGAGAGAAAGATTCAGCCGGCGCGGGAGCCGGGCAGCCGTCAATTGCGTTTGTGGGGCACGATTCCGCAGCGCGGGGCTAGCGAGAGCCTGTCGCTGGCGGTCGAGGATCCGGCCGAATATGCGGCGCGCGCGCTACGCCTGGCGTTGGAGGAGCGCGGCGTTACCGTGGAAGGCGGAGCCAGCGCAAGCCACCGTCCGATCGCCGAATTGTGGACCGCTCCGACGGGGGTGGAACTGGCCTGGCATGGGTCGGAATCGTTGCTCGAAGATCTGCGGGTCACCGCGAAGATCAGCCAGAACCTGCATGCCGAACTGGCATTGCGGGCTGTTGGCCGCAACCGCAAGGGCGAAGGTAGCCGCGAAGCCGGCTTGGAGGAGATGAAAGCATTTCTAGGGGAAAACGGAATCGATCCGAACTCCTATCAATTCCATGACGGGTCCGGCCTTACGCGATTGGATCTGGTGACACCGGCTGCTGTACTGCAACTGCTGCGCGCCATGTACGCTTCGCCTTTCCGCGAGGAATGGATCGGTCTGCTGCCGGTCAGCGGGCAGGATGGGTCACTGAACGCGCGCTTGACGGATGTTCCGGCGCTCGGGCGAATCCACGCCAAGACTGGTACCTTAACCCACGTGAGCGCACTTTCAGGTTATGCACAAAGGCAGGACGGCAGTTGGGTGGCGTTCTCGATTCTGGTCAACAACCATAATGGCCAGACGGCCGAGGTGCGTGGCGTGATGGACCGAATTTGTACTTTAATAGTAGAGTAGGTGAGGACTCATGCCGATTTACGAATACCGTTGCGAAGATTGTGGGACGAAGTTTGAAAAGCTGGTCCGCCGAACGGCGGATGGACCGAATGTCGAATGCCCTTCGTGCGGGCAAAAGCACCTGCAGCAGGAGCTTTCGACCTTCGCCGCGCACGCAAGCAATGGCAGTTCCAAGGCCGCGGAAGCGCCGTCATGCCCGAGCGGGATGTGCAGCAATCCGGGCATGTGCGGCATGAACTTTAATTAGCCGCGCTTGCCGGCGCCGCTCGCTTGCGGTCGCGAATTTGTAACAAAGGGTCTGCCCCACGCACCGGGGAGCAGCTTGGGTTTTCACAGACAGAGTCGACCGGGTGGTTGTTAACTCCTCAGAATTTCTACTAGCTTTTTCCGATGTCGTCCGTCCGAACGGATGATGGCACAGCTACCTACTCTTTGCTGTCTCCGTTGCCGGCATAAGTGGATCGCGCGGCGTCACCGGCGGCCGTTTGCGTGTCCGCAGTGTCACTCAATGTCGTGGGATGAGAAAGTGGATGTGCCCCCGCGGCGGCCCGGTCTATCAACGCGCCTGAGGGTAGAGACGGCATCGAGGGGTTAGTTCGCGGCCTATTATCACTCAGTTGGCGGACACGAGAAGATTCGTCAGAAACGCATGTTCGATTGGCCAATATCCGAGCACCCGGCTGTCGACGTCGACAAATGAGCCGGCGGCCAGCACGCCCGTGAGGTCGGCCGGATTCGGCGTCTGGTGCCCGCTGGTGAAAGTCTGACGGAGCAGAGTGGTGAGCTTGGTGAGTTGCGCGGCCAGGTCCACCGCATCCCCGCGAGTCCGGCACCGGACTTGCATCCGCGCCGCATACCGATTCGGCTCCGGAGCAAAAGAGAACACCACCGAATCGGCTTGGGCGAGGCTGTGCGCGAAGGTGCGTGTTTCGGCCGGCAGGCTATCGCCGGATTGTAGCACCGAGGCCGGCACCGACACCCAGAGCGGCGCGGCCGGCAGTTCGAAAGAGGAGTGGTTGGCCGGAGTGCTCATCCGCAAAACGGCGGAATCGTCGGCGCTCACCGCGAGCGCCATCAGATTCGAATGCACGGGGAAAAACGAAATCCGGCGCTCGGGCGTGCTGCCTTGCAGGCGGCACAGCGAGCCATCGCAGCGGCCGTTCTGCGATTCCACATAGGCATGCAGCCTCTTCCAGGCGAACCGGCCGCCGACCAGGAGATATTTTCCGGTGGGTGCCACCGCCAGCAGCACGCTGTCAAGGTCCTGCTTGTAATCGAAATCAATCCGGCGCGCGAAGTCCTGATACTCAGGCTCCTCCGCGACCTTGGAAGTCTCAAGAAGAGGGAGGACTCCGAACCGCCGCAGCGCCGCAAAATCAACATAGACGACGACCGCGTCCGTTAACGGCAAGCGCTTTAGTTCTGCGGTGGGCGCGATAGCTCGGGACTCATACCAGAGCCCGCCCCAAACCGCTGCCGCCAGGACTGCAACGGCGGGCAAGACGAGCAGCGTAGTACGAATGTGACGATTCACGAAAAACAGACTGCGCAAGCCAGAGGCATGCGCCCCTTACGCTACAGCCGCGGTCGTAGCCGCCCGGGCTTCCTTCCACAGACGGATGTACGGCTGCAAATCGCGCATCATTTTCCGAAACTGCTCCAGCGTCAACGACTGCGCGCCGTCGCTCACCGCCTTCTCCGGATTCGGATGCACTTCTACAATGATACCGTCCGCGCCGATG
The DNA here is from genome assembly GCA_964554945.1 of uncultured Solibacteraceae bacterium. Taxonomy (GTDB): domain Bacteria; phylum Acidobacteriota; class Terriglobia; order Bryobacterales; family Bryobacteraceae; genus PSRJ01. The sequence continues at coordinate 16,471 of CAZKQQ010000034.1, read as the reverse complement.
GCCACGCCGGCCCGCGAGAGCGCGGGTACCAGGCTGCGCTTGCCCGTGGCGTGGCTTGGGTCGAGGACCACCGGCAGATGCGTCAATTCATCGAGCACCGGAACCGCGCCGATATCGCATGTGTTGCGCGTAGCGGTCTCGAATGTGCGGATGCCGCGTTCACAGAGGATCACGTTCGGATTGCCGTGGGCCACGATGTACTCGGCCGACATGAGCAATTCCTTGATGGTCGAGCTCAAACCGCGTTTGAGCAGGACCGGGCGGCCGCAGGCGCCCAGCGTCTTCAGAAGCGCGAAATTCTGCATGTTGCGCGCGCCCACCTGCATGCAGTCGGCGTATTCGGCGACAAGTTCGACGTCGCGATCACTCATGATTTCCGTGATGATGCCCAGACCAGTGGCCTCTTTGGCCTTCCTCAACAACTTAAGACCTTCCAGTTCCAGACCCTGAAAATCGTACGGAGAAGTGCGGGGTTTGAAGGCGCCGCCGCGCAGCATCTGCGCCCCCGCCTCGGCCACGCCTTCGGCGGTCTGCATGATCTGCTTTTCGCTTTCCACCGAGCACGGTCCCGCCATCATAATGAACTGATCTCCGCCGATTTCCAGACCGTTGATCTTGATGACGGAATCGTCCTTCTTAAACTCGCGGCTGACGAATTTGTAAGGCGCTGAAATACGCACAGAGCTCTCCACGCCCGGAGTGGCCTCGAGCGATTCCA
>CAZKQQ010000034.1:0-15743 GCA_964554945.1 uncultured Solibacteraceae bacterium | reverse complement strand
ACGCAGGCGGTGACATCGCCAACGCCCACGACTCCGATTACTACCCGTGCCTCTCCTTCGATCGAGTGGACCTTATAACCGAACTCCTGGATCCTCTCACAGACATGCTCAATCTCTTCCCGCGTGGCATGCTGCCGCATCGAGATAATCATGATTACCCTCCACCGATTGCAAAATAAAAACCCACTCTTTCGAGTGGGTTGGTTTAAAACTCAATCAATGCCGTTTCAACCAACGCCACTTACCGGGCCTGGCCAAAATGCCAGAACCGGAAGATAAACGAGTTGGCGTTGCTAGACGACATCAGTAAGAATCAGTATACCCGATCCCGCGTGCACAATGCAAGGAACACCTGTATTGTTACAAGGTTGTGGCACCACCTGCCCACGGTGTATATCACTCGAGGGCAGCCTCGACGACCGCGGACCGCATACTCTCGTTCCCGGCTTGGTCGACGGCACTGACGGCGTAACGATAGGTCTTGCCCCGCTCGACGGCACGGTCGGAATACGTAGGCAGCGTGGAGCCATCGGCGATTTTTTCAAACGGACCGCCAGCGGCGGCGCGGTAGATCCGATAGCCCGCCAAGTCGCCTTCAGTATTGGCGTCCCAGGTAAGCTCGACCGAATTCGGCGTGGCGGTTGCCCGCAACCCGGAGGGCACGGCGGGCGGAAACTGATCTGCCGGGGTAATCGAGACTTCCGGGGAAAACTCGCTTTCGGCCTCGCGATTATTGTCGAGCTTGGCGATGGTCTGTACCCGGTAGACATAGGTTTTTCCGAATTCGGTGGTGGTGTCGGTCCAAGGCGGCGCCGGCGTCTCAGCAATGCTGGCGAAGGTGTCGGTTCCCGAACGCCGGAAGACGCGAAAATCCATGCCGGGGGCTTGCCAGGTAAGCCGTACGCCGGGCGCTGTGTTGTCTGCATGAAGATCGGCCGGAACCGGCAATGGCGCTACCACAGGGATTACCACCAGGTTCGACCAGCCCGACTCCTTGCCGTTGGACCCCGTGACTCGAACGCCGAGCACCGCCTCTTTGCCTGTCCATGGAGCCGAAGGAATCTCGTAGGTGGCGCTTCCATTCTCGACAAGGCCTGGCGGCACTGGCGCCGCCCCAGCGGCCCACAGATCCGCCTGGAAAGGTTCAGGCGCGGGCCCGATGCGGAGGTCGAGCACCAGATCCTTTTTAATCGTCATTCCCTCGGTGGTGAGCCGGGGCACCGTGAAGCGCGCGACGATTCGGTTGCCACGCTGCACGGCGTTCAAATCAGCGACGCCCGCGGGCACGTTAGCCAGCGGCGGCAACGGATTACCCGAATAGCCGCAGCCAGCCGCCATCACGGCTGCTAGCGCCGGAATGATTTTGTGCATGAACAGACTAGCGTAACAGGGCCGCTCGCCGGCACGGAACTTAGCGTGAGTGAGCGGCCCTTGGGAGCCTAATGGACAGACAGCGCGTAGCTGGTGGAGCAATAGGGCTGGCCGTTCACGGTAGCGCAGAGAACCAGCTGGGTGTTACCGGCGGCAAGACCGCCCGGAACCGCCACGTTCACCTGCTGGACGCCGGGCACTGTCGGCGCCCCGCCCGCATAGAGCGGCGCCAGATTCATCTGATTGCCGATCTGCACAGAAAGGGTCGCACCGTTTGGAATACCCGTGCCGAAGATTTGCAGCACGGTGCCGCCCGCGGCCGGATTGGAGGTCGTGTTCTCGGTCCAATCCTGGTTGCGAATGCCGTGGGCGAAAATCGCCGGATATGCGGGAGCCAACAACGCGGATACAGCCACGCTGCTCACTCCGTCCACCGTTACGATTACGTTCGCGGAGCTTTGCGATCCCAGCCCTTGCGGTACCTGAAAATTGATCTGGCTGTCGCTGCTGAACAGGATGGTGGCCGGTTGGCCGCCTACCGCAACGCTGACGATCTTCCCAGACAGGTGCGAACCCTGTAGCGTGGCCACGGAGCCAGGCACCAGCGGGCTCGGAGCGAAACTGGCAGCGTTCACGATCTGGCTAATCGTCACGGACGGGGTCGTCGGCGTTGGAGGAGCCGGCTGCACGGTCAATGTAACTGGAATGGTCTGACTTCCCCCCTGCCCGGCATTCACCACGATGTTTGCCTGGTAGGTTCCCGCAGCCAGGTTCTGCGCCTGGACGAAGACGCGGACGCTGCCATTGTTGATCGTGCTGGAGGGCTGATCCAATTGGATCCAACCCGATCCGTTGACGTAATTAACCGCCAGGTTCCAGATCAGCGTCCCGCCGCCCACATTCTGAATCGGGACGTATCCGGGCGTGCTGATCATCGGTCCACCGGAGATGGCGGTGAGTAAAATCGGCCCGGACGGCACGTTGAGCTTGGGAAAATACGACGACTGGCAATCGCCGACGAGGTTGCAATCGGAGCCGGGCGTGGTCGCCGCGAACCGGGGAATCGCGTCGGTGCTGGTCGCCGTGGCTACGGTAGAAACCGGCGCCAGCGAAATGCTTTCGTGAGCCACCGCGACCGGAGAGCCGGCCGGGAGGCCAACGAATGTGGGGAACTGGGCGTTCTCGACGATGGCGGGATTGGCGTCCACCACCTCATAAACGGCATAGCCGGAACCGTTTGCGAGAGGAACTTCGGTAACGGAATCCAGCGTTACCGCGCTGACACCGGTAAGCGCGGGAACCGGCGCACCGCCGGCGCCATTCGCGTCAGCGCCGACGACCCGAGCTAATAACAAGGTTCCACTGCCCGGAACGTATTGGCCCACGGTGGGGGACCCGCTGAGATCCCCGCCCAGACTCGGCCGGGCGGCATCGGAACCCGCGACCCGGTCAGGAAGATAGACGTGAGCGGCAGCCGGAAACCCGGTGTAGTTGATCAGGAACCGCGTGCCGGAATCGGCCCCGGCCACCTTGGCTGCGAATGCGGTGGAGAATCCTTCGGTCACTCGCGTGGACGCCAGAGCTGTTCCTGCCGCGAACAAGTTCGTCATGGTGATTGTGGATGGCACAGCCGACCCGGTGCACGCGATCCCGGTATCGGAGAGAGTCACAGACAGTCCGGACGCCAGGGTTCCCACCGTGACATGCGTCTTACTCAACTGCAGCGGCGTGGCCAAATCGACGTCGATGGATTGCGCGGATGCGCCGAGTTGATTCACCGCTGCCCGAATACCGGAAATTCGGACGGTCAAACTGCCGCTCGGCGACGCCGGCAACGACGCCCCGCTGAAGGTGACCATCTTGCCATTTATAGACGCGGAAATTCCTGTCGGCGTCAGTCCGGATCCGGAATCGACGGACAATGTCGGTTGGCTAGTAAAGCCGCTGGCGTCAACTCGATTTGTCGGATTCACCGGAAGTAAGACGGTGAAATTCCCGGTGGTTACTGCGCCGGAAGCGAAGCCGGAGCAGGAAATAAAGATATCGCCGAGAACCTCGGTAAGGCCTTCGGCGCGGAGTATGGGTGGCTGGGTCGAGACCTGGCAAGAGCCGGCCGATGTTTGAGCGTGAGCAGTGGAGATTATCAGAGCGAGCAGGGCTAATGTGAGAGAAAATCGGACCCGGAACAACTTGAAACCAGAGTGAGACGACACCAGACGACAGGGGCTGGTTGGGATTTGAGTCATAAGCTAGACCGGCTAAGCAATTCTAATACCGCGGCGACCGTTTCGTCACCGCGTGAGCTTATCGGATTCCAGCGAGAGGGTTACCTCTCCGCGCCCGGTTGACCGCTTCGCATGCGGAGGCGCGCTGGTGGATCAATCGGACACAGAGGCGGGGGCCGCGGGCAACAGTCGCTCACCAATCCGAATATGCGCTGCCATCGAGACTACTTTTGTCGGAACCACTCTTGACGTCGAAGATGCCGGGATTGTTCTGATCCACGGCTTGTGTAGGGTCCTCCAGGACGGTCTTCCAGGTCTCATTGGTTCCTGTCATCGGGTCCAAAGGAACTTCGCGCAGATAACCTTCACTTACCAGATCCTGTAAGGACTGCGGCGCCTTCTGCTTGTCATAAGTGTAGTTGTCGATCACCTGGCGGAGGGTGAAAAGGTTATTCCTGAGTACGCTCTCCTTGGTGCGGATGATGGACTTCTGGTAGACCGGGATGGCGATGGTGATGAGGATGACGATGATGGTCACCACAACCATCAGCTCGACGAAGGTGAAACCGCGGAGGCCGCGGCGCGCCGGGCGATTACCAGGTGCAGTAGCAAGTCCCATCGTGTGCCTTTTCGGAAGTCTTACTATACACATCAAAGACGTTCTGGCCGCCCCAACTAGTGGATTCAGTATCGTCCTGATCGCTGCGCATGCCCCACTCCCGTTTGCCGGTGAACGGATCGACCGGAATGCGCCGCAGGAACTTCATTTTCTGGTCTTTAGCACTGGCTAGTTTCTGGCCCTCCACCAGAATGTCGAGTGATTCGGGATAGCCGTTGGTGCCCTGCTTGATGGGTCCGAAGGCCTGGGCATCGGCATAGTCCTTGTATTTGTCGATGGCGCGGCGGATGTCGTCGAGGGCGAAGCGGAGCTGGCGCTCACGCTCGGCGCGGACTTTAGCTCGGGCCAGCGGGACCGCCATGCTGGTCAGGATCAGCATGATCGTGAAGGCCACGATCAGCTCGACCAAAGTCAATCCGCGCTGGTTACGTCGTTTCATCGCGAACGCCTACTGGATGCGCACCGGTAAGCCCGGGTTGCCGCCTCCGATCACCTGGTTCTGCGAGTTACGGAGGGTCCCGTTCGTGACGGTGACGGTGGTATTGCCCTTCGCCACGGCTTGAAAATTCAGCGTAACCAGTACGCCGGCGCCGGAGACGCCGGGTGAGCCGGGCGGCCGGCTGAGTTGTACGGTAGCCGTCCCCGCATCGTTCTGAATGTTTTTGGCAAACACCGGCGACACGCCGCCTTGGGCCAGAAAATCGCCGCTGGAAATGTCATTGAGTCGTAACACCTTGGGATCGAACTGGATCTGCAGGGGAGCGGAGACGGCGTCTGCGGCATTATTCACTGCAACCGCCACCGTGAAGGTGCCCGGCAGGTTGGCATCGATGCGGTCGGGAAGGAATCGGATGGCGGCATTGCCCGGCGCGGGACTATTTGGGCTGGGAGGAGGAGGCGGAGCCACGGCCGGTGGCGCTGTGGCCGGCGGCGCTGCGGCTGGCGGCGCAGTCGCCGGAAGAGCGGTTGCCGGAGGCGCAAGAACTGGCGCGGTTACCGGAGGAACGACGGGAGCGCCGGCCGGCGGCGTCACCGCAGCGGGCCTCGGCGCCGGCGCTTCCGACGGTCGTTGCCCGTAGTTCAGCTTAATGGTGGTGGCGTTGCCGACCAGGATCCCGCGCAGGTTCTCGGGTGTGATGTCAGGCCGCCGGATGATGTGCGGGATCAGCGCAATCATCAATTCGCTACGGCTGCGATCCACGCTCTCGCCGGTGAAAAGCCGGCGGAGGATCGGAATGCTGGAGAGTCCCGGTATACCGGTAACACTCTTGTCCTGCTGCTGGACGATGAGGCCGCCGAGCAGGTTCACTTCGCCTTCCTTCATCCGGATGTCGTGGATTACCTTTTTCTGGCTGATGATTGGCTGCTTGAGGCCTCCCAAATCGACCGTGCCGCTCACGTTGGAAATATCCAATTCCACGTGCATGGAGACTTCGCCGTTATCATGGACGCGCGGCGTGATGTCCACGTTGACGCCCACATCGATGTAAGTGAATTGCGTGTTGACGAGCGGGTTGATGCCGACACCGCCGATGCCCGGCTGAAAGCTGCCGGTGGCGGTCGGTTCCCGGTCGCCAATTTTGAGCGAAGCCTTCACGTTGTCCACGGAGCGAATCTGCGGCGATTGCAGAACGGTGGTATTGGCATCGTTCAAAGCCGCTTGCAGCAGAGCGCCGGGAAGCGTGATCGAGAAGTCGGAGCTAGCCAGGTGTCCCAGGTTGGCAAGCGGAATGGCGGCCGGGCCAGATGGCGTGGTGGTGGTGGTGGTGGTCGGAGTTGTAGTCGAGGTAGTCGAAGACGTGGTCGACGACGTGGTCGAAGACGTGGTGCTCGGATTCTGAACCACCTGCAGGCCGGGCCGCGGAGTAAAATTCACCGGCACATTCAGCCCGGTGGAGGCGAGCGCTGCGGTGATTTGCCGGCTGAAGTTCGAACTGGCCTGCAGCACCATGATATCCACAACGACTTCCGATTTCGGTTTATCCAGATCGCTGATGATTCGCTCCGCAAGCGCGACGCGGTCCGACTCCCCGCGAACGATAATCGCGTTCTGCGAGTTATACGGCATGATGCGGTTGAGTTCCGTCAAGGTTCGGACCGCGTTGATGATTTCCTGAATTTCCTGGGCTGTGTTGACGTTCGACAAATAGAAGACCTTCATGACCTGGTCTTCGTAATCGCGGCGTTTATTGACGTTGTCGTTGGTGATGAAGATGGTATTCGCGGAAAGGGGTTTCCAGAAGAACTTGGTCAGCGTCGCCAGATCGTCCAACGCCTGATCGAGGGTGGAGTTATTCAGCTCGATGGAAAGATTCCGGCCCGTATTTGGCGGCGGATTCATGTCCGGATCCCACAGAACATTGATCCCCGCTACTTTGGCCACGGTTTCGAACAGGACGCGCGGCGATTGGTTGTTCATCTTCAGATTGATGGGCTCGTTATTGAGCGGCTTGAGTTCGGGAACCGGCAGCAAGGTATTGAGCTTCTGTTCGCTCTCTTTTTTCGCCTGCTCGACGGGAGTCAGCGCGCGCTCCTCGGCGGGGGCCTCTTTGCCGGTCTGCTGGACGCGCAGGCGCTCGCGCTGGATCATCTCCTGGGTGCGGCGGATTTCCTGTTCGGCGGCGGAGGAGCCCGGATTCAACTGGTACGCTCTTTGAAATTCGAGCAACGCTTCGCCGAGTTGTCCCTGATCGCGGACCTTGAGACCTTTGTCCAGATGCGACTGGGCCGCCTGAAACCGGGCCTTTTGCGCGGACATTTGATACACGACATCAGCCGGATCTTCGGACAAAGCCCGCTCGTACTGCTGCAGGGCGTCGTCCCATTCCTTCTTGGCCTCGTGCACGCGGCCTTCGCCGAGGTACTTGTCTCCTTTCTTGGTCTTGGCCTGCAGGGGCACTGTCGGCCCGATCAAAATCGCAGTCAGGACGACCGCGGTTAAGCGATTGAAAAAAGACATGTTCCCTTTACTTTTGGCGGTCCAGGCGGGGGCCCTATGTTAAGATGAATTGCGTTTGCGCGAGGCAGTGGCATCTAAAGTCCTTGACGAGATTCGGCTTCTGCGCGTTGAGATCAAAATTTGGCCAGCAAAGACGCCAGCCTGAAAATCCTCTCCGATAACCGTAAGGCGGCCCATGATTATTTCCTGCTGGAGCGTTTTGAAGCCGGCATGGTACTCACCGGGACGGAAGTGAAAGCTGCCAAAGACGGCAAAATTCAGTTAAAAGAGGCGTACGCCGCTGTCCTGAACAACGAAGCTTGGCTGCTGAACGCGCATATCAGCCAATACTCCCACGGGAATCGTGAAAACCATCCGCCGATCCGCAATCGGAAACTGCTGCTGCACCGCAAGGAAATCGACAAGTTGCTGGGGCAGACCCGCGAGAAGGGTCTTTCGCTGATTCCAACGAAAATCTACCTCAAAGACGGTCGCATCAAGTGCGAGGTAGCGTTAGCGAAGGGGAAGAAGCTCCACGATAAGCGGGAGGCGGAGCGTGCGCGCACCGCGGAAGCCGAAGCCCGGGCAGAGATGCGCCGCCGCGCCTGAAAATGGGACAGACGGTGTCTGCCCCGATTTTCAGTAAAGAGGGGTGCCGGGCGCTAACGCGGGTTGCCGGATCTCCAGGCAACCTTTTCCCGTCGGTAATACCTTGCCGGGATTCATGCGGCCGTCCGGATCGAACAGAAGTTTTAAACGCAGAATCAAATCCAGCGTCTCCGCGCTGAACAGCTTCGACATCAGCTCGTTTTTCTCCATGCCGACGCCGTGCTCGCCGGTAATCGAGCCGCCTGCGTCGATGCAGTATGTCAGGATGTCTTCACCGGAGGCGCGCGCTTTGTCCAGATCGCCGGGTTTGCGCGGATCGAAAAGAATGATCGGGTGCAGATTGCCATCGCCGGCGTGAAAAATGTTGCTGATCGTCAGACCATACTTGCGCGAGACTTCGCCGATGTAGCGGAGCGTCGGCTCGATTTTGGTTCGCGGCACGACGCCATCCTGCACGTAGTAGGTAGGGCTCACGCGGCCTACGGCCCCGAATGCATTCTTGCGCCCCGCCCAAAGCAAGTCACGTTCCTGAGCGGTGCGCGCCACCCGGAATTCCCGCGCATTGCACAGCGTGCAGGCCTGGCGCAGTTGCTCGGTCTGCTCTTCGACCACCTCGCGCAGGCCTTCCAGCTCGATCAGCAGCACCGCGGCCGCGTCCATCGGATAACCGGCGTGCGTGGCTTCCTCCACCATTCGGAGCATCACTCCATCGAGCATCTCCACGGCGACTGGCGTAATGGCGCGCGCGGTGATCTCGGCCACCGTGCGCCCGGCATCCGCGCTCGATTCGAAGATCGCCAGTACCGTCTTTACCTGCTCCGGCTTGCGCATCAATCGCACGATGATCTTGGTGACGAACACCATCGTGCCTTCCGAGCCGGTGAGCAGGCCCGTAAGGTCGTAGCCCGGCAGGTCGGCTTCCTTGCCACCGGTCTCGACCACCGAACCATCCGGCAGCACCAGCTCCAGCCCGAGCACATGGTTGGTGGTCACGCCGTATGCGAGCGTATGCGGCCCGCCGGCATTCTCGGCTACGTTGCCGCCGATGGTGCACGCGCGCTGGCTGGACGGATCGGGGGCATAAAAGTAGCCGGAATTCTGCACGGCCAGGGTGAGGTCGAGATTTACCACGCCAGGCTGCACTACGGCGCGCTCGTTCTCGAGATCGATCTCCAGGATGCGGTTCATCCGCGCGAACGCGACGGTAATGCCTCCTTCGCGCGCGATCGCTCCGCCCGAAAGTCCCGTTCCGGAACCGCGCCCCACCAGCGGCACCTGCAAATCGCGCGCGATCCGGACGATCGCCGCGACGTCCTGCGTGCTTCGTGGAAACACAACCAGGTCGGGCCGGTGCTTGTCGATGCTGCCGTCGTATTCGTAGATCGCCAGGTCTTCGGGCCGGTCGAGGTACCCGCGCGGTCCCACCACGGCGGCGATTCGTTCTTTACACCCGACAGGCAGCATCCTTACAGCTTAAGACTCTTCAGGTATTCGCGAAAGGGTCCGCCCAGATCGGACCGCCGGAGCGCGTATTCCACCGTGGCTTTGAGGAAACCGAGCTTATCGCCGGCGTCATAGCGTGTTCCGTCGAAACGGCACGCGTAAATCGGCCGCGATCGCAGCAGGTGCCGCATGGCGTCGGTCAACTGAATCTCGCCGCCCGATCCGGGATCGATGCTCTGAACCGAATCGAAGATATCCGGCGTCAGCACATACCGACCGATGATCGCAAGATTCGACGGGGCCTCAGAGGCTTTGGGTTTTTCCACCAGGTCGCGAATGCGAAACACACGGTCGTTGGAATTGTGATAGCTGACCGGCTCGGCATCGATGCAGCCGTAGGCGGAAATGTTCTCGCGGGGAACTTCCATGACGGCCAGCACCGGCGAACTAAAAAAGCTATAGACGTCCAGAAGCTGGCGCAGGCAAGGCGTCTCAGCTTCGATGACGTCGTCCGCGAGCACTACGGCGAACGGCTCCTGGCCGACCAGTTCCAATGCCCGCAAAACGGCATGCCCCAGCCCCAGAGCTTCTTTTTGGCGGATGTAGGAGACGTTGATCATGTCCGAGATATTGCGGACGATGGCCAGCAGCTCCTTCTTATTTCGAGTCTCCAGCAGATTCTCGAGTTCGAAGCTGACATCGAAATGATCCTCGATGGCCGACTTGCCGCGCCCGGTGACGATGATGATGTTCTGGATCCCCGAGTGCAGCGCCTCCTCCACGCCGTACTGGATGATCGGCTTGTCCACAATGGGAAGCATTTCCTTCGGCTGCGCCTTGGTAGCGGGGAGGAACCGGGTGCCCAGCCCCGCGGCAGGAAAAACGGCTTTTCGTACTTTGGCTGGCATCTTCTACAGTTTGGTGCCTCATAGGCGCAGTTGGCAAGATGTGGTTTGTATCCACTGAGCCCTGTGTGTTATGTATAGATGAACTGGGAAAAACTCTCCGATGGCATATGTAATAGCAGAACCGTGCATTGGCACTAAAGATACGGCGTGCGTCGACGCCTGCCCGGTGGATTGCATCCACCCGAAGAAAGATGAGGCGGGTTTCGCCGACAGCGAAATGCTGTACATCGACCCGGTGGAATGCATCGACTGTGGCGCCTGCGTGCCGGTGTGCCCGGTCTCCGCGATCTTCGCGCTGGACGATCTGCCGGAAAAATGGGCCGGCTTCACCGCCCAAAACGCCGCGTACTACGCCAAATAGCGCGCGACAGCCTGTCACTCCATTCAGATTATTTCTGAGGGGGAGTCGCGGCTGCGATTCGCCGGTGCACTCTTTGCAGCACGCGACCCAATATCATCGACACGATCCCGTAAACGAGTGCTCCGATGACGAACATGGGATAGCGTAGCTTAGCCGCGTAAAAGATAAAGCTGAGAGTCATCAACAAATAGAAACTGAGTGCAAACCACAGCACGCGGGCTCCCAGGCGATCCGAAGTCTGTGCGCCGCCGGACGATCGCGTCGCGTATTGCGCTGTCTGGCTCATGGTGTGCCGCTCCTTAATTGTCGGCGGCCGTGGGTTGCCGGCTCAAGTTGTCGGAAGTATATGGCCGGCCATACGGCGTCCGTGCCGGCTAACCTTCGATAGGTATTGAATCACCAGTCCCAGCGCTTAGAATCGGTCCGTGTCCGCCGAATCCCTCCGCGCGGCCGCGCGACCGGCCACTTCTCACGCCAGCCTGCGGCTGATCGGGCTCGCCTTATTCGTGGCATCGTGCACGCCCGCCGATTCCTGGATCATTGTTCGAAAGGACGGATCGCGGATCGACTGCGGCGGACCCTTCCTCGTTTTCAATGCCGCGTACACGTGCCCCGATGAGAATGGAGATCCCCAAATTTTCCCTCTGGAGAAAGTGGATGCGGCAAAAACGGACGCCGCGAATTCGGGAGAGGTGGCGGCGGGTCCGAATGGAGCGCCCGTTGGAGTCGAGCGTCCGACCGGATTTGGAACGGCCTCCGGCGATCGTCTCATTACCTTTCACGAGCCGTATGCAACACCGTCCGGCGCCAGTTGGAACGCTTTCGGTGTTCGTCCGGCCGAGGAGAGGTTTTTCGTTCACGTGCCGGAGTCCTATACGGGACGCGAGCGGTTCGGCTTAATCGTCTACACCGGCACTGAGGAGCAGACTGGTCTTCCGGCCGGCTGGTCCGCGGTCCTTGACGAGAAAAAGCTGCTGTTCGTGGCCGCGCAGGGCTCGGGCAACTCGCGTCACATCTTCCGGCGGCTCGGTTTGGCCCTGCTGGGCACGCTCGAAATGAAGAAGGTTTACTATATCGATCCCGCCCGTATCTACGCTGCCGGCTTCTCCGGCGGAGCGCGCGTGGCCAATGAACTCGCATTCTATGACGCGCCCCTAATCACAGGGGCAATCCTGAATTCCGGCGCTGAATTCTATGAGCGCGTGCCTCAGGCACGTTCGTCCAGCACGGCCGGTACGGAAGGCAAACCGCACGGGCATGGCATGGTCAAGCTGCCGCCCGGGCGGATGGCTGTCGTGAGGAGAAGGACTCGCTTCGCGATGATTACCGGCAGCCGGGACTTCCGCCGCGGCAACATTCTGGACATTTATCATGGCGGTTACCTCGCCCACGGTTTTCACGCAAGACTATTCGATGTGGAAGGAATGGGGCACGAGACCTGTGGCGCCGCTACGCTCGCCCAGGCGATCGATTTTCTGGAACGTTGAGCTGGAGTATCGCCGGCGTTAGGGGCGGTACGTGGCGTACGACGTATCGGTCTCCCACAGCTTCACCGAGCCCAGCCGGACTCCCGGCCCCGCGTTGATCCCTTTGTGGACTTCGTCGTAAATGAACTTGGCGATGTTCTCGGCCGAAGGATTGAGGACGTCGAAGGGCGGAAAATCGTTGAGCCACTGGTGGTCCATGCGGTCGATCACCGATTGCACTACTCTCTTCAGGAGCACGAAATCCACCAGCAGCCCCACGTGATCGAGCTGTTCGCCTTCCACCGTGACCTCGCAACGGTAGTTGTGGCCGTGCACGTTTTCGCACTTACCGTGGTAATTGCGCAAAGCGTGTCCCGCGGCGAACGTCTGTTCAATCGTCACTTCAAACATCGAAAAAACTCTCCACGTCTTCGATTCGGGTGCTGAACGAATAATCGGGAAGACTGTCAAAAAACATTTGGCCGTACCGCTGTTTGGTGATGCGGTTATCCAGCAGCACCAGCACGCCTCGATCCGACCGGCTGCGGATCAACCGTCCAAATCCCTGTTTCAGCGCGATGGCAGCCTGCGGAATCTGGTAATCGTAAAAAGGATTTCCCCCGGCTCTGCGAATGCTTTCGATCCGGGCTTGCACCACCGGATCCGAGGGGACCGCGAACGGCAGCTTATCTATGATAACGCAGCTCAATTGCTCGCCCGGCACGTCCACGCCCTGCCAGAACGCCGCGGTCGCGAACAGGACGCAATTCGGCGTCGAGCGGAACTCCTCGAGTAGCGCGCGCCGCGGTCCGGTGCCTTGCAGAAGCGTCGGGTACTCGATTTCGAGCGACACGGTATCGTGGACCAGCCGCATCTGCTGGTAACTGGTAAACAATACGAAGGCGCGGCCGCGGCTGTGCCGCAGGATGCGCCCCACTTCCATTGCCGCCGACTTCGGAAACGCCGGGCTGCGGGGATCCGGCAAGTGTTGGGGAATGTAGAGTAGCGCCTGCTTCTGGTAGTCGAAATGGCCGGGGACAATCTGCGTGCGCGCGTTGTCGAGCCCGAGGCGCTTCTGCACATAATCGAACCCGCCGGCTACCGCCAGAGTGGCCGACGTCAGCACCGCCGTCTCCACCCGATCAAACAGCCGCTTGGTCAAGAGCCCGGATACATCGATCGGCGTGGCCTGGAGAAAGCAGCCGCGCCCGCGCTTCTCCACCCAGTAGACGTACCGGTCATCATCCTCTTCCATCACGAACCGCAGCCCCAGGATCAGCTCTCCGGTACGGCGGAACAGCGGCATGATCTCTTCGGGCGGATTGTGAATCAGTTTGAGATGAGAGGTGATGAGTTCCAGAACGCCCATCAGGTCCGTGTAGATTTCTTCGTTATTCTCGCGGAACGCGTCACGGCCGACGAAGGGCAGACGCCCTTCGCCAGCGCCGAACAGCGCGAAGAAGCGAATCGTAAGCTCGTCCAGACGCTCGAGGATGCGGTCCAGCTCCGGCGTCCCGAACTTTTTCAAGCGGCTGACCACCGAGAGGTCCCGCCGCAGGTCCTGAAACCGATGATTGCTGATCGAAACACCAAAATACTGTCCGGCTACGTCTTCGAGTTCGTGCGCCTCGTCGAAAACCACTGCCTGATACTCCGGCAGGATGCCGCCTTCGTAGGTTTCGTCCTTGAGGGCGAGATCCGCGAAGAACAGATGATGGTTGACGATGATGATATCGCTCTCGAGCGCGCGCTGATGCATGAGCGTAATGAAGCACCGCTCGAAGTTGGGGCACTTCTGCCCGGTGCAGAGGTCGGCGCGCGCGTCAATTTTGGCCCAGGCGCTGCTCGCTTCCGGCAGGGTCGCAATTTCCGCGCGGTCGCCGAATTCGGTGGTCTTCTCCCATTGCTGGATGATTTGAAAGTCGGCCAGCTCTTCCAGCCCCGTTAGAATCGGTTCTTTCTCCGCGTCATAGATCTTCTGCCGGCAGGCGTAATTGTTCCGGCCTTTCATATAGCAGACCTTCAGCGGACGCGAGAAATGCTGCTGGAGAAACGGAACGTCTTTAAAGAAAAGCTGCTCCTGCAGGTTCTTGGTGCCGGTGGAGACCACGATGCGCTTGCCGGAAAGCAGAGCGGGCACAAGATACGCGAGCGTCTTACCGGTTCCTGTTCCTGCTTCCACAATCAGGTGGCGTTTCTCAGCCAGGGCCGATTCGACAGCCTCGCCCATTTCAACCTGGCCGCCCCGGTACTCATAATTCGGATGCCATTTCGACAGCGCGCCATGGCGCGAAAAGAACTGTCGGGCGGAGGCGCTTCGGACCTGGGTAGGCATCAGGATGTTTTGATTTTAGCGCGAGGCTACGGAGAGCCGGCGAGGATTGCGTCGGTTCCGGAGCTTATCGCCGGCGTGTTTGGTGGCATGAGTCGTCGCTATGGTGTGCGGATCCGGTTGGCGAGGTCCGGAGCGATCCTTTGAAAATCTTTAAGGTTCCAGGTGTAGATCGTCCGCGCCCTGACTTTGGCGGCGCATCGCAACAGCAATACGTCGTAGACTTTTCCGCTGGTGAAGCCGTGATCCGCACTTGTCCGCACGGCTTGAAAGTATTCGTCGGCGTCGAGAGTGACGGTCATGAGGCGCGATCGGATTTCATCGATAAAGAGTAAAGCCTGTTCAGGAGGAATGGTCGGCTTAACGGGTAAAGCCGTCATCGTCGCATACACTTCTGCCATCGAGTGCGCACCGCAGGCGGATTGCCTAGGCAAAGCGGCAGCCAGGAGTTTGAGACTTGGCTGGTGCTGAGGATGCCCACCCCAAAATGCGGCAATCAGCACGGAGGTGTCGAAGAATTCTTTCACTCAACGAGTTTCTGAACGCGATTTTCCCGTTCGCGGGCGATGAGAGCCGGAATCGAAACATCAGCCGGTTCGCCCTGGTAAACCCAGACGCCCTGTTCTTTCTTAAGCGTGGCTTGCGGGCGGACGGGCCGCAAAGTGATCTGGTCGCTTTTGCTCTCGATTTCGAGCGAATCCCCCGCCTTCAGGTGCAGTTCCTCGCGGATCGGCTTGGGAATAATGAGCCGCCCGGCGGAATCCATGGTAATTCTTCCGTGCACGATGGCATTATACCATGGCAAATACCATTAGCTCCCGGTTCATCAGCTCGGAGTCACTACAGGAGTTTCTCCAGTTTCCGCCGCAATTCCGCTGCCACCCGCGGGTTACGCCCTCCCGTCGCAATTGCGATCTGCACTATACCCCGTTCTACACGGGCCGGCACAACGAAGTCGCACTCTGCCGCCGCATCCGCGATGTTCGCCAAAATGCCGCGCCGCTGCGCCGCCACCCCGATTCGCCGGTTCACCTCGCGGTCATCGGTTGCCGCAAACACCAGCGCCGCGCCTTCCAGATCCGATACCCGAAACCGCCGCTTGACGATCCGCACCGGCAGTCCCGCGAATTCCGACTCGCTCCGCGGCGCCACGACAGTGACGCGCGCCCCTGCCGCGACCAATCCGCGCGTCTTCCGGAGTGCCACCTTTCCGGCGCCGACCACCACCACTCGTCGTCCTTCGAGATCCAGAAAGATCGGGTAATGTCGCAAATCCGAAATTAGCACGCGATGCCGGGTTATCATGAGGGTGCATGTCGGCCTCACTCCCCACGGTGGTGATTGTGGGCCGGCCCAATGTCGGAAAGTCGACGCTTTTCAATCGCATCACAGGACTCCGGCGCGCCATCGTCGGCGACGAACCGGGCATCACGCGCGAGCGTCTTTTCGGTGCGGCGTCACGGGCTGGGCA
>CAZKQQ010000033.1:11081-43845 GCA_964554945.1 uncultured Solibacteraceae bacterium | reverse complement strand
GTGCGCGCGAAATGCGTAAACTGCGCCTTCGAATAAACCTGGCCTAGCGCAGTGCCCGCCTTGAGGGCTACCGAGAAGGGGATATCCTCGAGCTTCGTGGTCCAGCAGTTTTCGACAATGTACTCAACTTTTACCCCCGGCCACCCGTTGTAGAACGTTAGGACGAACCAAGGATGGAGACTCTTGTAGGCGTCCCAGCCGACATCTTGTGAGAGCGCCTGCGACCGGTCCTCGACCATCACCTGAGTGACGACAGGACCACGCAGCCAGTACCGCACTTGATTCGGTGCGATGCTGAGATTGCCCAACATGGTCCGCGCATTCACGGTAAGCGTGCTGCTGCCGGTCATCTCGATCTGAGCATTCCAGGACGGCGTCCCGGACATCCAGGATGGGCTTAACATGGAAGAAGTGGTGGTCAGCGCGGAACTGTCGCAGGCACCTTGATTCCCCGCGGAGCATGGGTTCGCATTGTTGACAAAGCCTACTATCGCCGACCCGCCCGCAGTCAGCGTGGTTGCAAAACTGATGATCGCGTGTTTCACACTGCCGTCCGGCCAACGATTCTTTACGTCGCTCTGCCACGGCGAAATTGGCTGGCCGCCGATTACGGGCTGCGGATAGTTTGCGATTTCGCCTTTTGCAAACACCCGCGAGATGCTGAACGGCCGGTTTGTCTGAACGGCCCCGCTTCCATCGGTAATCGTCACCGAATTATTCTGAGCCACTGCTCCCATACCAAAAGCACAGATCAGAACTCCGAGGACTTTACCCGTTGCCAAATTGGTGATCTTCATGTTTTGCGGTGACCTTCCTCGCTTCAACGTTTTACCCCCGACAGGTAGGTCGGAAATGACACGAACTACTATCGACCGGATTGTACCCATACTTATAGATCGGTACAATGCCCTAAAAGGTTATACCCGCACGCTGACCGACGTTAGGAGATCTGCACAGGTGCTGGCGCGAGCATGAGCTGCGAGTCATCGGCCGGTAGAGTCTCGTTATCCAAAGCTTGTGCGCTGGGTACGCTGGGCAATGCGTAGCGGCACTCCCTCCAGACCGCTGCGGCCATCGTCAGGATATAAATGAAATCTACGTGCATTTCCGAAAGAAACGTACTAGTCACACAAAAGCCGAGTAATCCGGTCTGGATGGCCATTGGAAAAAATTCGAATCCGGGGTGCTCTCGCCGCGTGCGCCGAATTTCGAAGCCGAGCCATATGATGGTGCCGAACAAGGTCCCCACGTAAGCCAGGAACGCGAACAAACCGCAGTCTACCAGAGTCTGAAGATACGTGTTATGCAAAACCAGCGAGCCGTAATCGACATCCTCGTCGGTGTAGGTTTCGACGTATTTTTGAATTAGGACTTGTTCGCTCCGCATTCCGAATCCGACTCCGAAAAACGGATAGTCTTTCCACATTTCGATCGCCGCGGTAGCGAACACCATACGTGACCGGGCCGATGTTTCCTCTTCCGGAGTTTGGAGAGTAGCCAATCGATCTGTATAGGATGTGCCAACCATGTAGAGTGGGATGATCGAGATTCCGGCGAGCACGAGCGCGAGCTGCAGGCGCTTCTTGCTGCGAAACAGAATCAAAGCGAAGACCACCACGACGCCGATGGCGCCGCCTCGCGAATACGTCATAACGACGGTGCTGACCATTGTCAGGGTCATGCACAGCAGCAGAAGGCGCAGCCATTTAGATTCCGTCAGTCTCCGCGCGTACCAGCACAGTGGCAGCATCGTTACCATTGCCGATGCCAGTGCGTTATTGTCGCTCATGAACCCGCCAAAACCGGTTGCAAAGCGGACGCCGCCGTGGAGTAAACCGAAAAGCCCAAATTTCAGGCCGACCACGCCGATCGAAAATGCCATCACCATAAGAAACGCCTTCAGGTGTGTAATGGTTTTCAACAGCATGGGGATGAACAGAATGATCAACATCATCCGCCAAAAGATGGTAAACCGGTCGGAACCAATCTTATCCTTCAGGACTGGAGAAAGCTGCGAGACAAACGCGAGCCCTACGAGCAGGATCAGCCCCAGGCAGATGGGATTCCGAATCCATGTCCGAATCTCGGGCAAATATCGAATGCTACCAATCATGGTGGCGCCCGCCAGGAGAGTCGAGTAGTTATTGTCTCGTGCGGCAAAAACCAGAAAGTCCGGCCGCATGATCGCATACCAAACCCAAGCCAGAATCCCGATGCGGGGATTGATGACACCCGCGATCGCAAATCCTACGACGACCACTGCTAAAATCGCTTCGCGCATCTATTGCACCGCGCCGGCGGAAACTCCCGCGGCGTCCATAGTCCCAGGGTCAGCTACTGAATTCCACCAGCAAGCCAGCATCAGTAGGCTCCATAGCTTTCGGCCGTGATCATGTAATCCCGACTGGTGCTCAATCCATAACTTGCGTGCCTGCTTGCGTTCGATCAGGGATTCGGCTCTGCCATCGAGCGCGATGGCTTCGAATGTAGGCCTTAGACTGGTTCTCATCCACTCGGCCATCGGAACCGAAAACCCCATTTTTCGCCGGGAAATAACCTCAGACGGCAAACGATCCGCTACCGCTGCCTTGAAAATTCGCTTTCCAGTTCCGCTTCGCACTTTCAGCTCGGGCGGAAGTGTAGAGGCCAATTCGACCAGCCGCGGATCCAGCCACGGGGGCCGGCTCTCCAGGCTATAGGCCATCGTGGCCCGGTCGGCTTTCACCAGAATGTCGCCGGGAAGATAGGTATCCAGATCGACAGCTTGCATCTGCTCGAGTGGTCCCAGATGGCTAAAGGCACGGAATCGCTCACGATAGCTTTCCCGCGGTGAGTAACCTCCGAGTGTATGCGCAAGATCTGGCGAGAGCACGCTCTGTAGCCCGCCGTCCCGGAACGCGGTCATGGACGTGAAATACGCATCTCCGATTTCCTGGGCGACGTTCGTCAGCATTGTCTTGGCCCGGAACACCTGCGGAAGGTAGTCGAATTTGGGATAGTAGCGTCCCGCCAATTTGAAAGCCGATTGACGGAACCAATCCGGAAATTTCGCACGTACACGCTCTTCAATCATCGCGTGTCTATATCGCCGGTACCCCCCGAAAATCTCGTCGGCGCCATCGCCCGAAAGCGCAACCGTTACGTGATCGCGCGTCATTTTACTGAGGTACAACATGGGGATGGCCGAGTCATCCGCGAACGGTTCGTCGAAGTGCCTGACCAGGGTCGCCAGACATTCGTGAATCGACGGCAACACGACCTGCTCGTGATGTTCGCTTTGGTAGCGTTGGGCTACCAATCGGGCGTAGTGGCGCTCGTCAAACGCCGAGTTCGTAAATCCGATCGTAAACGTCTTCAGCGCCCGCGGATTCTGTTCGGCCATGAACGAAACTACAGCGCCCGAATCGACGCCGCCGCTCAGGAATGCGCCCAACGGAACATCACTCATCATCCGCCTGGCGACCGCATCGCCTGCCAGTGCCTGGATCTCTTCTGCTTTCCGGCCGAAGTCGGCGGCCGGATCCGGCACAAATGAAGGGGCCCAGTATTTTCGCAGCCTCGTCGAATTTCCAGTTACGCTGATGCAGTGAGCGGGAGCGAGTTTGTATATGTTCCGGAAAATCGTAGCGGGGTCGGGAACGTATCCGAATGCAAGAAAGTCGGCCACGCTGCGCGGCTCGACGTCGGCCGCGAACCCAGGTACGGCTGTCATGGCCTTGAGTTCTGAGCTGAAACAGAATCGCAGACCGGGAATGGACTCCGTGTAATAGAGCGGTTTTTCTCCCATGCAATCGCGCGCCAAAAACAGCTTGCGCTCGCGGCTATCCCAGATCGCAAAGGCAAACATTCCATTCAACAACTCGGGGAGGCGCTCGCCTTCTTCTTCATAGAGATGGACGAGCACTTCGGTATCGGAATGCGTCCGGAACTGGTGCCCTTTTGTCACCAGATCGCTGCGCAGTTCCTTGTAGTTGTAGATTTCTCCATTGAAAATGACCGTGACGGTCCCATCCTCGTTGCCCATCGGTTGAGCGCCGCCGCTCACATCAATGATGCTCAGGCGGCGGTGCCCGAGCGCGACGTCACCCTCAAAGAATTCACCGTAGCCGTCGGGACCGCGATGTGCGATCCGATCGCACATTGCATTCAATACGGAGCGATCCTGCGAACCTCTACCCGATGTTAGGTACCCGGCAATCCCGCACATAATCTAGTTCGACCCAACTTCCCGCGTCGCTGACAAAACCGAGCCCCTCGCGGCTGTTAATTCCCACTCGGACGCTGTACGGCGCTTCCTTGAGTTTTCGACGGCCTGCCGCAACCGAAGGAATGGTGCTTCGATCAATATATAAGAGCCCATTGCGAAAACTAACGCCAGGATCAGATTTAAAGGAAACTGGCAATAGATGCTGTTCGAATTCCGATCCAGAAACATCTGTTGCCACAAGTACAGTGAATAGCTGAGGACACCCAAGAAGCTGATCGCGGGAAAGTTTAGTATCCGGCCTACTCTTCCCTCAGCGTTTCGCATGGCCCAGTCAGTAGTAATTGCGATCGCAGTATTCATGATGGTTTCTGAAATGAGCCAGTAGACCTTCGTGGACGGCGTATACACTGCCGCTACCGCCACCGCGGGGACGAGGAAGAACCATCGTGATGCGAGCAGTCGACGGTACCGCTCGTTGGCTGCGAGCCGGTCGCGAAGCATAGCTAAAAGACAACCGGTGGCCAGAGCATCGGACCAAATGACGAAATTCAGTGCGGGCGCAAGAGCAACAGAGGCCAGACGCAAGACCGGCACAACGCAAACCAGGACGAATAATCCGCGAGTGCAGCGTCTGGGACCGAGAATACTAAGGCTTAAGGGCCACAAGAGATAGAATTGCTCCTCAACGGCAAGGGACCAAAGATGTCCAAGCGGCCAGCCGTTTGATAAATAGTAATTCATCGAGTACGTGACACCGAATAGCAGATCCCAGCGTTCCAGATGTACGAATTGTGTACTCGCCAGCGCCGCAGTCACAAGGATTAATGCGTAGGACGCTGGAAACAATCTTAACGTCCGCCGAAAGTAGAACCGGCGCAGGGAAATCCTGCGACTCCGCCGTAACTCGTTCAGCAGAATCGAGGTGATCAGATAACCGGAGATGACGAAAAAGATTCTGACCCCAAACTCACCGAGCTTTTCTAGTGGCACAAAATTCGGAAAACCACGAGTGCCCGTCAAGTGAGCGATCAACACGAAACATATGGAGATGGCGCGAAGACCGTCAAGACTCGGGATGCCACGCTGGGTGCCAAACCCATACGTTCGCAATGCGACAAAAAAGCGGTTCATCATTAGGAGCCAAGCACTCCGCTGCGAGACAGAAACCCGAAAACGGTTTGATATGCACTTTCGAATTCCGTTTCGGACAGTCCATGTCGGCCGCCGGGGATGAACCATTCCTCGGCGTTCTGGTCACCCGCTTGACGAAGACGCGCCGTCAGGCGGACGGTTTGCTCGGGTGGTACGAGCGTATCGGAACTCCCGTGGATCGACAACACGGGGCATAGGCCCGGACGCACGGCCCCCAACGGCGACAGCCGCGTGGCGCTGGCGAATGTGTCGTTCGGAGGTAGTGCTGCGCGGACGAACGGTTGGTCGATGAGTGCACCTAAATCGGAAATACCGTAGAAATTCACGACAGCAGCAACCGGCACTTGCGATGTGAACGCAGCAAGAAGCGCCAGTTGGCCCCCCGCTGACTCGCCTGTTACCACAATCTTGCGCGGGTCAGCTCCGAACAATGCGGCATTCTGGAAAAACCACTCCAACGCTCGAACCGCATCTTCCGATGCCGGTCCGGCGCCGCGCCGATATTCGACGTTTGCCACAATGAAACCTTTGGCTAAATAACGCCGGCAGACGCGGTCGCGCATCTCGTAGCGGCTCCCCGATTCCCATGCCCCGCCGTGGAACACGACAACCGCCGGCCGCGGATGTTGGGATCCCACGCGCGAGCGCATCAAATCAAGTACATTCTCGACATGCGTGCCGTAGCGAATATCGGGAACGGTTTGAACCCACAAGGTCATCGCCAGCTCGCGAACGGCGCTACGACGGAATGCGAGGACTCCTACTGTGCAGGAGAAGGCTGCCAGTAGGGCCATCAGCGGCCATGCATGTGGCTTCTGGAGTAGTTTCACGCGATCAGAAAGGCGGCGCAATGCGAAATGCTGATGACCTTCCTCCAGGTGCTCCGAGATTGGGTCGCCGGCGGCATTGCACACCTCCGTCCTGTTAGTCCCATCTTGGATTTGCAAGTGACTAAAAATTAGGCACCAGCTTCCTATGCCGGTTTGTTGGAGCCTGCCGGCGGATAATTATAGTTGTCGTGTCTATTCAAGAACCAGCTCTCGGAGAAATTCAGCACGACACCGATCAGCTTTTCCTTGGGAACCGATGCCAGGGTGTTCAAGCAAGCAGTCCGGTTGGAATGTTCTGGACGGACGACCAGAAGCGTGCCATCCGTCCTGATTTGCAGGAGTTCGTAATCCGCAGCCATGGCCGTCGGTGGAGAGTCGATCACCACATACTCGAATTCAGAACGCACGAATTCGCAAAAAGCGCGCCAGCGCTCGGATTCCAGCAATTCGCTCGGATTGGCGTCAGCCTCTCCATTTACCAGCACGTGCAGGTTCGGATACTGCTCCGTTTGGACCACGGCATCTTCGAAGGCGCATCCGCCAAGGAGTACATCTCCCAAACCAGGCTTAGCCGGCATCCCGAGCATTTCATCGATCACAGGCTTGCGAAAGTCTGCATCCACAAGCAGGACTCGGGTGTCCGGCTTGAGGGACAAAGCACATGCCAGATTGACGGCAGTTACGCTCTTTCCGTCGCCGGGAGTTGTGCTCGAAACCACGATCAATTTTGGTTTTTTGACGTGATGGACCAGCTTGGTCCGAAGAGTTCGGTATTGTTCGCCAGCCCGTTCGCGTGGATCTTCAAAGGGAAACAGGGGAGCCGACCTTTGAATTGCGATCGGTAGAATGCGCCGCGCCAGAGGCGCGTTCTCGGTAGCGACACCGTTATAGGCCGACAAGTCCGGTGCCGACGGTACACCAGCCTGTACTTCGGAGTGGGTACGCTCGGGGCCCGCGGCTATAGCCTCATTCGGACCGATCAAGTCCGGTAGTAAATCCGAAATTTCGCTTCGCGTGCCTTGTAGCGCGTCAAAGATTTTGCTCATAGGTTTCTTATTCTGCCGGTCGAAGCTTGGCCATCCATCTCGCCCATCGCGACTGGTCTGGATTTACGACTGGATCCAGGATACGCACCGGCGCCGATGATTTACCGACAGCCGCCATTGGGCGCAACAATTCGTTTGCCCCGTTTTGCACCGGCCCATGACCGTTCAATGGGGCGGCTTTCGGCCGCTCTCTTTCCACTAACCAGAGATCGGTGCACGCGTGTTCAACATGCTTGGACTCGACTCGTGTTGCGCGCTCGGCAAATGCCAGCATTAGAGCATTGTCACAGATGGCATTTACCAGGCGCGGGATCCCTCGCGACCAATGGGCGATCTTGGGATAAACGTCAGCCGCAAACGGAGCGATGCCAGTGCCCGACTTGGACCAGCGGAGCACAATGTATTCTTCAACCTGTGCCGGGCTCAGCGCATCCAGGGATAGGCGGACGGTGATCCGTTGCGTCAGCTGCCGTAGGCCCGGCCGGCTGAGGATCTCGACAAACTCGGGCTGTCCGGCAAGCACGATCTGGAGTAACTTCTCGCCCGGAACCTCGAGGTTGCTGAGCAGTCGAATCTCCTCCAACACGGATGGCGTGAGCTTATGAGCTTCATCCACTACTAATAGGACAATTTTGCCCGCTTCTTTGTTGCGAGTGATGAAAGACTGCAACTTGAGCAGCCGCTGTGCCTTACTTGCAGGAACATCGCGGAAGCCGAAGTCGAACATCATCATTTCCATGAATTCCGACTCGGTGAGCGTTGGATTCAGAATTACGCTGGAAACGACGCGGCTCGCGGGAAAGCGCTGCAAAACCCTTGTCAGGAGTGTGGTTTTTCCCGTTCCCGCTTCGCCGGTTAGAATCGCAAATCCTTTACGTTCAAGAATCGCGTACGCTAGTCCGGCCAGCGCTTCGCGATGTGCCTGCGTTACGTACAGCATTCCCGGGTCGGGAGTCATGCTGAACGGATTCTTTGTTAAACCAAAATGCTCTAAATACATGATTCTAAAACCACACGCGTAAATACCTGGCGACTACGTGACCGTAGCGGGCGACAAATAGGCTGACCACGAGTAAAACGGTGCCGGCCAAAACGACACGTTTGCCGACCTTCCATCCGCTCCCCATCGCGCCCGTGGATGGTTGAGCTCGATCAATCGAGATCTCGGGAACCCGGGCGAGGATGTTAATTCCGCTTGGTAGCTCCCACTCGCCCAACAAACGGTCTTTGCGAATCTCCTGCCCAATGAAGAGAGCCAGAGAGATAACAAATCCGCA
Source organism: uncultured Solibacteraceae bacterium (assembly GCA_964554945.1). GTDB lineage: Bacteria > Acidobacteriota > Terriglobia > Bryobacterales > Bryobacteraceae > PSRJ01. The sequence goes on along the minus strand of CAZKQQ010000033.1, from coordinate 35,333 downwards.
GCCGGACCCCAAGAGGAGGAAAAAGGGTCGGTTTGGTTTGAAGGGCTTGCCGGGAATACGCGCCGGATCGATGATGGTGAATCGTTCCGATTTTTGGCGTCGCTCCATGTCAGTAGACATTTCCGCCGATTGGGCTTTGTCCAGAAGAGACCGGTAGTTGGCCCGAGCGCTCTCGAGATCCCGGGTCACCTGCTGCATCTCCTGCTCACGCAAGGGGATAGCCGCCAAACGGGCCTGAGTAAGATTCAGATCGCGAGCAATGGCCTGTTGTTCGGCCTTGCGCCGCTCCATATCATTTTCCGTGAGCTGGATCTGTGATTTTAACGTTTCAATGCGCTCACGTGCCTGGCCGATTTCCGCGGTATTCGCGGTGAAAGCTTTCGACGGAACGCCCGCCGCCTCGGTGTTGCCGCTCTCCGGCTTGGTTACGAGCGGTTGTTCGACTGGCGTGGACGGGGCCTTCGCGGCAGCAGCTTCGGCCGCTTTTGCTCTGCTGACGTCCTGACGCATCCGCTTTACCTCTGGATGGGCATCCCCGTAGCGGCTCCGTAATTGTTCAAGCTGGGCCTCTAGGATCTCGGAAGGCTTTTTGGGAGGAGCCGCCGGTTGCAGCTGGTTCGCCACCGGCAGGCTTCGCGTTTCCGCCGGTGCCGCCGCGACATTTGTGGCTCGCTGGCTCAACGTATCGAGGGTCGCCTGAGCCAGCCGCAACGTATTCTCCAGCATGGCTTTGGTCTCCTCGCCCCGGAGGATCGCTTCGCGGTTATTATTCTGCTCATTTTGCAAGCGATTCAACCCGACCGTAATCGCACCTGCCTGCTCCGGAAGCTCGCCATTGTGCTTCAACTTGTACTCGCTAATCTTCGCTTCCAGCTCGTTGAGTCGCTTCTCGGCATCCTCGAGTTGCCCCTTCAGGAATTCCGAAGTGCCTTCCGCCTGAACTTCGCGTGTTCGCAGGTTCTCCTCGATGTAGAGATTCGCAATACGATTGGCCACTTGCGCCACGACGGCCGGCTCCGGACCCGAATACCCTACACGGAAAGCGCCGGGCTTGTTGTTGGACCAGCCCCGCTCCACCTTGCTGGTGATGTCGGCACGCATCTGCTGGAGAATCTCTTCCGGTACGTGATCTTGGCGTTCGTTTCGATACAAGCCGAAATCATCGATAATTTTTTGGAGCCGCGGACTACTGAGGATTTCCTGGCTAATCGTAGCCAAGCGATCCTGAAGATCGCTGCTCACCGTGGATGGGACCAATCGCTCAGGAATCTTCTGTGATTCCACGAGGATCAGGGCTTCCGCCGTGTAGACAGGCGGCAATTTCATTACAATGACGGCGGCCCCCAACGTGAGCAACACCCATCCGGCTAGAATTCCGACCCTGTGAATCCAACAAGTTCGGAGTAGCGAGAGGATCGAGAACTGCTGCATGAGGCCAGATGGTTTCGGCGGTGACATAGTTAGGCGTGTCTGCTAGGCTTAGCTTTGGGCAACATTGGCACCAAACTGCTATGCCCATCTATTCAAACCAGTTAGCGTATTTCGTGGGGGTTAAAACGGGCGGGCGAGCACCTGCCCTAGGACTAAATCCCAAAATCTTGGTATTCGAGGCGGGCTCGATGTGCGAATAGATACTACTGCTTAACAAGTTTCAACAAACACAATGACTTGAGCCAAAAAAAAGCGCTTGGCGGTAACGCCAAGCGCCTTTTCAAATCTGGAGGAAACGACCGCTCGAAACGCTAGTTTCTCGAAAGGCGCTTTCGTGCGAAAAAGCCGCCCATGATGAGGACGGTTCCGAACAGGATAATTGCGCCCGGCTCGGGGCTGGGAGCGAACGTATTGGCAATAAAGGCCGTGCCGCTGTTGATCATTTTAGTATTGCCGAACGTGAAGCTGGTAGCATTGGTGTCGATTACCATGGCATAAGTGTTCATGAACTGAAACGGCGTGTTGGGTGGGGCAAACATAAACGTGACCGTCGAGCCGTTATTGCTCCGCATCACGCCATTCGGGGCTTGGTAGGTCTGGGGATTGGTCTGGGTCGGGAACCCGGGTAATACGGATGTGTTTGTGTTGTACCAAGCGCTGGTCGCAAAGCCTGCAAAGCCGCTGGTTTGCAGCCAGTTGGTGTGGCTGGTGGAGGTCGGCCCCGTGATGCCGATTTGATAATAGAAGCTTAGGAAGCCATTCGAATTACGATAAACGATTTCCTCGAAATTTCCGGTGAATGCGAGGGCGTTCGTCTGCGGATTGAGGCCGGTCACACTGAGCACGCCAGTGGTGGCCAGAATTTGGGAAGGGTTGATAGGCGAGTTCTGCGCCGGCGGATGAATCGACAGATTCGTTGGACCCCCACCTGGGCAGAGACCTATGGAGCTAGCGCCGTAGCAGGCGCCCGGGGCAACGGGGAGTGGCGTGGCTCCTGCGGTTGTTGCCAATGCTATCGCGAAGAGGGAACCTAATAGCGCAAAACCAGTCTGCTTTGATAAAACCATACTTTCCTCCAAAGTGAAACGACGCACATCAAAGGCATTTCTATTGCCAAGGGTAGTATCTTTAGTTAACAACGAGTTATACACACTTGCCGAGGAGTGGCTTCCGGATTCTTGGGTCGAGGAGAAAAACACTAGAAAGCATTCCAACTCGGTAGCGCATGTCAAAACAGCAAGATCAGGCTTAGCGGACCTCGTCCACCAACCGCCTGCCCTCAACCGCTTCGGGCAGATCAGGCGCTGTTTTGAGAGCGGTCTGCAAGACTTCTTTGCCGCGGGCTTGGTTTCCGGATTTGATGTACGCCATGCCCAAGTGATAGCGGATCGCGGGATCCGTGCTCTTGCGGGCCGCGGTTTCCAGGTAGCTCACGGCGCTGGAGTACAGTCCTTTGCGGTAGAGCACCCAGCCGAGGGTATCGGCCACGGCGGCCTCGTCAGGCGCGATCTCCTTTGCTTCTTGTGCGTATGCCAGGGCTTCGTCGGCCTTACTTTGAGATGCGAGGAGATACGCGAGATTATTGAGCGCCACGATATTATTGCGGTCGATGTTGAGAACGCTTCGATATTGTTCAATGGCTTGCGGGTAGTGCAACGCCGCCATGTCCAGGGAGGCGCTCTGGAGTCGTAGAGCTACGTCCTGGTCTCGCGTGGCGATCAGCTGCGCCAATAACGAACGGGCGTTGTCAAACCGGCCTTCGCTGGCGTCCAATAACGCAAGGGCGACATCGGCCTCCTGGAAACGCGGGTCGGCCAGCTTGGCGGCGCGGAAAAATGAACGGGCGCCGTCGCGGTTGCCTTCACGCAATTCCCATCCACCCACGAACAATCGCACTTCGGCAGAGTTGGACTGTTCCGCATAGTTCTCGAGGCGTTTCCGCAACTCGGCCGTTCTCTTCTGGGCGGCATACAAGGCAACCAATGCCTGCAGCGCCCGGGTATCTTTCGGTGCTTGCTTTTGGGCTTCCTCGATCGAAAGCAAGGCCTCGCCATACTGCTGGTCGGCGAGATTCACCCAAGCCTGCTGGATGAGCAAATCCGGTGTGCGGGCCAATGCCAGACCTGCTTTCGTTCCTTGACGTAAACCCGAGTAATCATTGTTGGCCAAGAGGGCCCAGTTGCGGGCAGTAAGCCACTCCAACGAAGATTTCTGAGCCGGGGGGGCCTCGTCCAGGGTCGCTACGGCCGACTTCGCTCCATTCGATGCGATAAAGGCGTTGGCGAGATCCAGGCGAGCCTGCAGCGAATCGGGATTGAGGCGTAAGCTCTCCGCAAGTTCCTGACGATAGCCGATTTCCGACCCCCGCGCCTGGCGGAGCTTCGCCATGATGTAATGCACGGTGGCGGAATCACGCTTATACGACATGACTTGATCCAAGTCGGCCTGCGCCAGACTGTACTTTCCCTGCGCAAGATAGAGTTCGCCGCGTTGGAGCAAGGCATCAAAATCCTTCGAGTTCTGTTTGATGGCCGCGTCCACCACGGCGCCCACTTTCGTCAGCTGGCGGTCAGCCCAATAAGCCGCGACCAATTGCGCGCGTAACCGGTGGTTCTTGGGATCGCTCTTTGTTAAAGATTCCAGTTCCGCAATGGCACCCTTCTTGTCACCGACGTTAAACAAGAAGATCGCATGCATCGGCTTATACATCGGATCGTTGAAGGCGGAAAGCTCCCTAAAGATTGGCTCAGCCTCACTTTTCCGGCCAGCATTGTACTCCAGCAAGCCGAGCTGAAAGAGCGCGGGAGCATTGTGTTTATCCAGAGCAAGGGCTTCTCGAAACAGCGCTTCACCTTCTTTGATGCGTCCAAATTCGGTATAGAAACTGCCGAGTGCGACGTGGGCTTCGGGCGACCGTGGCGAAACCTCGACGGCCTTTTTCAGGGTCGCTTCAGCGCCCTCGAAGTCCCGCCGCAAGAGCTTGGATTTTGCGAGCACCACATACGCGGAAAGATCCTGAGGGAAGCGCGCGAGCGCCTCTTCAAGGTGCTGTTGTGCGCTCTGTTGGTTTCCTAATTTGATTTCCGTGAGAGCAAGAGCATTCAGCGCGTCCGCCGAGGGCGCCGTATCCAATACAAGTTTGAGGCGCTTGAGCGCGTCTTGGAGCAGCTCCGGGTCGTTGCCCATGGTGAGGAGCTCGGCCAGGCGCAGTTGCGCGGCGACATGCTTCGGATTCAGCCCCACGGCAGTGCTGAAGCTGACCGCCGCCGATTGAACATCTCCGGATGCCAAGTAGGCAAGACCTAACCGATAACTGGGTTCGGGGTCGCCTTGAGCCACATCAGTGGCATTCCTGAAATCCAGAATGGCTCGAGCATAATCCTTCTGGTCATAGTATCGACGCCCGGATTCCATGTAGCGCGTTTTCCGCGAGAGCGGCGAGCGTGAGCACCCGGCGGCAAACACGGTAATGGCGAATAGGAAACCCACGAGCAACCGCATTCTGAAACTGATTTGTAGCACCTTAACGCCCTCCATGGCCGGAAATCATCGTACGGACCGTGTGAAATATGATGGCAATGTCGAACATGATCGACATGTGCTTCAAATAAAACAAGTCGTACTCGAGCTTTCTATAAGCATCTTCGGTGCTGGCACCGTACGAGTACTGAACTTGGGCCCATCCCGTGATTCCGGGGCGCACACTGTGCCGCTCGTCGTAATACGGGATCTGCATCTGCAGTTTATCGACGAATTCCGGCCGCTCCGGACGCGGCCCCACGAAGCTCATATCGCCACGAAGAACATTGATAAATTGCGGAAGTTCATCCAAGCGGAATTTACGAAGGTATTTGCCGACGGTCGTAACGCGCGGATCATCGACGGCAGCCCACTGGACGCCATCCTGCTCGGCATTCGTTTGCATTGACCGGAACTTGAGGACATAAAAATACTTGCCGCGCATTCCAACGCGCCGTTGCCGGTAGATGATTGGCCCTTTTGAATCAAGCCGAATCGCGACGGCGACGATTGCCATAACAGGCAACGTAAGCAGGAGACCGACTGTAGCGCAAAATAAGTCGACCAAGCGCTTGGCGGATAACAGGACGACCGAGCGATGGAATCCCTCGGAGAAGACAAACCAGCTCGGGCGAATCATTTGCAGCCAGACGCGGCCGGTGAGCACCGACATCGTCGTGTGCGCGTCCTCAACGATCACACCCGAAACACGCAGCTTCACCAATTCCCGAATCGGTAAGATTTGCCGGCGCTCTTCAAGAGCAACGACGATTCTAGCGGCCTGGGTGGCGTAAACAATCGAGTCCAAATCCGGCAGTCTGCCGAGCAGCTTGAACTTCGGCTCTGGCGAGTCGGTCAACGACTCGCTTCCGCTCGCAGCGTCCACGAAACCCATAAACACCACGTTCAAATCCTCGCGGGAAGTGAGCTCGCGCGCCACGGAGACCGCAAGGGGTCCAGTGCCCAAAATAAGGATTTTTTGTCTGGGAGCGGCTTGCCATGTGCTGTCCAGCGCGATGCGGCCAACCACGATCAGCCCTGTGCCAAGCACAATACTGATAAAAAAAACTCCTCGACCAATCATCAGACTTGGCACTAAAAAATAAAGGATGCCCAATAAAACACTGCCTTGGCCTAGTGACTGTCCCAGGCAGATCCATAAATCGTTGCGCCCTCGCAGCGAAGTGAAGTCATACCATTGGTTGTAATAAAAACAGAGTTGGAGTGTTATGCAAACAATTAGGATCTGGAGGGGAAATCCCGGAAAGCGGACAAACGCCTCAAACTCGGCCGGGTTGTTCCAGAACCGCACACTGGCTCCGCCCAGAAGCGCCAGCGTAATGCTGATCAACTCCACGAGCGCGAGCAGAATGCTCTTCAGAGAAACGTAGTGATTGAAGAGCCGGATCATGGGGTGGCTTCCCCTTCGCTACGCCCGCGGCCTCCCGCACCTCCGCTCCCCCACATGCCGCCATTCTGTCCCCAGGTGAAATTCAAACGAGCCGCGTGCTGCTGATACTCGAACCGTCCGACCGTCCCTGCCTGGTCGGGCAACTCGCCCGAAAACAATGCATGCGTATACTGCAGAGACAAGAAAGTGGTGCGCGATAAGGGCCGGATCAGACCGACGAAGAAGCGACTTCCGGAGCTCGGCAGGGTATTTCCCAGTAACCGGTCTTGTGTACCGCCGGCGTGGAAGGCCCATTTGGTGCGTCGGGGCGCCCACATCCACATCCCGGTTATATCCAGTCTGCTGCCGGCAGTAATTCCGTAATAACTGGAAATGCTCTTTGCCACAGTTCCCATTAAGCTGTGGGACCCTGCTCGATAACCGAGGGTTCCAGACTCCTGGGAATGTAACTGAGACCCGCCGCCTAAGTATTGCGCCGAATTGAAGTAGCCGGCGCCAGCCGCAACACTGGCGAACCATCGCTGGGAAAGCTTACGTCCGATGCCGAATTGAAAGGACTCATATTGCGAACGATCCTGCGCCGAAAACGAGCGGCTATAGTTGATTGAGCCGGTTACACTGGTCCTTGGCGACAGCATGTAGTTAATCGAGCCGTAGGCGGATCCCACGGTCGCCTGCGGAATGATAGGCCTCTGTCCGGCTGGTTCGCTATCGCTCAGGTGCTGGGTACGGTTGCCACTCAGGGTAAAGGAAACCGTCAGCCGGGTGGAAGCGGCATAGGATAGCCCGGCGTTAGCGGTGGCAGTCAGAAATCGATTTCCGAAGACCGCCTGCTGCTGTGGTGCGATGGTCGCGCTGGCGGAACCGGCGGCGGCGGTAATCGCCGGATTCGAACTCTTGCCAGCCAATACTGCGCCTGCCACGTCCTCGAAGCTACCCTGTAGAGCGAGCAGATCCTGGCCGTTCACACCGGAAAACAACAATTGGTTGAAGCTGCCCAGCGCAGCGGAACCGGTCATACTTAAGGTCCATTTCGGTCCTAATGCGAGGCTCGTACCCACGGCGAGGTTATGGCTTACAGCGCGCTGGCTAATCGTATAACGCTGATAAAGGAAGGAAGGTGTATAGAGCACCGTTACGTTAGAGCGGTCCGAGCCTGTCCGGAGGCTAAAAACTGCGGACGCGCCTCCCGCCCGAGAATATGTAGACCCGCCTTGATTGAATCCATCCGCCAGCGACTGTGCCCCGCTGGAATTCGCGGCGGTGTAGGCCGCGAAGACCGAAGCGCTGTTGAGGCGCACTCCGGTTTGCTCGACACCAGCGGTAGTGAGCGGATTCCAAAAATTTTGTCCGTGCGACAAGCCTGCTGCCAAGGCTCCGGTTCCTAAAATATGGATCACCCGATATGTAGCCCGCGTCATTAGCACTCCTCGAGCACTCCTCGCAACTGAACCTCATTTCCCCAATAATCGCTTCTAGCGCTTAGAAGGCGAACACTATCGGCACCTCTTTTCCGGATCACCGAATTGCGGTTTAGGGCAATTTCTTGGCCACTGCAAGCCATCAGATCGGAAGAGTATTAGGCCGCGGCGGAAGGCGAAGCGCCAGTTTTTTCGCAAGGAATCCAATAATTTGTCGCTTGGCGGCCCAGATGCGGCAAAAGAAGGTTCCTGGCAGCTTTTCCACAAGCTGGCCCTAAATGTGCTATTCTCGCTAACTCGATGCACTCTGCCTGTGCAGTCAGCCAAGAAGCGCCGTTAACCGCCTACCGTCCGCGATTTTGGGTGCTGGCAGGGATGGGTGCAATCGCCATTCTCCTGGGACTCATTTACTACCGGACCTTGATCGAACTAGCCGAGGACTGGTGGAACGAGCCGAGCCTTTCCCAAGGGTTACTCATTCCGCCGTTAGCTCTGTATTTTGCGTGGGTGGATCGCAAGAAGCTGTTTGCCCTTCCGGCAGTCCCGGACGCGCGCGGCTTGATAGCCGCAATCGGCGCATCTCTGATGTTTTTGCTGGGAAAACTGGGAGCGGAGTTCTTCCTGCAACGATTTTCCTTTATTCTCGCCCTAGTTGGTCTTATCTGGGCCGGCTGGGGTCTTCGCCGTCTAAGACGATTGACTTTTCCGCTGATTCTCCTCGCGGCTATGATCCCGCTACCCGTCTTGATTTACAATGCCGTCACCGCTCCTCTGCAACTGCTTGCGTCTGGCCTTGCCTCTTCGATTGCACAATTCTGCGGAGTATCGGTGTACCGTGATGGCAATATTCTCCAACTGGCAACTCTCTCGCTGGGTGTTGATGAGGCTTGCAGCGGATTGAACTCCTTTTCCGCTTTGGTGGTGAGTGCGCTGCTCGTCGGCAGGTTCGTTTGTAGCGGAATGGTGAGCCGGACACTGTTAATCCTGCTGAGCGGTCCCATTTCGATAGCCGCGAATGTGCTGCGCATTGCCGGCACGGCCATATTGGCCGACTACCGGGAGGAACTCGCGATGGGCTTCTACCACCTTTTCGCGGGATGGCTTGTGTTCCTGGTCGGATTCTTGGCGCTGGCTGGGCTGGCCAAAGGATTCCACCGATTCGTGGAGTCTTGACATGCCGCGCGCGCACCTCTGGCTGATACCTGCACTGATTGGCATCTTTTCCTTCACGCTATCCGCGTCGCTCTTTTCCGAGCGGCGCCGCCCGGATCGGCTAGTCGAGGGGCTTCAGACGATTCCCTTTCACCTGGGCGGGTGGGAGTATGAAACGGATTCCCCTTTGCCTCCGGAGACCCTAAGACGTTTGTTACCAAGCGAATATATTTCCAGGGTGTATCGGAAAGGCAAGACGCAACTTGGACTCTACGTCGCATACTACGCCGAGCAGCGCACCGGCGAGAGCATGCATTCTCCCAAGCATTGTCTGCCGGGCAGTGGTTGGGAGATCTGGCGGTACGGATCGATCGTGCTCCCGGTAAATGGGGGAATTCCCGTAAACAATTAGTCCATCCAGAAGTCCGGTGTGCGCGCAACGGTTATTTATTGGTACCAATCGCGCGATCGAGTAATTGCCAGCGAGTTTCTCGGCAAGATCTTGCTCGTTCACGATGCTCTTCGGACTGGCCAAACTGCAGGAGCGTTCGTCCGGATCGTATTGCCGGATGATCCGACAGCATTCAATGAGGGTGTCTCGTTTGCTGCCGCGACACTTCGGGAAATGCAGCGCTGTTTCGGGCAACTGAGGAGTTCCAGTATCGAGTCGGAGGTTCGTTGTTCCGGCGGCCGTTGTCCAGCGGAGCGCCTGATGAATTCGACGCTCTCTTCCTCACTAACCCGCCCAGACCTCTTTCCGGCGCAGTAAACTAGCTTCCTTTGGGCCATATCGAATTGAAAACCTGCCAGCTACCCGGATCTTGAGAAGTCTGCAAAGAGCGCAGGTTATATTCGTAGATTCCTAGGGTCGAATACTCAATCTCTTCCGGCAGGGGCCCCTTGCGTTCAAAATCCCAGCTCACAAAGGTGTTGTCCCAACCGGGCAAATCCGCCGAGTCAACTCCCGAAACAGCGAACAGCGTTCGGAGTCCCGCGCCTGAATCGGTCCATTCGGTTTTTGCGCTGGCAAGATTAGCCGCTCTGGGAAGCGTAACCAGATAGCTAGTCAAAGCAGCGAAATAGTCGTTGGCGGATTCCTTTTTCGTCTGGCAAAGCAGCAGAGGCAGAAGGGTACGCTCCGTAAACCGCGCTGGCTTCCGTTCATCCGAAACAGCCGCGCGCGCGTTCTCTATGGACGTACAGGCACGCCCTGACGCATACAGGTCCAAGCGTTCGGCCAAGTTTCTTTCGGAAGTTCCCAGATCCGACCAAGAGAGGATCACAGAGTCTGGAATGGAACCGGCATCGGGACGTGAAGCTGTTGGGGCGGCCTGCAGAATTCGTCGGGTTGCGTCTGCCAAAGGGGTCTCTCCGGTCCGCCGTAGCCCGGATTGGAAAGCGTCCCGCGCGCCCGCCGGGTCTCCCGCATGATGACGCACAAGGGCCAAGTGATACCAAGCCCTAAGGCAACCGGAGGCAACCGCATCCGACAAATGAATCAATGCGAGCGACTCCATGCCGCGGCGGTGCAGTACCCATCCGAACATGTCATCCACCGCAGCGCTTTCGGGCGCCAGTTCGCGTGCTTTTTCAGCGAGGTGCAACGCCTCTTCGGGCTTGCCGAGATGGTCCGCAAGCACAATTGCCAAGTTAAAAAGCGCAGGCACCTGGGAAGGATTCGCATTCAAAACACTGCGATACGACTCAGCAGCGTCGGCATACTTCCCTTGCGTTTGCTGCGCAGCACCGAGCAATAAGCGAGCCGCCGTGTTCTGGGGATCTGCAACGAGTACCTGTCTAACTAAAGCTTCCGCATCCGCCGCATCGCCGGCGCGAAGATCGGTTTCCACCAAGGCTAGTTCCGCCAGACCTGCTACCGGCTGCTTTACACTTCGCAGAACGGTTTGGGCTCCCACAATACGACCCGTAGCCACCAATAATTCGCCCAACTGGCGGGACGCACTCACTTTTTCGGGTCCGGTTTCCGCATAGCGGCGCAAAATCGAAACTGCACCGTCAAATCCGGCTTCAAGAAACCGGCTTCTTGCGAGTAAGAGGAGCGCGCGGGCGTCACTTGGATCCCGCTTTAATAGGCTCTCGGCACTGGACCGGGCGGCAGAGAAATCGCGATTCTCCAGCCGGTCCAGCGCATTCTGGAGGAACAATTCCGCGGAAGGCTGCCGGGCAAGGGCCTTTGTGAGCTCGGACTGAAAACGAATCCGATCGCCGATCGCCAGCAGGGCCCAGCACTTCAAGGCAACGACGTCCGGTTCCTCCTGTTGCTCGGCTGGAGCTTGCTTGAGCAGTTCCCACGCGACATTCGGCGCGTTTGAGGCAATGTGGTATCGGGCGAGTTCCAGTCGCGCCGGAAGAAAAGAGCGGTTCCGTGTCAGGGATTCGTTGAGTTCCTCCATGGAACTCAGCACGGAACCACGTCGGGAATGAATCGCGGCCTGCAGGTAGTGGGCTTCCGCCGCCTCGGGCCGGAGCCGCAGGGCACCCATGATATACGCTTGCGCCTCATCCAGCGAACCGCTTTCGAGATCGAAAATGCTGTTTTGAAACAGGGCGTCGAAATCGGGATTGCTTGACTGGACGGCTGCGTGTAGCAAGCGGCGCGCGTCTGTTTGTCGACCAACGGACAAATACGTGCTCACCAAGATGGTCCGCAGCCCGCGGTCTCCGGGATAGCGTTTGAGCAATCTCTCAAATTCAGAGATTGCTTCCGAGGACTTGCCCGTTTTCAGCAAGAACAAACCATAAAGCGGACGGTAACGCGCTTCTGCCGAGCTGGAGAGGAGAGCGTATGTGCGTCCCGCTTCTTCGACGCGGTTGAGATCTCCCCGAATGGTTGCCAGGTCCAGCAGCGCCTTGAGATTGCCCGGTTCCGCTTCGGTGGCCCGTTTCAGCTCCCGTTCGGCGTCCGAGAGCCGGCCCATTGCGAAATAGAATTCTGCCAAAGGAATTCTCAGGTTAGCCGGTGCGCCGGGTTCTGAAACCAGTCGAACCAGAACCCGTTCGGCACCGGGAATGTCTCCTCGGGATACGAGCACTTTGGCCAAACTGACAGCTGCACTGGCTTGTTTGGGGAACTTGTTGACGATCTGCTGCAGGCTGCGCTCGGCCGAGTCCGCTTCTCCTAATTTCCACTCCACGATTGCCAGCGCCGTCAGTACTGCTGGAGCGTCTGGCAAATGCTGAACCAGCCGCTTCAGCCTGTCATGTGCGTCAACCAGGACAGCCGGATCCGCGCTGGTTGCCATTAATTCGGCCAGTTTGCTTTGTGCCGGCCAATGTTCAGGATCCAGATGGATGGCTCTCTCAAATTCCTCAGCCGCCTCGCGCCCGTTCCCGGAGACAATATCCGCCATCCCGAGGTGGTAGTGCGTATTGGGGTCCAGGGGGCTGACTCGCACAGCCTCCTGAAAGCGCAGCATAGCCGCCGAGATATCCCCGGCCGCGGCGAGTTTCTGACCTTCTTGAATCAGTCCGGTAGAGCTGACTTTACGGCTGCAACCGGCGCTAGCCGCACAAATGGCCACCAGCAGCAGGCATAGTACAAACAGCACGCGATGAGACAAGACAAAGCCTCTGTTCCAGAATGTCGTTACGGTCTCCAGTCGGGGCGCTGGAACGAGCTGTGTCGATCCGGCATGAACGGTAACGTTGTGTTTATGCCCGAGCTTCTACGTGACGCGGGGGTCTGCTATCGCCCCCCAAGCGCCGCCATGGCAAACTCGGTCGGCTCTTCCTGCGCAGCCGCAGGGGGCATCACCATCTTGTCCTCGAGGCCCAGCTTCTTCATCTTATACAAGAGAGCCTTGTAGTCGATTTTCAGCAGGGCGGCGGCATGTTTCCGGTTCCACCGTGTAGAATTCAAAGCCGCCAGGATTGCTTCTGACTCGGCCATCTCCTTGGCTCTGACGACTTGCTCGAGGATGGGAGTTCCCTTTGTAACCGGCTCCGGGCCTAGAGGAGTTTCCATGCCTGTGGTTGGCACCGGTAACGTGGAACCCATGAGCGGGCTGCGGAACTTCTTTGTCTGTAACTCGCGCGCCAGCAACTCTGCATCCCGAAAGACGACAAATTTGCGCATCATGTTTTCGAGTTCCCGTACATTGCCGGGCCAGCCATAAGTGGTGAGCGCATGCTGGAGTTCAAGCGGAATAATCAGACGAGGCGTACCGGCAGGCGTATGCCTGCTCAACAGGTGCTCAGCGAGCGGGACGATATCCTCTTTTCTTTCGCGCAACGGCGGAAGTTGAAGATTGATGACGTTCAGACGGTAATACAGGTCTTCCCGAAAATTACGGTCGATCATCGCTTTTTCCAGGTCCCGGTGCGTCGCGGCGAGGACGCGGACGTCCACTTTAATCGTTTCTTTGCCTCCGATGCGGTGGAATTCCTTGTCTTGCAGGACTTGGAGCAATTTGGCTTGGAGGCGCACATCCATATCGCCGATTTCATCGAGAAGGATTGTGCCTCCATCCGCCGCCTCAAACATCCCGGCTTTACGCTGAAAGGCGCCGGTGAAAGCCCCGCGTTCATAACCGAACAACTCGCTTTCGACCAACTCCGAAGGCAGAGCGGCGCAGTTCAGCTTCAGCAGCCGTTTGTTGGCTCGCGGAGAAGCCGCATGCAAAGCGCGCGCGAGCACTTCTTTGCCGGTCCCCGTCTCTCCCTGGATAAGAACGGGGGCATCAGACCAGCCGATCTGGCCGACCAGCGATTGGATCTCTTTCATTCTGTCGGAATTGCCAACGAAGCGTTGCTTTTTGGAGCAAGTATCGCTGATCAAGGCAGGGCGCTCAACCGACGAACGGCTGGCCGTGGCCTTGCTGATCGCGTTTTGGAGATCTGCTTGTGAGACCGGTCGCCCGAGAAAGTCGGATGCGCCATTCTTCATCGCCGTAACGACGTTGAGCACGGAAGAATCGTCCGAGATTACGATAACGGGCAGGTCAGGCGAGATCCGGCGGATAGCTGGCAGGGCTTCGAGACTGTCGCAGTTCGGGGACGTCACATCCAGCAACAAGGCACAGATCTCTTCAGTTGAACCCTGAACTGAATCGATTAACTGATCCGAGTCCCGAGCGGTGATCACTGAATAACCCAAACATTTGAGAGCGGTTTCAAGCCGTTCTCGACCCTGCCTTTCGTCTCCGCCGACGAGTACAGCGCTTCCCTTCCTTTGAGCTTGCATAATTAGAGACACGACCTCCGTAAGTATTTTGTGTAATCTTTTTTCTTACTCTCGGTTCCGCCGAATATGTCGCAACAAACCGCGAGAACGTCTAACTGAACCCAGCAATCAGCCCGAATGCCCAATTTAGGGTAAACACCAAATTTGCATCGAGTGCTACAACCGAGTTTCCTCCGGGGTTAGAACCCCCTCAACGCCTTGTAAAATCATCACTGCGGTAGGTCAAGAATAGCGCACGGTGTGAGGAAGTCAAGACAAACTAGGACTAGGTACTGATAGGAAGTTGGCCAAAATCCCGCAAATTGGAACGAAATTCTCAAGCGAGTCGCCGGAACGCAAACTCGTGCGAACCTGTACAAATGATTGGTATTTATTCGGCGCTCATGGACCACGAGATTCGACCCGGGACCATCCAAAGGGGCTGCAAAACCCCTAGTACTGTGCCGGATTGAGCATCGTGAGGAGAAGGAATTGAGGAGGGCCTCACGGTGTTTTGTGAGTGCCAAGTGTCTCAAAACACCTGATCTGCTCGTGTGTCAACGTGTACAACCCCTCGGGGGAAAGGTTCTGAGCCCGCTGGTACCAAGAGACAGTCCAGCGAACGGCTTCTGCCAGCGATAAGACGGGATGCCAGCCCAAGCATTGCCGCGCCTTGCTGGAGTCCAATGTCAAATACGCCTCCTCGTGCGCGGCACCGACGTCTTCGGTCTGAATCCAGGACGCACCTTTGCCCCAGGACTCGGCGAGCCGGCTCGCAAGCGTAGAGACCGGCACGGCATCGCTGTCATCCGGTCCAAAGTTCCAGCCGCCCGCCCAAGCTTCCCGCTCCGAGAAGACCTTTTCCGCAAGCATGATGTATCCGGCAAGCGGCTCCAGGACATGCTGCCACGGTCGAACCGCGCCGGGGTTGCGGACAGCCAGAGGTTCGTTCCGACTGAACGACTGGATGGCATCGGGCACAAGGCGATCTTGAGCCCAGTCGCCGCCGCCGATAACGTTGCCTGCGCGCGCGGTGGCTATGGTTGTGTCACTCTTCCTGAAGTAAGAGTGCTGGTAAGCGGCGGCCACCAGTTCCGTGCAACCTTTGCTGGCGCTGTACGGATCGCGTCCGCCGAGCGGATCCGTCTCCTGGTAACCCCTGAACCAACCTTGATTCTCGTAACACTTGTCGCTAGTAATCACAACGACAGCCCGGACACTGGGGGTTTGGCGCACGGCCTCCAACAGATGAGCTGTCCCGATAATGTTAGTTGTGAACGTTTCCAGGGGTTGCCTGTACGAGCGCCGGACTAATGGCTGGGCCGCTAAATGGAAGACGATTTCCGGTTGATTCTCTGCTAGCTTGCCTGCAAGAAAGGCCTCATCGCGGATGTCGCCAATCACCGACTGGATGCGGCTCGCGAGGCGGCAACTCTCAAAGAAGGACGGCTGTGTATCAGGCTCCAAGGCAAAGCCACAGACCTGGGCACCCAGGGCTTCAAGCCAAGTACAAAGCCAGCCACCCTTAAACCCGGTGTGGCCCGTGACAAAAACCTTCTTATCATGCCAAAATCGGCGGTTCAACAAATCCTCACTCTCGGGTATTTACCCTTGCACCTCATTGCCTAACCGGGAGTCTGTTACCTTGTCAGACTGCAGCAAAGCAGGAGCGACCATTTCTTTGCGAGTCGCGTACCAAGCATAAAGGCGCGCAAGCGAATCGTCTAACTGCTGAAAACACAAGCCGGGGAGCTCGCGAAGCAACCGTCCGTTGTCGCCGCTGTACTCTAAGCTTCCTTCAGTTTTGACCTGAATCTCCAGATTTCGCCCTGCAATGAAGCCAATCTTCCGCGCCAGAGTCAGTAATGGAAGTGCGGAGCCTCGACAGACGTTATATTGCCGGTACCGCAGATCGCGATCCAGAAGAGACTCGATAATTCGGCAGAGGTCTTCGACGTCGATGTAATCAAAGCTTACATTCTGCCGAATAACGACGGGCAATTCCCATAAGGCTCTGCAACATGTGTTCGAGACGAAGCGTAGCCGCCAGTCTTCATGGGGACCGAACAGCCCAAAAAGCCGCAATTCGTAAACCTGGTCCAGGGCCCGAGCCGCTTGTGCACAGACGTATTTCGAAAAACCGTAATCGTCCGCAGGAACGTGCCGGCCAAAGTCTTCTTCGAGCAGGCCCGACCGCCAATGCGCCCGATCATAAACCGCGCCCGAGCTGAGGAAGAACAATCTTCCCATTGAGCCGCCGTTCCGAGCCAAGTTGAAAAACATGCGGCAGTTGTTGCCGAATACGGTGCTTGCGGCCGGCGTCATGCGGCTGACGCCTTCGCTGGCGGCGTGAATGACGACATCAAATTGCCGGTGCGCGAAAAATGAGTCCACTCCGACGGAGTCAAGGAGGTCCAACTCTTTGCGCCCGGGGGCAGACACTTCGTGCCGGGGGCGCAACCAAAGGACCAGATTACGACCGACAAAGCCACTGCCGCCTGTCACGAGAATTCTCACTGGACCGCCATTACCCGGGCCCCCGTCAATTCCTCATGTTTGTTCGGAGAATACGCCTGGAGCCAGATTTGGGCGCGTGCTGATCTTCGAGGCGTAATGGTCAGAGTAGCCACTGCGTCTTTAATTTTCTCGCGCTTCAAATCGCTGGTAACGGCAAATGCGCGCCGAACGCGCAACTCATAACGCCCGGGTTGGCTTAAAGCGTTAGTCGCGTACTGCAGAACTATGACAGTCCCATCGTGGATCGTCTTTCCACCTCCAGCTACGATGCAGCGGAAAGATTCGGAGTGGTCTTTTTCCTTTTTGACAAAAGCGCATTTGACGGCTTTATTTGCGGCCAGAGCGGCGTCGCCGGCAATCATTTCGGCGCCATTTACGCGGAGATCATGGCCGGGTATCTGAATTTCCAACTGCAAGGCCACCGGCGCTTTTCCGGGAAGCGATTGCAACCCGATTTCAACTGTTCCTGTCTCGCCGACAGCGGCGGGTTTGGATGCAATCTCGAATGTCTGCCCGAACAGTCGGAGCGCCAAAAGCGAAACGCCAATACCTGCCGACCACCGAAACCGGTTCACCATCGTCATCATTCTATTTGTAGGCGCGACATCTCGCGGCGGAATCCTCGGGCTTCAGAGTGGTTGGATATAGGCAGAATCGAGTTCTGGAAATCGACCGGCCCTGCCTGCGAGGCGCTGGCCAAGGGGTGGGTCGTTTCGAGGGTTGTTCCGCCGAGCAAGGCATTGCTAAGTTTCGATTTACTTCGCAATTGCGATGCCGCCAAGCTGGTTCGAGTATTCTGAAAGAGTTATGCCTCCTCCGGAGCGCCACTTGAGCTGGATGAAGGCTATATCCTTGATGGCGGCGGTTTTCTTAACAATTTGGCCGTTATCCGATTTCGTCGGCCACGCGCATTGGACGCGGGTGGTTCTGGTGCCGTTCTCCGAGCGGCACCTTTCCTGGAGGGACGTGATCGGGAATCTGCTGCTGTTTTTCCCCTTCGGCTTGGTATCGGCTTGGGGGACGAGCAAGACCGTGCGGCAGGCTTTGCGGGTAGGCCTGCTCGTAATGGCCCTTTCCAGCGCCAGCGAATTCTACCAAATCTTTTGCCACAGACGCTTCCCCACCGCTACGGACGTCTGCTCGAACACGGCGGGCGCCCTGATGGGGTTTTTGAGCGCACGACGGGCGCCTAAACGTGTAACGGCAGCACAGGTACCGCGGTGAGCTGAATGGGCTTCGGTCTGCAAATAGTGGGAGATGGCCCGTGCGGCAGGCCCTCGGCTCAGCCTCTACCGGCCGGGTAATTTACTTCGGCAAGCTAGGGAATGCCTACCACCCTAAGAGCAGGATTTATTGCAAGATTTTCGTATTCGGGGTGGGTGGCAAGCCCATTCACCGCAATTTCCCGGCTGTTTACCCCGGCCATTCCGGCAATCGAACTGCATGAAAGGTCAAGACCAGAACTGGAGCACTTTTGAATGACGGCTTCGTCCAAGTCCGCGCGGAATAACTATATCCTTATCACCTTTGACAGTTGCCGGTATGACAGCTTTGTGGCTGCCCGGCCGAAGCACATCAAGAAGCTGGGCAAGGTGGAGCGACGCTGGTCATACGCATCGTGGACCTCTCCATCTCATTACAACCTGTTGATTGGACTGATGCCGCATAGCAGCCCGCCCCATGTCTACGCGTCGGAATACTATAAGAAAGACCTACTGAAGTTTAATGAACGCCTTGGGACTACTGATTTTGAATTCAAGTCACTGGTTCCGAAAATGTTTCTTCCGGCCTTCCTGAAAGATACATTGGGTTACCGGACGAACGCCCTGGTGTCCCTGCCTGTGTTGAATCCTAAGACGATTCTGAACAACGGATTCGATACGTACAAGCTGATGGAAAAACATAATGATATGCAGGCCATGGTCCGTGAACTCACGTTTTCGGATCGCCAGCCATCCTTTTATCTTATGAATGTGGGCGAGACGCACTACCCGTATGCGCTGCCCGATGAGCCGAAGGATCAATGGCCGCGGATCAGTGGTGTACATGGCGTGTTCAAGCACTTGGATGATGAAGTGGTAGGCGGAAAGCTGTTGGTTCGCAGTAAGGAAAAATTCTTCAACAACAAAAAGCTTAAAGAACTGCGGGATCGCCAGGTGGAAGCCGTGAAGCACCTGGACGGAGTCGTTGAGGAATTATTCGACAAAGTTCCAAAGAACACTTACATAACGATTCTCGCCGATCATGGCGAGTTGTTTGGGGAAGAAGGCTATTTCGGGCACGGGCCGATTAATCACGAAAAGGTGTGGGAAGTGCCTTTTGTCGAAGGTAAGCTGCGATGAAGAGGCGCGACCTTTTTGGGGCCCTCCTGCTCGCCTTGTCAATCGCCGAGCTGGCGGCACATCGCGGGCATTCGGGCGTTCTCCTCAGTTATGTCGGCCCGGGAGCCGGCTTTGCATTCTTAGGTTCGTTCCTCAGTCTGGTTGCAGGTTTTGTACTCAGCTTCTTTTCGCTCCTAATCTGGCCATTTCGCATGGCGTGGCACTCAGTACGCCGCCGGACCGGTTTTCGGAAGGCTCAAGTAAAGAAGGTTATATTTCTAGGCCTGGATGGGCTGGATCCAAAGCTTACGGAGAAGTTTCTCGCACAGGGCAAGTTGCCTAATCTGGCCCGTTTGCGCGAGCAGGGATCTTACTCACGGCTCCGGACGACGTTCCCGGCGCTTTCGCCGGTCGCATGGTCCACCTTCGCTACAGGTGTCAACCCGGCCAAGCACAACATTTTCGATTTTCTGAACCGGAACATGAAGAGTTATGTGCCGGAACTGGCGGCCGCGAAGGTCCACAAGCCGACGAGGGTATTGAAGCTCGGGCGATTGCGGATTCCGCTCTCGCAACCGTACGTTGAGCTGCGCCGCAAAAGCCAGCCGTTTTGGAAACTGCTCGGAGACCAGCAGATCGGTTCTACGATTATTCGTGTGCCGATCACCTTTCCGCCAGACAAATTCAATGGCCGCCTGCTGTCGGCAATGTCCACACCCGACCTTCGTGGCACGCAAGGAAGCTTCTCGCAGTTCACCACGAGAGTCGACAAGGCGACCTTCGAAAGTGGCGGCCGGTATCCGCTGAAGCGCACAGACGACGGCTTTGAGGGCGTTTTGGAAGGACCGGACGACGTGTTGTTGGAGGACGGCAAGGCCATGCAATTGCCGTTTCATATTCGCATTTCAGGCAAAACGCCCGTCCTGGAGATACAGGGCGCGACCTATCCTCTTACTCCGGGAACTTACACGCCCTGGGTAAAGCTGAAGTTCAAAGCGGCTCTGGGGATTAAGGTGAACGGCATCGCACGATTCCTGGTCACCGAAACGACACCGCAGTTTTCGGTTTACGTCTCGCCCATACAGATCGATCCGGAGAAGCCGGCTCTGCCCATCAGCCATCCATCCTATTACGCGGCGTATCTCGCAAAGCTCCTAGGCACTTATTCGACACTTGGGATGGCGGAAGATACGTGGGCGCTGAACGAAGGTGTAATCGATGAAAGCGAATTCCTCGCGCAATCGTACATGTTGATGGAAGAGCGCGAAGCGATGTTCCGCAATGCTCTCGAAAAGACGCGCCGAGGTGTGGTGGCGTGTGTGTTCGACACCAGCGACCGCGTGCAGCACATGTTTTATCGTTATTTGCACGAAGACGCCGGCACGACCAGTCCGTACGCCCGGACAATTGAAGATTTATATCAGCGAATGGACAAACTCGTCGGTGTCGCGCTCCAGCACGTCGATGAAGATACAGTGCTCTTCGTGCTCTCCGATCACGGCTTCTGTTCGTTCCGGCGCGGGATCAATCTGAATGCCTGGCTTCGCGATAACGGCTATCTTGTGCTGCAGAATGACTCGACTGAAAGCGGACGGTATTTTAAAGGAGTCGACTGGAGCAGGACCCGGGCGTACACAATGGGTTTGGGCGGGCTGTATTTGAATGTCCGCGGGCGCGAGGCACAGGGAATCGTCAAACCAGGTGACGAAGCTGAGGCCCTCAAACAGGAGCTGATTCAGAAGCTCTCGAACCTGCGCGACGAAGAGCAGGGCGCGACGAGCATCCGCACCGTGTACGCGACCGACGCCCTTTATCGCGGTCCCTACTTATCGGAGGCACCCGACCTGATTATTGGGTATGCCGACGGCTATCGCACATCCTGGGATGCGGCGGTGGGCGTGGTGACGAAGCAAGTATTCGAAGACAATTGCAAGGCATGGAGTGGCGACCATTCGGTGGACCCGGTGCTTGTGCCGGGTGTGCTGTTTTGCAATCGGAAATTCCAAGCCGGCAATCCCGGAATCGAAGACATGGCTCCCACGGTGTTGCACCTGTTCGGTGTGGATCGCCCGGGCTGGATGGAAGGCCGCCCCGTCTTCGAAGTGGCATGAGAACGAGAATGAAGAATCTATTTGCGGCCCTCCTGGCCGGCGGCCTCCTCATTGGTTTGGCGGGTTGCGGAACAACCGCGTCCACCGCTGCATCCAAGGGCGTCATCGTTCTGGGTATTGACGGAATGGATCCGGGTTTCCTCGAGCGCCACTGGGACGTCCTGCCGAATCTCGATAAGCTGCGCCGCGAAGGTGAATTCAAGCATCTGGAAACGACTATGCCGCCGCAAAGCCCGGTGGCGTGGTCCACGTTTATTACCGGCATGGATCCGGGCGGGCATGGAATTTTCGACTTTGTCCATCGGAACCCGGCCACGATGGAGCCGTTTTCGTCCATGGCGCAAACTGCTCAGGGAGGCAAGACGATTTCAGTGGGTCCTTACGACTTGCCCATTTCCTCCGGGCAGGTTGTTTCCTTCCGGCACGGAGAACCGTTCTGGCAGATTCTATCCGAGCATCACGTACCCGTAAACATTTTGCGCATGCCCACGGACTTTCCTCCCGTGCATTGCGAGGAAGGCTTCTCGATCGCGGGAATGGGAACCCCAGACCTGCGAGGCACGTTCGGCACATTTTCTTTTTATACCGACGAAGCAACGCAGAACACCCGCACGGTTCCCGGCGGGCAGATCGTGCACGTCCAGCTGAAAAACAATTCCGCCAAGCTCGAAATTCAAGGACCGGACAATTCCCTGCGGAGAGACAAGGCCCCCACGTATGTCGAAATGACGGCCCACGTGGATCCCAAACAGCCGGCAGCGCGTTTCGACCTCGGCGACAAGCAGATCATTCTCAAGCAAGGCGAATGGTCGGATTGGATCCAAGCGAAATTTCAGCTGCTTCCCGGTGTGAAGAGTGCGGCCGGCATGTTCCGCTTGTATGCCAAACAGCTCCACCCTAAATTCGAGGTGTACGTTTCTCCAATCAACATTGATCCCACTGATCCCGAGCTCCCCGTCAGCGCGCCGGATTCCTACAGCCGGCAAGTAGCCAAAGACGTGGGCTTGTTCTACACGCAAGGAATGGCACAAGACACAGCGGCGTGGCGGCAGGGAGTATTCGACCGTTCTGAATACATCGCGCAAAGCCGTCTGGTCTCCCAAGAACATTTGAAGCTGCTCCGCTATGGTGTTGAGCACTTCCATGGCGGGCTGTTGTTCTTTCATTTCTTTGGCGTCGATCAGGATTCTCACATGCTGTTCGGCAAATACGACGACGACCTGCTCCAGACTTACCAAATGGTGGACCAGGCGATTGGCTGGGTGCGGGCCCATGCCGCCGATGCCGATCTGGTCGTCATGTCCGACCACGGTTTCTCGACGTTCGACCGCGCCCTACACCTGAATACCTGGCTGATGAAAGAAGGCTTCCTCGCGCTGGACGATCCCAAGAATGTCGGCGATCAGGAAATGTTTCCGCACGTGGACTGGTCCAGGACACAGGCGTACTCAGTAGGCCTGAATGGCATTTATCTCAACCTGCAGGGTCGGGAACGGGAGGGCAGTGTGGCTCCGGGCGCGGAGGCCGATGCCATCCTGAAGAAGATTGCTGACAGACTGCAGAACGCGCGCGATCCGGAAACTGGCAAGCCCATGATCGGCGGCTTGACGCTGAGTCGTCGTGATTTCCACGGGGACGCGCTCGAATCGGCGCCGGATATCATCGTTGGGTATATGCCCGGGTATCGGTCCTCCTGGCAAACCGCGCTTGGGGCAGTGCCGGCGGCAGTGGTTGAGAACAATACCGAGGCTTGGCGGGCCGATCACTGCATCGATGCGCGTTTCGTGCCGGGCGTGCTGGTGTGTAACCGCAAGAGCCGGATGGCCGATCCGCATCTTTACGATTTAACCGTTTCTCTCATGCAGCAGTTCGGCGTGGGGCCCGGCAAGGGAATGATCGGGCAATCAATTTATTGAGGTACTTATGTTTAACACTACAGTGAAGCTCAAGAAAGCCACCTGGCAGCGCGTGAAGCGATGTGCCGAGGCTGCAGGTTATTCCTCGACCGAGGAATTTGTTGAGCACGTTTTAGACAGGGAGCTTGCGAAGTTCGAGGACGCCGAGTCGGACGCTGAAATCGTGAAGAAGCTCCAGGGACTGGGTTATCTGGACTAACCGGGCATGGAACTGCTTCGCAGCATCCTTAGCATCCTGATTGGCGGTGCCTTGTCGCTTTTTCAGGGGCAGAACCCGCTGTTCAGCCTGGTACCGCTGAGCGTATTCATCGGAATCGGGATGCTGTGGGTCTTCGCCCGGACATCGAACCAGGAGGCAATCCGTAAAGTGAAGAGCCGTCTGGCGGCTCACCTGTATGAGATGCGGCTTTTTACCGATGAGCCCGTGCTCATCTGGAAAGCGCAATGGGGTCTGCTCACGGCGAACGCCCGATATATCGGGATGATGCTCTTGCCGGCCATAGTCATGACCGTCCCGATGATCCTGTTGTTTGCACAGCTGGAATGTTTCTACGCCTCAAAACCCCTTCAGCCAGGTCAGGTGGCAATCCTGACGGTCCAGTTGCAACGTGCCCAGGACGGCGCGACGGCTGTGCTGCGAGTGCCGGACGGCATGGTGGTGGAGAGCCCGGGGGTGCATGTGGAAAGCAGCGGTCAGATCAGCTGGCGAGTCCGCGCGATGCGTCCCCTCAGTGGCGCCATGCAACTTGTATTGCCTGGGGAAACCGTTGAAAAGAGCGTAGTCGCCGGTGCCGGCCCGCAGTACCTCTCTGACCGCCGTGTCAGCTCCTGGATGGATCTGGTATGGCATCCGGGCGAGAGTCAGCTCCGCTCCGGGCGCGTGAATTGGATCGAACTCAGCTATCCCCAAAGCGCCGTGCACGGGTTGGGGTTGGATCTCCACTGGCTGATCTGGCTGCTGGTTCTCTCGATGATTACCGCACTGCTTTTGAAGCGGCGTCTGGGCGTGACCTTCTGATGAATTTCCCGCTCGTCCTGTTGAGCTTCGGGGTGGGCATGCCGATCGGCTTGACGTGTATGCCGTTGGTTCGGGCGCTCCGGACCGCTTTGTCGACAGTTCTGCTGCTGACCGGCGTACGGATGATGTGATGAAGTATTCGCAGGCGCGCGTAGGTGGCGGATGGATTGCCCCCTTGGATGGAATCCGCGGCGTGGCCGTTTTGCTGGTGCTGCTCTTTCATTACGGCACCGAACTGAACCGTGGAAGCCTG
>CAZKQQ010000033.1:0-11071 GCA_964554945.1 uncultured Solibacteraceae bacterium | reverse complement strand
CTGCCGCAACGGGTTGCGTCCGTATTTTGCGGTTTCGGGTGGACGGGAGTGGACTTGTTCTTTGTCCTCTCGGGTTTTCTCATCACCGGCATTCTCTTGGATTCTAAGGGCGCCTCGAACTACTTCTCCTCGTTTTACATGCGTCGGGTGTTGAGAATCTTTCCTCTGTACTATGCCACTCTTCTCATTGTGTTTGTCCTCATGCCGGGACTCTTCCACAACCAGGAACCAACGCTTCCCCCCCGCCATGACCGGTTCCTATACCTCGTCTACCTACAGAACTGGGTCGTGCTGCTTCGGCAAACCGGACAGCGAATTATGGCGCAATATTGGTCACTCGCAGTGGAGGAGCAGTTCTATTTAATTTGGCCCGTAGTCGTCGCGATTTGCACTCGCAAGCGGCTGGTGCAGATCGCCATCGGTGGATCTGTAGTCGCGGTGCTTCTGCGACTCGGATTCCTGGCGGCCGGGACCGATCCTGAAGCGCTCTACCGTAACACGTTCACCCGCATGGACAGCTTATTGATTGGTGCGGTCTGCTCGATTCTGATCAGAGACGAGGCAGGGATAGAGTGGGTGAGGAGGCATAGAGTTTGGCTTGGCTGGCTACCGGTAGCCGTATTGGGCGGGCTCCATTTAGCGGTGGATCCATTTAAGAACATCGCCCCTGCCATTGTTGGTACGGGATTTTCACTCATCGCACTCTCGTACGCGGGGCTGCTGCTTTCCGTGGTGGCGAGCGCGGGGAGCGGTTCCGTTCTGGATCGCGCTTTCGCCAACCCTATTCTTCGCGCATTCGGAAAATATAGCTATGCCGCGTATCTTCTACAATTCCTAGGCCGCAACTTGGTATTGAACAACGAGGCGCGGCTGCGGGTCAGATCTCCGGGGCCGGTTAACATTCTCTTGGAGATTGGGGTCACGTTCGCGTTGAGTTTCGCGAGTTACGTCCTTCTAGAGCGGCACTTTCTCGTGTGGAAGCGCCGGTTCGACCCCAGGCTACCAGCACTTTCCACAAAGGCGGCATTGGCAGGGAATTAGCGCGAATCGCGGGAATAGAGCGCCACGCTGACCCACCAATAGTCTTTCTGGTTGACCTTTGTATCCGCTGCGGCGAGCGGTTGAGCATCCAGTTTTGCCTTGTTCCAGCCCCATGAATTTCCAAACCCGGACCAGGAGATAGCCCAGACGCGGCCGCAACTGGCAATGCCGGAGTTGAGGTCGGACGGCCCCAGCACTCGAAATAGATGCGATCTTTCTTCGATCGACCACTGGTCCGGAACGGTATAGTTCGGCAGGAACACGCCGCAATCGCCCTGCTGCCGGTTCTGTTCCACATAGGCGAGGGCATCGCGGAAATCTTCCTTCGATGGAACGAAGTAAACTCCGCGCAGCGAAAAGAGGCTGTAAGCGCACAGGCCGGCGATGATAGTGAGGCGGAGCGCGCGTGAATTCAGGTTTTGAATCCCCACGGCGGTCAATATATAGTAGGCGGCAGCGCAAAAAGATACATAACGGACGTTGTACTGCAGGTGAAGCAGTCCTAATCCCATCGCGCCGAAAACCGGTAAGAGCGCCAGCAGGACGCCCAACACGATTCCCTCTCGCTCGCGCTCATCCGCGCCGCCGCCGTTGCCATACCTAAGAAACCTGCGGGCGAGCAAGAGGATGGGCGCGGTGAATAGAAGGCCTCCCACGACAAACGTCCAAGCGGGAGCGCTGTTTAACAGGCCTGCGGGTTTCCCGTTGTTGAAGGAATTGACGGCAGTCAGAAAAGTGGACCAGTGGACCGCCCAGTACGAGTTAACGCCGGAAAAAGTCTTGGGACTTGTGGCTGCGGCGTGAACGACCCCGCTTGTCAGCCAAGGCAAGTAAGAGAGCGCGCCCACGAGTGCGCCGCCCAGTAGCCACCCCGGGCTAAGCCGGTCGCGGCGATACAGCAACGCGTGACACAGAAGCGCCAGCAGCACCAGTACGCCGAAATAATGCGTGTAGATCAGCAGAATGCCGGCGCCAATAAAGCTCCACCACAGCACAGCCCGTCGTTCCCGCAGCGCGCGCACAAACAAATATGTCGTGCAAAGAAACAGAAAGAGAAATTGCGCATAGGGCCGGGCCTCCTGCGCAAACGCGATGCTAAGCTGCGAAATCGCGAGGAAAAGGGTTGCCAGCAGGGCCACTTTGCGGTCGAAAAGATAGCGCGCCAGCGAGTACAGCATGCAAAGCGCTGCGGCGCTAAAAACCACCGACAACAGCCGCGCTTGCACCACTCCGAAGCCGAAAAGATCGAGCCAGCCGCGCAGCACCAGATAATGAAGGGGAGGATGGACGTAGTCAGCGATTAACGTCCGCATCATGTCCCGCATGGGGAGATGGACCGATGCAATTGAGAAAGCCTCATCGAAATCGGCGCCCTGATGGTTGAGGTAGAACAGCCGCAAGATTATTCCAAACAGGATGATGGCCGCGGGCGCTAGCCAGCTAGGGGTAGCCGGAAGGGCTTGCTGGGAAGCAGAAATCGCGCCCGCTCCCATCACCGAAGCCGGCGGCTCGGGAAGTCCCTTGGGCGGGTGTGTCGATTTGCCGCGAAAGGCAGGTTCTACGGGGTGCCGCATAGCGCCAACGCGTTCGTCAATCGTTTGCGTTGCTAGCCGGTATGCCAGCCTGGTCTAAGATCTCGTTCGCGGCTCCCGCTTCATCATCAATGCCCAGCTTCTTCATTTTGTAGAGCAGGGCCTTGTAATCGATCTTCAGCAGCGCCGATGCCTTCTTCCGGTTCCAACGCGTGGTGTTTAGCGCCGCCAGGATGACCTGCACCTCGGCCTGCTGCTTGGCCTCGGTCACCTGTTCCAGAACGGAACGGCTGACCGGGACGGACTTCACGGGCCCCGGCATTTCCAGCACGGGACTCGGCGCCAGAGTTTTGCGTGCCGCGCGACCGTTCAGCTCCCGCGCGATAATGCTGGCGTCGCGAATCACGATCAGGCGACGGATCACGTTCTCGAGCTCCCGCACATTGCCCGGCCAATCATGTACCAGGAGCGCCTGCTTCAACTCGGCCGTGATCGCAATCGGCGGCTCTTCCGGTGAGGTGTGTTTCTCCACAAGAAATTCCGTCAGCGGGATTATGTCCTCCGGCCGTTCCCGCAGCGGCGGCACATACAGGTTCACCACGTTCAACCGGTAAAACAGATCCTGCCGGAACTTTTCCTCGGCGATCGACTTCTCCAGGTCATTGTGCGTGGCCGCGATCACCCGCACGTCCACGCGCACTGTTTCCTTTCCGCCAAGCCGCTGAAATTCGTGATCCTGCAAGACTTGCAGCAATTTCGCCTGCAGCTTGAAATCCATATCGCCGATTTCATCCAGCAGCAGCGTCCCTCTATCGGCAATCTCGAACATGCCGGGCTTACGCTGAAACGCCCCGGTAAAGGCGCCCCGCTCGTAGCCGAACAACTCGCTTTCCACCAACTCCGAAGGCAGGGCAGCGCAGTTGAGCTTGACGAATGGTTTGTCAGCTCGCGGCGAATGCGCATGCAGGTAGCGCGCCAGCATTTCCTTGCCTGCTCCTGTTTCTCCGCGGATCAGGACAGGACATTCCGATCCTCCCACCAGAGCGCCCATCCGGCGCAGATCCTGCATCACCATGCTGTTGCCGAACGACAGGGTGGTACTCCGCACCGGCTCGGCGGGTTTCGGCGACTCCGGCACCGGAGACGTCAGGACATTGTTCAGGGCCTGGAGCAAAGATTCGCGGGTGACCGGCTTGGCCAGGAATTCATCGGCTCCCGCTCGCATCGCATCCACGACGATGCTGGATGGCACACTTCCTGACATCATGATGACCGGAAGATTACGCTCGATACCGCGAATCTCGCGCAGCAGCTGCATTCCATCGAGCTTCGGAATGAACAATTCCAGCAGGACGGCGGAGACCGGCCCTCGTTCTTGCACCCAATCTAGTGCCGCTTCTCCATCTTCGGCCGTTTCGACTTCATAGCCTTCACACTGCAGCACCATCTCCAGGTAGCCCCGGATTTCCGGCTCATCCTCGACTAGGAGAATGAGTGGCGCGGTATCATCTGCCCTCATACATGTGCGTACCTGTCGTCCGTGGTTGCTGTGCGATCTGATGATCTGCGCTCATCAGCCAATTCACAGATCGCGACAGTGATTGTGTTGCGCCGTACTCGATTCATAACGACTGTCACGTGCACAGTCATAACTGCCGATACATCCCGAAATATCCAACGCGACCGATCCGGCCCGAAAGCCGCACTGTCTCGGTGCAGCTGCCAAGCGCCGACAACGACAACACCAGGGAGGAATAGTTCCGCACGCGCATGTTTACCTAGTGTGGGACAACGATCGTATCATCCGGCCGGACCTGGATATTCTGCTGCATCTGCTCGCCACGGATGACCTCGTCATAGTTGAACGGAATCTGCAAAGGCTTGCCGTTTTCGGATCGGAGGATATAGATCTTCTTGCGCTTGGCATAGTCACTCACGCCCCCGGCTTCGCTCAGGGCTTGGAGCACGGTCATGGGAAACTTCAAGTCGATCGCGCCTTCGTGTTTTACTGCGCCAACCATGTAGATTCTTTTGCTGTGCACCTCGCGCACAATCACCGTTACATCGGGCTCATTAATGTAGGGCTTCAACCGAGTCGAAATCAAATCTTCGACCTGGGTAGGTGTCAGCCCGCCAACTTGCACTGATTTTATAAATGGCAAAGTGACGTTCCCGTCGGCACGGACCGCGACGGAGCCGACTGAAGCTTCCTGCTCTTTCCACACCAGGACTTCCAGGACATCGCCGGCGCCGATCTGATACTGGTCACCGACTCCGTGGTCCGGCTTTCCCGACACTGCAGGAGGTTCGGTCGTGGCGCGGCTGTCGGGAGGAGCCTCTTTCAGGACCTCGTTAACCAAGTCAAGCTTCCATCCAGCCTTGACGGCCTTTTGCCTTAAGTCTTCCTCGTTCAGCCCCTTCTTGCGAGCATCCCGCACGTAATCGCTCAGCTCTTTGGGAACCCCGGCCGCCCAAGCAGTAGCGACGCCGGTAGCAGCCAGCAACGTATAAACAAATAAGTGTAGAGAGCTACGGCTCATTTTTAATGCCTCGTTACGGGCAAGCTATTGCACGTTCGGGACCACCAACAGGTCGTGGCTAACCATCCTTCACCTTAGGAAAACCCAGGGCTGAGCCCGCAATTAAACGTTCTGCCGAGGGGGAATTGGAATTAATGCAAAATTTTCGACCCGCCCCCGGGTCGAATGGGTTCCATGCCGCCATGGCCTGACCGGCGGCGCTCAGCATCGTCGTGGTACCCCCCGGGTCCGAATAAGATTCCCATAGTTAATGGTTTGTGTTTCCGATCCGGCCCGAACTCATCCGTCGCCCCTTAAAACCGTCCCAGCTTCCGATTTCGCCTTGTTGGCGCAGGTGGATGCCTCTTCCAAAGCCTTGGCTGGTCGGAGGACCCTTAGTTTCCTCAGGTCTACTGTTCGGGAATTTGACCCATCGTTCAGCTCTATGGCTATTCTTTCCCGACACATCGCTGCGCATGACAGCTTGCAACACCTTGAATGGGCTTTGAATCGCATGGACATTTCCGTGGCGGAATGGTAAAAGCGGATCAGAAACTCACCTGTTTTTCTTAAACCGCGCCTCCGACCCGGGATGAGTTTATGGCTAATGGTCAGTCCAAAGGAACAATCTCTGCCCCGCACGCTTCCGAAGATGTTGCCAATCCGACACAACTCGGTTGCTCTAGGCTGGGATTCTGGCTCATAATCAGAGTCATCGGAAAGGGCTGACGGGTAGTCGACGGTATGGTGTGTTCTCATTGCGAGCTCGCATATCCCTCGGGGACTACCTCGTGCTCGCGGTGCGGCCGGGCTCTATCGTCGCCGGATCTCGATGCGACGATAGTTTTCGACGGTTCCCAAACCGCCGCCGCCGCAGCCAAACTCGCGCCGACGCCAGTCGCCGCCCCTGGCGTCATTACGCCGCCACCGGTTGCCGAATCGCAGATTCGGACAGCGGTCCACTTTTCAGGCGCCTTTTCTTTCACGTTGCAGCCGGGTACTGACTTTGGTCCCCGGTACCGCATCGAGTCCTTGCTCGGCGAAGGAGGAATGGGTTCAGTCTATAAAGCCACTGACAAAGAACTTGGCCGCACCGTTGCTTTAAAACTGGTCCGTCCTGAGTTTGTCGCCAACGCAGCGGCTATGGCACGCTTCCGCCAGGAGTTGCTACTGGCCAGCAAGATCTCGCACAAGAACATTCTTCGCATACACGATTTGGGTGACGCGGGCGGCATGAAGTTCATTACCATGGCTTACGTCGAGGGCCCGGACCTCGGGAAGCTGATGGAGGATGAACGGCTTGCTCCGGAACGCGCATTGAACTTTGCAAAACAATTGTGCAACGCGTTGGATGCAGCGCATGCGGAGGAAGTGGTCCACCGCGATCTGAAGCCCAACAACATCCTGATCGACAAGGCCGATAATCTGTTCGTCATGGATTTCGGATTGGCCAAATCCATCGAATCCGAAGCCACCATGATGACGCGGACGGGTCAGATTCTGGGCACGCCCCGGTACATGGCCCCCGAACAGGTGGAGGCCAAACCCGTCGATCACCGGGCGGACCTCTATGCGTTCGGCCTGATCCTCTACGAGATGGCTACCGGTGAATTGCCGTTCCGGGCTGATTCAGCCATGCAGTTGATGTATCAGCGGGTCACTCAGAAACCAAAGGACATCAAGCTGGTCAATCCCGACGTTCCGGATTACCTGGCGCGCATCATCATGCGGTGCCTGGAGAAGGAACCCGGGGCGCGCTATCAAAGCGCAAAAGAGATCCTCCAGGATCTTGAAACGGAGCACGCACCGGATAGCATCGCCATCGTTACTGCGCCCCGTCCCAAGCGGGTCTCCTGGAAATACGTTGCGATCGGGCTGTCCGCGGTAGGTTTAATCCTGGTAGGTGTGGTGCTGTCCCCGAGCCTGAGCAAGCGCAATGCTGCGCCGCCAGCGGTCACGAAATCGTCCGCCGCCGGGAAATATATCGCGATCGTGCCATTCCGTGTGACTGGGGACCAGGGCCGCAAATATCTCGCCGACGGGTTGGTCGAGTCTCTCTCGGCAAAACTTCTCGGATTGAGTAATTTATATGTTGCCTCACCGAGTGTCGTTGAAAAGGTCAACCCTGACGATTCGGTGGACAAGATCGGCCGCCAGCTCGGCGTCAAACTGGTCATGCGCGGGATGCTTGACGTGAGCGGCGACAGAGTCAAAGTGCAAACCACGTTGGACGACGCTTCGACGAAGCAGCGCATCTGGAGCAACGATTTTTCGGGACTGCGGCAGGACCTGCTCACGATCGAAGATCAAATCTATACGAAACTGGTTTCTGCATTGGATGTAAAGCCGTCCAACGAGGAACTGGCCCGCACTGCGAGTCATGCCACCGAAAACAT
This sequence comes from uncultured Solibacteraceae bacterium, assembly GCA_964554945.1. Taxonomy (GTDB): domain Bacteria; phylum Acidobacteriota; class Terriglobia; order Bryobacterales; family Bryobacteraceae; genus PSRJ01. The sequence goes on along the minus strand of CAZKQQ010000033.1, from coordinate 3,583 downwards.
TGACGCATACGAACTGTACTTGAAAGCGCGAAATGCGCGCGGCGCGCGCGACGTGAAGAGTGTCAACGCTTCCATGAACCTGTTTGATCAAGCGATTAAAAAGGATCCTGGATTTGCTTTAGCCTACACGGGCCTGGCGGATGCGTCGGTGCGAATGTACGACCTCACCAAAGACAACTCGTGGACGGACCGCGCTTTGGCCTCCGCTGAGCAGGCTCAGCGACTAAACGATAATTTGCCGGAGGTTCACGTATCCTTAGGAGCGGTCTACCAGACGATCGGTAAAACAGCGGAAGCTCAAGCCGAGTTGAAGCGAGCCGTCGAATTGGCGCCAAACTCCGATGATGCCTACCGGCGCCTCGCCTTAGCTTATCTGTCGGGTGGCCGCAATGCCGAGGCGATCCAAACGGCACAGAAGGCGACCACAATCAACCCTTACTATTTCGTCAATTTCAACTACCTCGGTTCGGCTTACCTGCAGAACGGTGAATACGAAAAAGCCTCGGCGGCATTTCGCCGGGTCACCGAACTGGAGCCCGAAAACGCCGCAGGTTATCTCAACCTTGGCATGGCGTATTATCGCCAGGGGAAAGTGAGTGAATCGATTCCGGTCCTCAAGACTGCCGTGCAACGCCAGCCAACGTTTGCGGCGTACTCCAATCTGGGGGTCGCGTACTTCTATTTGGGAAATTATAACGAGGCTGTGCAGATGTTTGAGAAAGCAGTGGAAATCAATCCCAACCAGCAACTGGCAGTCGGCAATCTGGCCGATGCCTACCGCTGGTCGGGGCAGGCAGAGAAATCCAAAGTAACCTACGATCGCGCGATTTCGCTCGCATTCAAGGCCATCCAAGTCAATCCGCGAGACGCAAAAACGCTCGGCAGCCTCTCCATGTACTATGCGAAAAAGGGTGATTCGGCCCGTTCGCTAGAGTATATCCGCCGCGCCCGCGGCATTGATTCCAACGATAACAGCCTGATGTACAAAGAGGGCCTGATATACGCTCTTGCGGGCCGCAAGGCCGATTCCCTGGTCTCGCTTCGCGAGGCATTTCAGAAACGCTACTCGGTCGAGGAAGCGCAACACGATCCCGAGCTTGCCCGGCTTCGGGAAGACCCCGAGTTTAAGAAAATACTCCAACAGTTTGGCGGCGCGGCAGGCCGTTAGCAGAGGCCGCGAGCCGAGTTGGGTTTTCTAATTCGAACTTAAGTACTATTACTTTTGCGTGTCTGCTCGTCCTAGAATGAGCCCTGACAACCAAAAAAGATGATGTATACTTTTCCCACGTTAGGCCAAAACGTGATGCGTTTGAAGCCCGACAAGGAGTGTTCGATGAAGTTCCGCAACGTATTGCTCAGTTTACTCGTGTTGGGAGCCGCCGGACCCGTGTCGTGGGCCACTCCGCTGCCGCCTGACCCGCATTTTGTCATTAACTTGAATACGCCATTAGGTTGTGTTGCCAGCCCGTCATCGCCTTGCCCAACAAATTCCGGAGGTTGGAACGCCCTCCAGAATTTTAATGCCCAGGCGAACTCTGGCCTGTCGACGCAGGGCTTCACTTCCCATGAGCTGGGCCCAGTCCAACTTAATGATCCAGACATGACCTTAGATCTGGGCGGATTCAGCACGGCAATCAACAGCACGACTTTTCAGTTTCAGGCGAACGCTGCCGGCGGCGGTGTCCTTGATTTCTTCAATAACAGTGGCGTGTTCTGGAGTGATGTCCTTGTCACCACACACTATAATCCACTGTTGAGTTATGTTTGCGACACTACGGCCTTCAATTTTTGTGGCTTTCGTATAGATCCGTTGGACCCGAACGAGTTGGATATTCTCTACAGCGGCGGGAACGGTATCATCTCGGCAGTTCCGGAACCGGCTTCCTGGGGGCTGCTGATGACCGGACTGGCTCTCTTCGCACTTTATCAAAACCGGCGCAAGACCGCCCGCCAGTAGTGCTCGCGCGATTCGATCTGCGCGCAATCACGCTCAGAATCGAGGCTAGTCTGCGCGGGTAGGCTGCTTGTCCTGCGTGCTCCGTTCCAATCTTCGGGATTTCAGGCAATCGTTCAGGACGGAAAGGCCGTAGCTGCAACAAAAAGCAGGGCTTAAGCAATGGCCCGAGGTGTGCTCGTACTCGTCGGCGGACATCTAAGATGTGGCGAAGAATCGCTGACACGAGCGTTCTCACTGCTGTTTCCGTCCTGTATTCGATTGCCGTCTTCTTCCTGAAGCGGCGACGGTCCTGAAAGCTTGCACGATGTTAAATAGCCTCTCAATAGACGTCGAGGAATACTTTCATCCGACCGAAGTAGCGCGTTATGTCAGCCAAAGTCAGTGGGCAGGACTTCCGTCCCGCGTTCCAGACCAGATCGGGCGAATTTTAGACCTCCTCGCCGAAAACAATGTTAAAGCCACATTCTTTGTTTTGGGCTGGGTCGCGGAGAAGTCGCCGCAGGTGATTCGTTCCATTGCAGCTGCAGGCCACGAAATTGGCTGTCATAGCTATTGGCACCGGCTGATTTATCGGCTGACCCCGGCCGAGTTCAAGCAAGATACCGAGCGCGCAGTCAGGGCCATCGAGGAAGCTTGCGGCGTGACTCCCCGGGCATACAGAGCTCCCAGCTATTCCATTACATCGGAATCGCTATGGGCTCTGGAAGTGCTTGCCGAGTGCGGATTTACAATGGATTCGAGCGTCTATCCGATCGTCCATGACCGCTACGGGATTGCTGGGTTTGAACGCTATCCGCAAGTTTTCGAGACTCCCTCGGGACCCATTCTTGAAATTCCGATTGCGACCGTTCGACTCCCCATGAACCGCGTGGTGCCGATCGGAGGCGGGGGGTACATGCGATTGCTGCCCTATCGGTACACTGCCGCGGGTATTCGGCGCCTCAATGGACAAGAGCATCAACCGGCGTGCATGTACTTCCATCCGTGGGAGATCGATCCGGACCAGCCAAGATTAGCGTCCGCGCCCATTTCTCGATTTCGGACCTATCGCGGATTGAAGGGAATGTACGGGAAACTCGACCGGCTTCTTTCTGAATTCGAATTCGATAGTCTGCGCTCCGTATACGGAGGGTCAACCATACGGGCTACTGCTTCTCAAGATCCGCGAGTTCGGTTTTAATGTTCCAAGCCGCCCATTGCGGTTACGGGAACATGTTCAATCTGGCCCGGGGCTGGGCGGCGAGTGGCGTACAAGCGCGACATCGATGACGTGCGCGAAATTTCCGACCTTGGATGTCATCCACATTCTGAACAAACGGGGAGCCCGGGTTACAGTGGCTTTCGAGGATCCACGATGAGGGTCGCATCCTATAAGAGACACGACTCGTCCGCGAGGCCAGACGCCGATCGACTCCCGCGTGGAAAAGTAGGGATTTGATTTGCGGTGCTCGGCCGCTCTGATTTTGAAACCCAAACGAGGAGGGGGGGTGCCAGGTCGGAGTTCTTTTGGGTAGATTGGGCAGGCGGGACGTATCGGAAATTGAGAAAGTGATTTAAAATCAAGCAAGCAGCAAATGTCGGGGCGTAGCGCAGCCTGGTAGCGCACCTGCCTTGGGCGCAGGGGGT
>CAZKQQ010000032.1:18639-43903 GCA_964554945.1 uncultured Solibacteraceae bacterium | reverse complement strand
CTGGCTACGAACCAGAAGGTCGGCAGTTCGAATCTGTCCGGGCGCACCACTCCAGAGGATCATTTGACCGCTTGTCAGCGGCCTACCTCCTCGATGCCGCGTTCTGCAGAAGCGCGCGAATTTCCGCCATGCTGGCCGGGTTGGCGGCTCTTCCGCCGGCGTCGCCGCGAGCTTCGGCTCCTGAAGCGGGCGGTGTACCGGCAGCTACCCGTCCAATGGCAGACGGCGAACCTTCTCCGGCTCGTGTAGCGCTAGCCAAATCGACCGGCATGCGGCCGGCGGCATCGACGAGCCCAGGGTTGGCTCCTTTCTCGAGCAGATAACGCACGAGGTCGCTTTTCCCCCCTTGGGCGGCAACGTGCAGAGCCGACATGCCTTCCGTCGAAGAGGGCGCGCGGGCGATGCGCAAAGAATACGTCTTCGTGCCGGTGACCTGCGCATTTATGTCAGCACCGTGTTGCAGAAGCAGGTCCATCAGTGGCAGATTCGCTGCCCCACCGGCGCTCGTCGATGCGGCCAGGCCCGTACCGCGTCCGCCGGTTCCCACGCCGGCAGCAATCAGGAATGGCGTGAGTCCCATCGCCATGATGTTGGGGGAAGCGCCCTTGGCTAGCAGGGCTCGAGCCACTTCGATATCGTTGGCGATGGTCGCGCGCATCAAAGGCGTGCACCCGGTATTCAGAAACTCCTCGATGAAGCGCCCGCTGTTCCCCCCGCGGCTGGGGCGGTGCATATTGAGCTGCGGATTCAGATCGACATTCGCGGCGAGCAGGGCGCTGATGATTTCCATGCTCGAAACAGAGGGACGGCCCGAAGCGCGAGGTGCGGGGAGAGCGCCACCGCCTGGGCGTTCGCGGCCTCCCGCAAAAGCTGCGCTTCGCGCGGGCGCGAACGCAGCGGCTCTTCGATCGACGGCAATGTAAAGGGCGGTGCGCCCCCACCAATCCCAGACGCCGGCGCTTGCGCCCCGTTCCACCAACAGTTTGGCGACATCGTTATGGTCGTTATCGAGGGCGAGCATCAGGGGAGTCACGCCTTCCGGCGTCGGCAGATTCATATCGGCTCCAGCCCCGATCAGCGCAGCGACACAGTCATAGCAGCCGCCGCGTGCCGCATACAGCAGAGCGTTCAGTCCCCCTACGGGCCGATACTGCGCGCGCGGCTCTGACGTAATCTGGCTCTCCCAGTCGCTGTATAGCGCACGAGGTTTGAAATCGGCACCTTGGGAAAGAAGTAGCTTGACCATCTCACCCGCATTTCTGGGCGCCGCGGCAGCCCACATCAACGCGGTCTGATTATGGAAGGTCTCCCTCGCGTTAACGTTCGCGCCGGCTTTGATCAGCATTTCCACCACGGTCAATTCCCCGGTTTTGATCGCCAGCATTAATGCCGTCTCGCCGTCCTGATTGGGCATATCCGGGCGCGCACCGGCATCCAACAGAGTTTTCACTATCCGGGCGTCCCCCAGCTTGGCGGCCTCGGCCAGCGGGGTGGATCCGAACTCGTTGGTGACGTCCACCTTCGCTTTCTTTCCGACCAGGGCGTCGAGGAGCTCGTAATCAACCCGGTAGACCGCCCAGTGTATGGGGCGGGTGCCGTCCGGTTGCGCCTCATTCACATCGGCGCCCGCGCGTATTTTTTCGAGCGCCGCTTTGCGGTCTCCCGCTTGAATGAGACTGGCAAGCGAGCCCTTCTGAACGTCCGCGCACAGCGGCGCTGCAGCGGCGGCCACGCAGCAAACGGCGAGGATGACACTCTTCATGCTTTTCTCCCTACGATAAGGCAGACGACGGAAACCGATCGTCTGCCCCCCGGCAAACTGCCTACACCACATTGGGGTCGAGTTTGTCATGATGAGCCCAGAGACCTTTGGCTGCGTCATACAGGAATTTGTACGGATCTTTCCAGGTCCGGGCGAGGCCGTTCAGAATGCCGCCCTCCAACATGTCCTTGGGACCGTCGCCTTCGCGAACCTGCTTGAACAGTCGCGACCGAACCTCTTCCATCAAGTCACGATCCGCCTTAAATTCGGCAAGAGTCATCACGTCGCCGTAGGCCGGCACGATCCTGGTCTGGTCATTGCCGAGCTTGAGCAGGAGATCCATCGCATCCACGCGGCCGCCGATCCAAGCGCCGGTAAAGTAATCGAGCGCCGGATCGCGTAGCGGCGATGCGACGTCGCCTACCGCAAGAACATTCGACGTCTTGAAGTGTACATAAATGTCGCCGCTGGTATGGGCCAGAGCCAGGTAGCCGTAATCAATCTGCTCAGCTCCCGCTCTGATCGAGGCGGTGGTCTGAAACGTCTCGGTGGGTCGGGCCAACTTGGGACGGGCCTTCTCGTAACGATCTTGGCCCGGAGCCCAGTAGTCGGATGACATCCACTGGCGCGTGCGCTCATGCGCGATGATTTTCGCTCCCGACGCCGCGAACAATTCGTTGTTGCCCGTCTGATCGGCGTGATAGTGGGTGTTGAAAAGCGTCCGCACCCTCGCGGCGTCCGCCACATTTTTGAGTGCGGCCATCACCTGCTCGCCGGATTTTGGAGCGCCACTATCCACCAGGAAAAGCTCGTCACCGGCAGCGAAAGCCAGCACGTTGCTGCCGCCTCCGTCCACCACGGCCAGCTTTTCGGTCAGGCGGCGAACGCCGCCCGCCGTCTGCTGCGCTCTCATCCGTGAAGGCGCCCACATCGTGAACGCCCCCGCCAAGGCGCCCTTCAACAGTTCCCTGCGATCCACTTTGCCTGTCATCTCTAGACGCCCGCAATCGTGCCGGTGCTGTCGCCGAACTTATCGCGTTCCAATCCCACTTTCTGCAGCAGCGTCAGGTGGAGATTTGCGATCGGTGTGCGTTCCGGGAGCACCAAGTGCTGTCCGCGGAGCTTCATCTTGCCGGCTCCACCGCCTACAACAATGTTCGGCTCCGGATAATTGTTGTGCAGGTCGCTATTGCTCATATTCGACCCGTACATGAATATCGAATGGTCGAGCAAACTGCCTTGCCCGTCCGGAGTCTCAGCCATCTTCTTAACGAATTCCGAGAACTTCTGCACGTGCCAGGTCTGAATTTTGACCAGCTTGTTGATCCTTTCCAAATCATTCGCGTGGTGCGAGACGGGGTGAAAAGAATCCGGAACGCCGATGTGGTTATAGGTGCGGTTTGTGCCTTCCGCCACCATGATGTAGGAAGCCACGCGGGTCAGATCGGCCTGAAACGCAAGCGCGAGCAGGTCAAACATCAGCTTCACCTGCTCATCGAACTTGTCCAGTTCTCCAGCCGGCGCATCGGGAATATCGATGCTCGAAAGACTTTTTGCGGAGGCCATCTGGGTTCGCCGCTCAATTTCGCGAACGCTTTCCAGGTAGCCGTCAAGAATGGCGCGGTCGCCCCCGCCCAGGTCGCCCTCGAGTTTTTTTGTGCGGTCTAGGATCAGATCGAGCAGGCTGTTGGTCTGGTGGTTGATCGATGCACGTTGTTGCGGCGTATCGCCTTCACCGAAGAGCTGCAGGAAGATTTTCCGCGGATTGGACTCCATGGGCAGAGGCGATTCGGCATCGCGAAAAGAGAGGGTTGTGTAATTGCCCCCACCGCCCGCCGCCACCTGCACAGTAGTTTCCGAGGACAGCTCGAGCGAAGGCAGCGGCGTGTCCTGGCTGATTACCTTCGCGATCACCTGATCGAGCGTGATGGCCATGTGCGCCCGCGGACCGCCGGTATCGGGACGAGTGGCGCTGAGCCACGTTGCGGGATTGAACGTGTGGACCGATCCCGCGCTGGCGGCGTTTTCCAGGTTTCCGAAGGACGTAACGTACTTCTGGTACGGCGCGAGCGAAGCGAGAATCGGGCTGAGCTTGAAATCGGCGCCGGAACCGCTCGGCGTCCAGCGATCCATCGAAGGGCCATGCGACGTGTTGTACATGATCGCGCCGTGGGGAATGTAGAAGAAGCCCGCCCGCATCTTGGGTGCCGCGGCCGTTTGCGCGAGAGCTGTGGCGGCGGGCACCATGGCATCCAGAAACGGCAGGGCCAGCTTCACTCCGGCCGCTTTCAGAACCGTTCTACGGGCAATGTGCTTCTTGCTGATGAACATGTTATCTCCTAGAGGTCCACCCTCAGTTAGTTACTTCGCGATGCACCAAGACGGCTCGCTTACGGTTGGCCGCCACGGTCTTCACTTCGGTTTGTTTCGGAACGACTGCCAGGCCCTGCTTACGAAAGGCATCGGAATTCGCGATCCCTAAAACGAGGGAGGCAAACTTGTAATTGTCTTTCGCAGCTCCGCGAACAATTGCCCGAACTTGAGGCATATCGAAGTATTCCAGCTGCCGGTTGAGGGCGTACATCATCAGTTTCTCGGTCACCGCCTGCGCGAACGTTGCAGGGCGACCGGCCAGCTGCCCCCTGAGTTCCACAGGACCATTAATCGGAACGCCATTCGGAAGGACCGTGCTGGCGTCAATCGGGGCGTTCGCTTGACGATCGATAGTCCGCCACTGCCCGATCGCATCGAAATTCTCCAGAGCCAAACCGGTCGGATCGATTACGCCGTGACACTGTTTGCAGCTCGCCTGGTCGCGATGTTGCTCGAGCCGCGCGCGGACCGTCTTAGGAGGCTCGCCCGCCTTTTGAGAAAGGTCAGTAGCGGTGTTTGGCGGGGGAGGCGCCGGCGGAGTGCCAATCAGTTTGTCGAGCACCCATGCCCCGCGCAATACCGGAGACGTGCGATCGCCATACGAACTCCGCATCAGGACCGCGGCCTTGCCCAGCAGGCCCGCCCGCTCTTTTCCGGCCAGCGTGACTTCGCGGAACTGCGTGCCGAAGACTCCGGGAATCCCGTAGTGCCGGGCCAGACGTTCATTCAAGAAAGTGTGGTCGGCGGTAAGAAGATCCAGTACGCTGCGGTCCTCCAAAACGATGCTGCTGATGAACGCTTCCGCTTCTTTGGAAAAATCATGCCGTAGCGGCTCGTTGAATCCGGGGAACAACATGGGGTCGGGCTTTACGGAATCGAGAGTGTCCAGATTCAGCCATTTCATGGCGAAACTGGTGACCAGGCTGGAGGCTTTGGGGTCCGCCAGCATGCGCCTCACCTGCTTTTCCACAATCCCGGGTTTGGTGAGTCCGCCGGCCGCGGCGAGCTTCAGCAACTCGTCGTCCGGACCGGTATTCCACAGGAAGAAGGAAAGACGGGAGGCCAGTTCCAGATCGGTCAGAGCAAACTCGATGTTTGAGGATACGCCGGGAGCTGCGCCCTTAGGCCCGCGAATCGCGCGATACAGAAAGTCTGGGCTGGCCAGCACTGCCGCCACCACCTGTTCGATTCCCTGATCGAAGCTCCCCCCGGCGTCACGCCCGGCACCATAGAAGGACATGAGGCGCGATACATCTTCCGCGGTGACCGGCCGGCGGAACGCGCGGCGCGCCAGGTTTTGGGTTATCTGCTTCGCACAAGCAGGTTCGCCCGTTTTCTTCGGATCGCAGACGAAAATCAGAGCACGGCTGTCGGTTTTCGAAACACCGTTCGGGTTATATGGTCCGACGATTTCGACACCGTCGGCTAATCGAGCCATGCGGCCGTTACCGGTGCCAAAGCCGAGCACGCCGATGCCGCCGAAACCGGCCGCGACATTCTCGTCCGACTCCACATGAGAGCGATCAATAAAGGTTACGACGACATCACGCACGCCGGCTTGCACCAGCACGGGAATTTTCGAGAAGCGATTCATGATCGCGGCGCGCCCTTCGGGCCCCTTGCGATCCGCGAGCGCCAGATCGGCCGGCCCGCCGACCGGCTTGCGGAAGACAATCTTGCCGTCGATCATGATGATCAGCGTGCTTTCATTCTCCGCGGTGCCGGTGTACAGGCCTACGGAAAGGTCGAGGATGTTGATGCGATACTCGCCGTCGGCAGGGAAATTGTGCCTGAACCGGATGCCGCCGCGCGTGCCGAGAGGCAATGGCTCATCGCTCTCCTGGTTGGCCGCGCTGGAGTATTTCACACTCGAAACTCGAGGATTGGGATCGCCGACCGCGAGTCTCGCAACGTGCCGGGCCGCACTGAGGTACTGGTCCAAGAACGCCGGGGAGACGCTCAGAGCGGCCGCAATGTTATCAAATCCGTCCACCTCGACGTCCTGCGGCAAAACGTCTTTCGCATTGACGTCCACACCCACCAAAGCTCTCACCGAGGCCGCGTACTCGGTTCGGTTCAAACGCTGGATCGGAACATAGCCCGCCTTCGGACCTTTGGTTTGGGAGTCGAGCGAGTTCTCCATCCAGGCGATGAACGAGTCCACATCCCGCTGGGGCGGCTGGGGAGCGCCCGGAGGCGGCATTAAATGCCCGCGCAGTTTGCGCAGGGCCTTCTCCCAGATCTGCGCGTCATCCGGTACGGCCTGGAAGTCCAGGCGGTCCAACGCAAGGCCACCAGTCTTCAAGCGCGTGTTGTGGCACGTGGTGCAGTAGGTGGTCAATAGTGCGCGATATGACTCCGGTCCAATTGCGGCAGGCACACTTCCGGCAGCGGTCTGCCCCAAGATCGCCGGTTGCAGAAACGCCAGACAGGCAATCGGAACGACCAAGGCACTCACATAAAAGAAACGCTTGATGGGCATCAATTTGTCATTAAATCAATGATTTCGGCCGGATCATGTCCCAATGTATTATCACAGAAACCGACAAGGTGTATGGGCGTTCGGCTGGAGGCGATGTTACTGGCAGCTCCCCGTCTCGGGTACATCAAATGGACGCTGGTACGGCGCCACTCCGCCGCAACCGACCCTTCTTTACTCACTGATGCTCCATGTATAATCCTGCAATGCCGAACGATAACGCGCTACCGATCGTTTCTTCGCAACAGATCGCTCAGTCGGTGGTTGCGAAACAACAGGCAATCGCCGAAGAAATCCGGAATCAGGCCAACCGCGTCACTGACGATCCACTCCGCCGGGCGCAGTTGGTGAATACTTTCGAGGAAGTCGCCGGCGAAATGCAAAAGGCCGCCGCTCCCCACCAGGTCATGGACACACCGCGTCATGCCATGGCATCGGTGCTACAGAGTTTCGTCGCGCAAAAGGCGGCGGAATCCGGGCAGGTCGACGCCAATGACGATGTCCCGGTGGTGAAGTTCAGCGACGACGATTTGCTCGAGTGGATCAAAACCGGATTCATCGGGCTCTTCGATGGGCAGAACAAGTTCTCCTGGAAGACGGCGCCCGACGATCCCGACCCGCTGCTCAATACCAGCCGGCATCTGCGAATTGCCGTATTTGGCGACTGGGGTACGGGCGCCTATGGCGCCCCCTTTATCGCCAACAGCATCCTGCAGGATGACGGCCCTTTCGATCTGGTGTTGCACCTGGGAGACACTTATTACTCAGGGCAGCCGAATGAGGTGGACAAGCAACTGGTCAGCGGCTTCCCGTACCGAAACAACGCGTTGAATCGTTCGCTAAACGGCAATCACGAAATGTACAGTGGCGGAACGGCGTATTACCAGGCTGTGACCGGCGGCAGATTCGGGCAGCGCGCATCGCATTTTTACGTGCAGAACCAGGATTGGACGTTGGTCGGACTGGATACGGCCTATGTGGATCACGACATGCCGAACGAAGAAGTGGCGTGGTTCAAGAGAATTATGGCGCAGGCCGGAGATCGCAAGGTAGTTCTGTTTTCCCATCACCAACCGTATTCGCTGCTCGATCAGCAAGGGCCCAAGCTAATTGACAAACTGCGGGATTATTTGAATGGGCACCGCATTTTCGCCTGGTACTGGGGCCATGAGCACCGCTGCGTCCTGTACGACCAGCACAAGAAATGGGGCGTCTTCGGGCGTTGCGTAGGTCATGGCGGATTTCCTTATTACCGCGATCACCTGGGCCAGCCGGCCGAGAATCTCGAGTGGAAAAAACTTGGCAATGACGGAGACGTGCCGGGCGGAGCTATCCTGGATGGTCCGAATCCATATGTATCAGCGGCCCCCGCGGGCTATGGACCCCAGGGCTACATGAGCCTGGTGTTCGATGAAGGTCAAATGCGGGAGTTCGTGCACCGGCCGGATGGCGTAACCATTTACACCAAGCTGCTCACAGCGGCCGGCACGGCTGTGAGCGGCAGACCGGTTACATGAGACTGTCCGGCAGCCTCTGCTCTACGGCGACAACGCGGGCAAACACCCGGTTGCGTGCCGCATCCCCCGGCGCCATACTCATTGAGCTTTTAGAAAGCCAATGGATGCCAGTGAGATTCCGGGGCGTTTTACGGATCAATTACTCGCATTCGGGCAGCCTGTCCGCAGGCGAATTTGGGGCAGTGGTAAATCGGGCGGGAGCATTGCTGGCGGATACCGGCGGCCTATTTCGCTATATGACAGAGGAGAGTGAGAAATGGCGAATATCCAAATCAGTGTCATCAATGAGAGCACTGCGGTCTCCGATGCCGACGCGAAGATGGCGGTAGCGGCCCTGCAAACACAAGTGAAACGCGACTTCGCCCCAGCATGGGGAGTTGACGCAGACCTGACCTTCGTTCCGACAGGGGACACTCCGGCGGCTGGCACCTGGTGGCTGACCATACTGGATAATTCCGATCAGGCGGGAGCACTCGGGTATCATGATCTGACGCCCGACGGCCTCCCGCTTGGAAAAGTCTTCGCGGGCAGCGACATTCAGTACGGGTACCAATGGACCGTGACCGCGAGCCATGAACTGTTGGAGATGCTTGGAGATCCGGACATTGACCTGACGGTTTTTGTCCAGCCCGACAACAGAAGCGGTACTTTGTACGCGTATGAAGCCTGCGATGCCTGTGAAGCCGATCAGTTCGGCTATGACATCAACGGCATCACGGTATCGGATTTCGTATTCCCAGCCTGGTTTGAGACGTTCCGGCAGCCCGGGAGCACTCAATTCGATTTCCAAAAACAGATTCAGCAGCCGCTTCAACTACTGGCCGGGGGATACATCGGCGTTTTCGACGTGACGGCGGGAACCGGGTGGCACCAGGTGACCGCGGAGAAGACGCCGTTTCGCTTTGAAATGCGGCCGCGGTTGGGTAGCCGGCGGGAACGCCGCAATACGCCCCGGCATCACTGGGTACGCTCGGCGCCGGCCGGCAAGCCTCGGGCGCGTGGCCGCGCTACTCAGGGCGCATGATATAGTGGTCGGCGCTCGCCGTTCCCGGCGAAAGTCTCCTGGAGGATGCGATGCGCCGACCGCTGGTTTTCACGACGGGACTTATCATAGCCCTGCTCGTAACGAGTCTTTCCACGGCCCAGACGAGCGCTTCCAAGTCGCTGGATATTTATGTCATTGACGTCGAGGGCGGCAACTCCACCCTATTCGTGACTCCGGCACGCGAATCGCTGCTCATTGATACCGGAAACGCGGGCGCCGCCGCGGCGCGTGATGCCGGACGCATCATGGAAGCGGTTAAGGCCGCTGGACTACAGCAAATCGATCACTTGATTACGACTCACTGGCATGGCGATCATTTCGGCGGGATGGCTGACCTTGCGGGGCAGGTTCCCATTCGCGAGTTCATCGATCATGGGCCAAACGTCCAGCCGGGTGAGTTGGCCGACACTTTTCTGCAGCAGACCTATCCGAAGCTCTATGCGAAGGCGAAGCATACTGTGGTCAAACCAGCGGATAAGATCGCGCTGGCGGGGCTGGATGTGCGCGTGGTGACCTCGGCAGGCCAGACTATCAAGACGCCTTTACCCGGCGCGGGTAAGCCGAATCCGTACTGCGCTGATTTCAAACCCGGAGAGAATAACGCAGAGGACCCGCAATCAGTCGGCATCCATGTGACGTTCGGAAAATTCCGAACGGTTCATTTGGGTGATCTCACCAAGAACAAGGAATTCGAACTGATGTGCCCAGCCGATCGGATCGGTCCTGTGGACGTGCTGCTCGGACTGCACCATGGCCAGGCGAGTTCGAATTCGGAAGTGCTGGTGCACGCTCTTCACCCCAGGGTCGCCATCATGAACGACGGCACGCGCAAAGGCGGCGAACCGGAGGTAATGAAAATCGTTCATAGCGCGCCTGGACTCGAGGACCTATGGGAGCTTCATTTTTCGGTGCTCAGCGGGCAGGAATACAGCGTGCCGGGAATGTTCATTGCCAATACCATTGATGAGCCGCAGACTGCTTTACCGATTGCGCCGATTACCCCTCCGCCGCCCGGCCCTGGCGCGCCGCCCGCTCCCGTGCACAACGGCACCTCTTACTGGATCAAGGTTTCGGCACAACAGGACGGCTCTTTTACGGTCACGAACGCGCGCAACGGCTTCACCAAATCGTACCGTGTAGGCTTGTAGCGGCGATGCGCGAATCCGGTATTGAAGTTTCGCCACTCGTAGGACTTACTCAGTACTGGCCAATTGCAGGGTGATGGTTCCGATAGTGAACTGCAGCCGGACGCGAATCTGAACCGGTAGCCGGCGTCGGTCGTCGGATAGCCAGACGTTCAGGTGCGCGGAGCGCCGGTAGAGTACGTTGTCGAAGAGGTAGATCTCATAGCGAGTTGTCTTGTACGTTCCTCCCGGCGTCTTAATGTCTTCTTTTTGCTGCGCCTCCACTTTGGCCATCACGCTTTTCTTGCCATCGCTGACCGGAACTTCGATGCTCTGTCCGGGCTCGAGATTCAGCGTGCGCAGGAAATAAATGCCGCCGACAACATCGTGAACGCATTCAGGAATATCGATTTCCCTAGAGCTGAGCACGGCGTTTTTGGCGAGATCGCGCTCGATATAGGTGGCCTTGCGCGTCTCCCCATCGAAGGTAATCTTGGTGTCCCGGCGGCGGCTCCCCTCGTGGGATGTCAATTGGGAGGACTGGGCGCACAACGCCGGACCGAGGGTTACCCGGTAGTCATCTTCGACTTTAAAAAGTTTGGATACCAGACCAACCGACTCGACGTGCGCATTCACCTGATATCCGGCATGCGGTGGGGGCGTCGACGTCAGTTCCATCTGGGCTTTACCGGCAGTGACCAGACGCCACTCGATATTATAGGAAAGCACTTCCTTAGGCGGCAGGCTGATGCTCTGCGGGCACAACAACGGCGGGCAGAGCAAGAATACCGAGAGCCACCGGGTCATGTAAGGCAGTGTCGCAGATGCGCCGGGAGCCCGCAACGTTAACCAGAATTAAGCAGGAACTACAATGAATTGTGCATAGAAAATGGCTATTCGCGATTGCGGTGGTTTCGGCTCTCATTCCGCTTCCAGGTGCGGCCCAGGGGCTTCCCAGATTCGGCGTGGAGGTCAAGGCCTCGACGTTAGGCGTGGGGGTTGACGCGGCTACGGCCATATCCGGGCGATCCAACGTCCGTGTCGGTTTCAATGCATTCAACTATGGAACGGATTTTTCCAAGGACGGCATCAAATACAGCGGCGAGTTGAGTCTGCGCTCCTTCGAGATACTGTACGATCAATACCTGTTCGGCGGGTTTCATATCAGCCCGGGTCTGCTGGCCTACGACGGCAATCGCGCGACTGGCGACGCGTTGGTTCGGGGCGGGAGTTTGTTCTCGCTGGGCGGCGCCACCTATCTTAGTTCTCCCACGAACCCGGTAGCTGGCTCGGGCGTGCTCGACACCAGAAGAGTCTCGCCCATGATTCTGCTTGGCGTGGGCAATCTGCTGCCTCGCAATACACGGCACTTCACGGTGAATTTCGAAGCCGGCGTCGTTTTTCAGGGAACGCCCAAAGCCGCGCTCAATCTGCATGGCAGCGCATGCAACTCGCAGGGAACCATTTGCCAGGACGTTGCCACGACGCCCGCGATCCAAGCCAATGTGCAAGCCGAGCAGACCAAGATCAACAACAGCGTGAATTTCTTCCAATACTATCCGGTGGTCTCGATCGGCTTTGGGTATAAGTTCTGAGGAGCACGGGTTGGGGCGTAAAATCGTTCAGGTGTGTTCAGGAGGATTTATGGAAGCGATGATCTCAAGTTTGTTGGACCGGTTTGAAAAAGGGGCGCTGTCGCGCCGGGATTTGGTGCAGGGGATTGCGGTATTGGCTGCGGCGGGCGGCACGACCGCCGCTCAAGCCCAAGAGGCCCCGATCAAAGGGGCGAAAATCGACCACGTGAGCATTCAGGTCAGCGATTTGCCCCGGTCGATCGCGTTCTATCAGAAGATGTTCGGCCTGACGATTCTGAGCGAGGATAAGCCCAATGAAATTGTGCGGCTGGGGGCAGGGAAGGTACTGGTTTCCCTGCATCACAAGAGTCCCACTGGTTTGGTGGACCACTTTGCAATCGGAGTCGAGAAGTTCAACCGGGAATCGGTAACGCGTGAGCTAAAAGCCCTCGGCGCGAACCCGGAAGAAAACCTCGACGCTGGCTTTCATATCAAAGACCCGGAAGGCATCAGCGTTCAGATTGTGGGCGCGTAAGACGGGCGCTCACTTCACACTCTTCATCCACTTGAGGATGGGGCCTGTGACGCTGGTATCGGCAGTGTCGGGCGACATGACTTCGGAGATGTGGCTATGGTCCTTGAACGTCACATATTCGGGGCAACGACCTGCTTTGCAGAGTTCGTCACGCAGGGTCTCGGCAAAACCGATGATATTCGCCGGATCGAGCTCCGCTACGGAGATCATGAAAGGCAGTTTTGATTTTGTGAGCCCGGGTAGATTGGATCGAGCCAATTGCGTAGCGGCGTCAGGTTGCGGCCCACGCCCGCCCCTGCCGGCGCCGCGGCCCGGGCCGCCTGGTCCGCCCGGCCCACGTCCTGCCGGCGCTGCGGCCGGAGTCCCACCATTCGGTTGTCCGCATGGAGCGAATCCCCCTTTGACGGGAGGCGGAGTGGCCGGCAGAATATCAAACGCCGGGGGTGACATAAAAACCACTCCTTTAACTCCGACGCCCTCCGGCCCATAAAACTCCGGGTGTGCGATGTAGGTGCTGACCGGAACATTTCCAGCGGACTGGCACCAGATGAACACGCGACCGGGGTTCCCTTTGTACTTCTTAATATTTTGATTGACCCATTGCACTGCCAGGCTGACGTCTTTGGCTGGGTCGTCCCACGCCTCGCCGGGCCGCCGCTGCATGTTCACTCCGACCATCCCGTTTTTGACCGCCCATAGCATGACGTTGTCGTAGAAGACGTCGCCGTTAGGCCCACCCTGCTGTTTGTTACCGGCACCTCCGGAAACATAGATCAGTACCGGACGGGAGCCGGCGCCCTTTTCCGCAGCGAACACGTCCAGGACATTTTTCGGATCAGGTCCGAACGAGACATCGCGGGCGATCGTGACGCCTGAGTACGGCGGATTCGGATGCAAAGGCCTGTAAAGTTGCGCGGTTTCCGGGACACAGACGCCGCGGCCGATCGATACCAGCTGTTTGGCGATGTCAGGCGGCACCTTTGCCCAAGCCATTCCGGCCCCGGCAATCACAATCGCACACAAGGTCTTCTGCACTGAATTCACGAGAGCCTCCCGTTGGAAATCGAGTATATCGCAGTGCTGCGGAAGGAAGGAGCCGCCTTTTTACTCCGGCGGACCCTCGCTGAGCCGAAGGAGTTCCCAGAGGTCCCTATGGCTGGACCCGGGGAGGGGCGCCAGTGCAAACTTTCCTGCGCGGCCGATTTGCTTTTCGAGTAAGCCGGACCATATTCGGACTTCAGGCGAGACTGGCTAAAGCTGCATCCATAGTGTCATACACAGGGAATAAACCAATCAGCCGGGTCATCTCAAACACCTGTCTCGGCAGCCCTTGCAACCGGCACAGGATGACGGAACCGGACTTTGCCTGCAAGGCCTTGGCGACCGACAGGAAGCAACTGAGGCCCATGCTGCTCACGTACTGGAGGTCCGAAAGGTCTGTGAGGATATGGGTCGCGCCGCGCGCGATCCAGAGCTCGCACTCCCGCTGAAACTCCGGCGCGTTCGCCGCATCCATCCGGCCGCTGACCTTAAGAACAACAGCGTTTTCTAGTTTAGTGGCGGCAATCTCCATGGGAAAAAGGAATCCAAGTATTACAGAACGACCCGCCCGACGCAAGGCGCGCATGCGCAAAAAAGTTCGTGATACACTCCCTGCTTGGGCCTTGGCCGCCAAATGAACCTTCCTGATCTGGAGATTGAGAAGCTTGGGACGAAGTTACGGTACAAGGTGAGATTCGAGCTCGGGTTTGGCTGTCCCGATATCGACGACCTCACGCAGGAGAGCCTGAAACGTTTTCTGGACGCATTTCAGGCCGACCGGATCCGTACGCCCGAGGCGGCCGGCGCCTTTCTTAACGGGATCTGCCGGAACGTGATCTCCGAGTACCGAAGGCGGCTCTTTCGCGACTTGCCGATGCCGGAAGTGCCGCCCGAGCCGCCCCCGAAACGTTTGCCCCCTACCGAGGTGTTTGAACTTCGGGAGGCTGTCGCCAACGGCATCCGGCAGCTCTCCCCACGGGACCAGCAGGTCCTCCGTGCGTTTTATCTCGAGGAGCGGCCGCTAGAGGAGATCCTGGAACTGACCGGGCTGACGCACGGTAATTTTCGGGTAGTGCTTTGCCGGGCGAAAGAAAGATTCCGTCAAATTTATTCCGAGGACGTGAAATCGAAGGCTGCTTCCAGACACTAGATAACAGAGACATGCACTCCAATCTGCACGCCGATCCGGTTTTCCGGGAAGAGTTGATCGCCAAGTACTTGGCGCGGAAGCTCGAACCGGAAGCCACCGCCCGTTTCGAGGATCACTACCTGGGTTGCCAGGATTGCTTCGAGGAGCTTCGGGCGACAGAACTGCTGATTTATGGCTTGCGCGCTACGGCGATCGAGCGCACCCAGACCGAGGATGTTACCGTCGTGCGGTTCGCGGCCCCCGCCGAGTTGACTGGATCGTCCTTGGATCTCAATACTTTGCTGCAAATGGTCCAGAGTCCGGGTGAAACCAAGGTGTTGATCGATTTGAGCAAGGTGAGCCGTATTGACAGCGCGGGTCTCGGAATGCTGATGCGATGTTATACGCACGCTGTGAGGAACGCCGGAATTCTGAAGCTGGTCAATCCGACCACTCAGGTGAAGAAGGTGCTCTCCATCACTCGAATCGATTCGGTCGTACCCACCTTTGAGGATGAGAACGCCGCTCTAAAGAGCTTCTGACGGTTCAAACAGGCGACGAGCTTAGAATAAAGCCCCGTTACGCCCTCCTGATGTACCGACGCTGGCCTAAGTGCGTTCCCGTGGTGGCCGGACAACCGAGATCAAAAGCCGGTGGGTTTGATCCGGAACACCTCGCGCCATTCCGCGCCCGGAGGTATCGCTTGCAACGGCCCATATTTTCCAGCGTGCGCCAGGTTGAACGCATTCGTGATCGCCGCCATCGGCTCGAAACAAATGAAGTCCTTTCCCTCGGGAGCATAGACCACCGCCACGCTATACTTTGGTCCGTACTCCACCGTGATCCTCTCCCGTTTGCCTTGCACCCAAAACCGCGCCATTCCGTCTTCGTCGCGAACCAGCGTGGTGAAGACATCGTCCAATTGGCGCTCGCGCAGCGGATGCGGATCCGCGAAGCCGGCTGGCTCGCGTGCGCCCGTGGGAATCAGATATTCATCGAGCAGCAGATGATCGCTCGCCGCCAGGTGCACGGTCCACTCGTCACGTGGTGCATCATGGAGCTGAAAGTAAGGATGGAATCCCAGGGCTACCGGCATTGGTTCGGCGGCGCGATTCTCAAGGCTCGTCTCTATGGCCAGCGAACCGTCTTCGAGGCGGTATGTCATCGTGATGCTGTGCGCGAACGGAAATTGCGCCATCATTTCCGGATATTTCGCAAAGTCCAGCCGGCTTGTGGCAAAGGCGGAACGCTCGTCGGCCCCCGCCGCTATTAGCGTCCAGGCGGCCGAGAAATTGAGCAGTCCGTGAATAGGCTTCTGATGAGGGTCGCGCCGTAGATTTCCGAGCGACGGATTCAGCAAAAATTTCTTCCCGTTCACCCAATACGTATCGCCATCAATCCGGTTCGCCCAAGGCGCGAGAAACGGAATTCCGCAGAATGCCGGTTGCGCCTGCAGAGCTTGGGGGTCGGAGAAGGGAAACCAAAGAATGTTCTTCCCGCCCACGATGAATGAGTACGCCATATTGCCAATGCAGGGCGCCATGTAAACCTCCATTGCTCGCGCCTCATCCACCAGCCGGATGACGTCAATGTCGCGGACACGTTCCCCAACGGTGGAGAATCCCAATTTATCGTTCTTCTCCATATTCCACTCCGATCAGAAACAGCCCTTTGGCGGGAGCCGTGGGCCCGGACTTCTCCGGAACGGCATTCAGGTCCGCGATATTGCCTTTCCCGGCCTCAATCAGCGTGCCCACCAGATTGCGAACCATATGTTTCAGGAAGCCGCTTCCCCGCACGCGGTAGATCAGACGGCCGGCTTCCCTTTCCAGGACCGAACTATGAATGGTCCGAATTTTCGATTTGCCCTCTTCATCGCTGTCGTCCGCCGCCGCGAACGCCGTGTAGTCGTGTACGCCTTCAAAGACCAGGGCCAGGTTTTTCATTCGGTTTTCATCCAGCGGATATGGATAATGATGTACGTAGCGCCACTCGAAAGGGCTACAGACTTCCTTCCGGGCGATGCGGTATTCATAAGTCTTTGCGCGCGCGTCGAAGCGTGGGTGAAAGTCCGAATGGACCTCTTCAACAGCAAGGATACGGATCGCGGGCGGCAGCAGACGATTGATTGCGCGCCGCAGGTTTGGCAAAGGGATCGGATTGGCGAGGCTGAAGGCCGCCACTTGTCCCAGCGCGTGAACTCCCGCATCCGTGCGGCCCGAACCCGCCACGTGCACGGGTTTGCCTTCGATCCCGGATACGATTTGCTCGAGAACGCCCTGAATGGTGGGCAGGTCCGGCTGCACCTGCCAGCCGTGAAAATCTCCCCCGTCGTAGGCGATAGTGGCTTTGATGCGGCGCATCAAATTGGGCGGGAGCCCTGTAACCCGCTGGCACCGCGAAAAGGTCCTTTAAGGTAGGCTCCGCGGGACCCAAATAGTTCCAGAACGGAGTCGGCTTGCGGCGTCACAAACGCCTACTATACCATCGAGTTAAACGGATTAGCTCAACCTGATTCGACCGGAGGAATTTGGCGTGTTCCGATTCAAACCTTATCTAGCGGCGCTGTTTGCCGTGCTGGCACTGATGCCCGTGAGCCGTCTGGCTGCTTCTGACGCATCCAATCAGTCGAATGCGATCGTGCCGCCTTCCCAGCCTGACAGTACCAGCCGATTCTCGCGCCTCATCGCGCCCTACCGCCCCAGGATCGTACCGCCGGCTAATTTGAATAACTCCAACCGGCTGGACGCTCTCACGCGAGCGGGTAGCATTTATCTATCGTTGCAGGATGCGATTGCGCTGGCTTTGGAGAACAACCTCGACATCGAAATGCAGCGCTATGGAGCGCAGATCGCCGATGCCAATTTATTGCGCACGCAGGCGGGCGGCTTCGCCCCCGCTCCTTCCGTGGCTGTGACTCCCGGCCCCGGCAGCGTCACCGGCGCTCCCCCTTCCGCCGGGCTGCAAGGACTGCTGGTCACGGGCGCGACGCAGATTGGCCCGCTCATCCCCAGTCTTGATCCTGCAATCTTAGGCGGGGCTAATTGGGGCCATCAAACCGCGCCGCAGGCAAGCAGTTTCGTGACTGGCACGTCGGCGCTCATCCAGCATCAGGACCTTTCGAACGTCAGTGTTCAGAAATACTGGACTACGGGAACGCAGTTGGGTCTGGGCTTGAACAATACCTCCACTATTACCAACAGCGCGCGCGCGCAGTTTAACCCGGCAACGAACTCGAGTCTGTCATTGAACTTTACTCAACATCTGCTGCAGGGATTTGGCCGTGGCGTGAATACCCGGCAGATCCGGATCGCCAAGAACAACCGCGAGCTGACCGATCTAACCTTCAAGGCGCAGGTCATTGTCACAGTATCGGCCGTCAAGAACCTTTATTGGGACCTGGTGAGCTATCAGGAAAACGTCAAGGTGCAGCAGGACGCGCTAGCAGCTTCGCAACACCTCTACGAAGATAATAAGAAGCAAGTAGAAGTCGGCACGCTGGCGCCCATCGAGGTGACCCGGGCCGAAGCTGAGATTGCCGCCGGCCAGCAGGCTTTAACGGTGGCCCAGACCCAGCTCCTGCAGCAGGAAACCATACTCAAGAATGCGTTGAGCCGTAGAGGCGTCATCAGTCCGGAACTAGCGAACGCTCATATTATTCCCATCGATCGGATCGTCGTGCCGGCGGTCGAGCCGATCACGCCCATTCAGGATGCTGCGGCAATGGCGCTGTCCGCTCGTCCGGAGCTCTCCCAATTTCGCATCCTGATTCAGAACCAGGAGATCAGTATCAGGGGAGCTAAAAATGAGTTGCTCCCCACCCTCGACGTGGTAGCCAACCTCGCGAACAATGGGCTCGCCGGAACGCCCGTCACCTTGCCGGAAACCTGCACCAATCCTGCGCTTCCAAACTTCAACCCCGGCAGCGTCACCTGCGCCCCGCCCAACTCCTTCTTTGTCGGCGGGTATGGCAACGTCCTGACCCAGCTTTTCGCCCGCAACTTCCCGACCTATTCCGCCGGCTTCAATCTCAATATTCCCCTGCACAATCGGGCTGCGCAGGCGGACATGATCAACAGCCAACTTAATCTGCGCCAACAGGAGATCGGAATACAGCGGATGCAAAACCAAGTGCGCGTTGAGGTGCAGAACGCTTTGATCGGTTTGCAGCAGGCTCAGGCGCAATATCAGTCGGCCCTCAAACAGCGCACGTTGCAGGAACAGACCGTGGATGCCGAGCAGAAGAAACTCGCGCTCGGCGCATCCACCTCGTATAACGTGATCCTCACTCAGCGCGACCTGGTCACCGCCGAGTCCAACCTGGTCGTCGCGGAAGGCGCCTATGCTAAGGCCAAAGTGGAGATGGACCGTGCTACTGGGCAGACGTTAAACAATAACAACATTTCCATCGACGAGGCGTTTCGTGGCAGCATTTCCCGGCCCCCGGATCGGATTCCTGACGTGCTTCCTCCGGCCCAACCACCGCATTAGGTCGTTCTGGGACAAAAGGTTGGCTGCCAATGCCAATTTTGCATCTCCACCCTCGTTGCGAGTCACTAGGGTATTCATTCTAGAGGTTTTGATGTTTGGTGAAGCAATTGCAGGTTACTAGGCCGTGATTCAGTTTCACGGCCCCGCGGAGAGACGATTGACCTCCTCGCTTTTCCCCTGCCTGACACTTTGCACCGAAATCCTCTAGCTGTCCCCAAATCCTCCTTACCAGTTGTCTCTCTCCGGGGCCTGTGGTTCTCAGGGCCCCTGCGAGATGCCCGGCTCCGGTTCATCGGGAAACCGTTCAAATGCTGCGACCGCAAGCTCGGCTTCCGGCGACTGGGTTCCGGGTAATTCCTCCGCAGTTGCGGTTCTGGCCGCGAATTAAGCGCAAGAGGCTTCGAGCACGACATCGAACTGGCCGCCGATTACGATAAGAGCACAGCCGTCCCCTTCCTTTTCAAAGATCGGTTTGTGAACAGCACTGCGATGCCATTAGGATAGAGCTATGGCCCAAGGTATGTTCGACGTGGAATGCCCCTGCTGCCAGGCAATCCTCAAAATCGATCCGGAGACCCGAGCGGTGATCGCCCATACGATTCCGGAAAAACCGCCGGCCATTGAAGATCTCGCCGCTGAAGTGGCCAAGCTGAAAGGTGAAGGCGCCCGGCGCGAGGAACTGTTTCGCAAGCAGTTCGAAGCGGAAAAGACTCACGGGAAAGTGCTCGAAAAAAAGTTCGACGAGTTGTTCAAGCGCGCTAAGGAAAACCCCGATCTCACGCCTCCCAAACGTGATATCGACTTGGATTAAATCGGCCTACTGCGGATATCGTCCGGTAATCCGCCGCAGGAAACCGTGAAAGCGATGTGGAAACCCGGCATCCGGGAAAAACATCATCGGGCACTCGCCGGCGACCACTTGAATTCCATTCGCCTGGCAGTAGGCCAGGGCTTCGCGGCTGACGGCGCCCGCTCCCATCCCTCGATACATCCATATTCGCGTCACGCCGGCGGCGGCGCAGTCACGCACGACCTCGATGGTTACCTGCGGCGCGGTGAGCAGGAGGGCGGCTTCGACCGGCGGTGTGATCTCCTGGATGCGCGCGAAGCAAGGGTGGCCTTCGATGTCATCAACGCCGGGGTGGACCGGCACGGCGTCGTAGCCCCGTGCCAGAAACTCGCGGAACAGCACGCGCGTAAAATCCTTAGCATTGCGCGAGACGCCGACCAAGGCTATCCGCCCGCAGTTGAAGAACTCGCAAATCTGCGCCATGGTGGCCATTGAGAGTGCTCCGCTCTCAGCTTATCAGATCTGCAAAGCTGAAATCCTCAGATCGCAAGTAGCAGATTTTCGGCGAACGGCCACTCGCAATCGATCCACTGCTCCGCTAAACGATATCCAGTGGCGCGCGCCATGCCCGCGATCTGCTCGGAACGGAACTTGTGGCTGGCCTCCGTGCAGATGGTTTCATCCTGCGCGAATTCCACAGTCAGGTTCGCAGCGCCGATGCGGACATGCTGGCCTACTAGCGAATGCAGGTGCATTTCAATGCGCTGCTCCTGCTTGCGATAGCGGGCCGCATGGGCGAACTGGCGGAGATCGAAATCGGCGTCGAGTTCGCGGTTGATGCGTCCGAGCAGATTCAGGTTGAATGCCGCCGTGACTCCCGCCGCGTCGTCGTAGGCCGAAAGTAACTGCTCATCCGGCTTGACCAGGTCCGTGCCGAGCAGCAGCGCGTCCCCGGGCGCCAGGGAGAGCCGCACAGCAGCGAGAAACTCGAGCGCGTCTTCCGGCTCGAAGTTCCCGATCGTGCTTCCGAGAAACAGAACCAGAAGCCTCTGGCCATGGGCGCGTTTTTCGGAGACCGCCCGTAAGCCGTCCAGGTAGCTGGAGGCCAGAGGCACTACAGTGCCGAGCGGACTCAGGCTCCGCTGGCAGAGGGCTAACGCCGCTGGAGATATGTCGATCGGATAATAAGTCACATTCTGTCGCTCACGCAACCGCTCCAGAATGGCGTAGGTTTTGTTTCCGGTGCCGCTGCCCAGCTCCGCCACAATCAAATCGCCCGGCAACTGATCGATCAATGCGCCTGCATGCCGTTGAATGATGCGAGCGTCGGCGCGAGTCAGTCCATACTCCGGTAAGAACGTGATGGCTTCAAACAGCGCCGAGCCGACATCATCGTAGAGATAGCGGCAGGGCAGCGTCTTTTGGCCGCCGCGAGTGAGACCGGCTCGCACTTCGCGCGCGAATTCATTGTCCAGTGCTTCGGCGAACCTCATGATTGAACCAGCCGGAATGTTGCATAAATGTAGGGATAAGCCGGTCGAAACCAGTTCCGGAACGAAGGCCGCAGCAGCCGGCCGGCGGTTCGCGGCGATCCGCCTTTGAGTACATAATGCTGCCCGTCGAAGAACGGCTCTGAATAATTCGAGTAGAAAGGAAATGGCTCGAAGCCGGGGAATGGGCCAAAAATCGTGGATGTCCATTCCCACCCGTTGCCGGTCATTTGCGCGGGAACGCCGTCGCGGTCCGGGGCATCATCTGCCGTTACCGGGATCGGATCCCAATACCGGAAATCTGTGTTCGATGAAGGCGGAAGGCCGGCTGCCGCGCGGTGAAACTGTGCCTCGCTAGGCAGTGCCATTCCGCGCCAGCTTGCATAGTCTGCCGCCTGTCGCTGTGTGACATAGACCGGGCAATCGAGCGGCAGTGGCACCTCCGCGAACATTCCGCGATAGAACCAATGGCTGCCCCGTTCCGACCAGAAGAACGGGGCCGATCCGCCCTCCTGCACAAACTCAAGATATTCCCGGTTCGTAACTTTATACCGACCGATGGCAAATGACGGGACTGCCACGCGATGAGCCTGATATTCGTTATCCCATCCGAAGCCCGCGCCCGGACACAACCCCAGTTCGGCATCGCCCGCCGGAATCTCCATCATGCTCGTTCGTGGCGCACTGCGCCCGGGTGCTCCCGTCTCCCTTGGAGCCAATTTTCTGTCATAGGGAAGTTGATGAAAAATGTAAGCCAAAGTTTCAGCGTGCATAAGCCGGTGCTCGATCGCGGCTTCGATCAATGGCGGCGGCGCCTCCGCCAGCACGTCATCAATTTTCTCGCGGGTGCGCCGATTGTATGCCTCGATCTCGGAAACCGAAGGCCAGTCGGAAGGCTGATCATCGGGCAGATCACCAGCCGCCGGATCGATGCCAAAGGCAAAGAGGTGATCAAAGCTTGCATGGAAAGCCGGCAGGCTCAGTGCATACCGGCCCAAAAGATTCCAATCGAAAGCTTCCAGGTGTCCCAGGTAAAAGACGATCCGGTGCCGCTCCGGGATCGGACGCTCGTAAAAGGAATCGGGATGTAACACATGAAACAATCCGTCGGTGATAGCACGGACGTTCTGCAATTCTTGTTGGGGGGAGGTGCGCATAGGCAATTACCCCAAATATACCCAATCAAGCGCGAGATTGGGTCTAAGGGAAAGCACAACTTAGACCGATATGTCGGTTGAGGCACAAGGGCGGATACCGTTTTGTGCCAAAACGGGGGATGTATGCCGGATTTCCTGGGCCGCGCCCTGACCACGCCGGAGCTGATCGTGAAAGCCGCGATCGAGAAGGCATTCCACTCACGGGAAAAGATGCACGACATCGATAAGGCGCTCGGCAGGCTGGCATCCAGCGCACCGGGTTCGTTCTTCACCGCGGCCTTGTCCCTGCTCGGCTCCACCGCCGATCCGGCGGAACGACGGCGTATCTACAACGGCGTTTCCGGCTGCTCCGAGTTCTGGGTCGAATTGCTGCAGGCCGACCGCTTCAACCGCCTTCAATTGCGGGATATCGGCCGCTTTTTGATGACCGTGGAAGAACTCGTCGACGTGCGGCTGGCCCGATTACTACCCGGACGCACCATGGCCGATTCCAAGCTGAGCCCCGAGGCTGTGTTGCGTGCTCTCGATCTTTTGGATCAGCTCTCGCCGGGATCGCGCCTGATCCTATTGCTGAATCATTTGACTCACCACGTAAACCGTCGTATCGCGGCCAAGGCCACTTTGCTGGTCGGGCGGCGGTTGCGGAATCAAAATTGGGTGGCTCAACGGCTCGATAGTGATGATGGAAGAGTCCGGGCGAGTGCCGTGGAAGGAATGTGGGGTGTTCAGTCTCCTGGGGCACACGCCAGCCTATGGGCCAGTCTCAAAGACAAAAATAATCGCGTAGTGGGGAATGCACTGATCGGACTACACCAATTGGGCGAGCCGCGCGTCAATGAATTCATTAAACGGATGATTGAAGACCAGCGGCCGCCTTTTCGCTGGACTGCCGCTTGGGTCATGGGTAAGATCGGCGCGGAGGAGTTTGTTGAATATCTGGACCGGGCCATCAATGACAAGGAGCCCCAAGTCCGCCGTGCCGCTGAGCGCGCGCGCGACGCCATTGTTCATCGTGAATCGGAACCGAAGGCGCAACCGGAACACGCGGTCGCAGAACCGTGATTATGAAGGGAGCGGCATCGCGTATCTTTTCAGCTTTTCTCCGGAGGCGCCGGTTGGTAACCGTTCCGCAGCATGATTTCGTGGGCGATCGCCACCGCATCCGGCCGTACATAGAAAAAAGCTCCGACTCGAGTCCGGAAGAAGATCACGCCGCCGCGGTATTCGTCGGCCTCGACGCCATAGTCGATACCCGCCGCAGTGAAGATCGATTCCAGGCGAAGTGCGTCCTTCAATCGCCGCGCAATGTAGATGAGTATCGGCTCGTGGCCGTCAAAGTACGAAGCGTCCTGCTTCATGGTGGCGCTACTGACCAGTGTAACGCCGCCCTGCCGAGAGGAATCCCAGGCTTCAGTGGGCTGGCGATCTTGTCGCCGGTATCTTTCGAAAGCTCTCGAATGAGGCCGGCGCCCGGCTTGCGCCGAATAGTGGCGGCTGTTAGAGTCGAATCGCAAACTCCATGGCTACTTCTGTTCTCAGCCAGGAAGAAGAACTTCACTGGCTGGCATTGACGCTGGTGCCTAATCTGGGCACGCGCACGTCGGGAAAACTGCTGGAACGCTTTCGGACGCCGCAGGCGGTTTTCAGCGCGTCACGAACCGAACTCGAATCCGCAGGAGTAAGCGGTGCGGTGGCGCAGTCTATCGTCAGCGGCTGCACATTTGAAGATGCGGCGCGGCAGCAGGAGAAAATGCGGCAGGCAGGCGCGGTGCTGGTGACGATAAGCGACGCCCGCTATCCCTCGCTATTGCGGGAAATCTTTGATCCTCCGGTTCTGCTGTTCGCGCGCGGCCGGCTCGAACTGCTGCAATCCATCGCGGTTGGTGTTGTCGGCACGCGCCGCCCCACGCCTTACGGCTTGGCCGCCGCCGAGAGACTTTCGGCCGATCTGGCGCACGCTGGCCTCGCCATCGTCAGTGGCATGGCGCGCGGCATCGACAGTGCCGCGCATAAAGGGACGCTTGCTGCCGGCGGCGACACCGTCGCCGTGCTCGGCTGCGGCGTCGACATAGTCTATCCCTCCGAGAATCGCAAACTCGTCGCCGAAATAGCGGCCAAGGGCCTGGTCGTTTCCGAGTTCCCCATGGGCGCAATCGCGTTTCCGCAAAATTTTCCGATTCGCAATCGCATCATCAGCGGGATGAGCGTTGGCGTCCTGGTCGTCGAGGGCGCGCAGTACAGCGGATCGGCGATTACGGCCAAGCTGGCAATGGACCAGGGCCGCGAGGTGTTTGCCGTTCCGGGCAACATCACGTCGAAGCTGAGCTGGGGGCCTAACCTGTTGATTAAACAAGGCGCCAAGCTCATCCAGGACTGGAACGATGTCATCGCCGAGCTTCCCGCTGAATCCCGCCGGCATCTAATTAACACAGGCAAGCAGCGGATCCTGGCCGAAGGAGGAGTTGCAACTTCCGGTACCGATCAGTCATCATTAGTTAATAGCCTCGGTCCGGAAATCGGACCTGCTGCCCGGCGCGCTCTCGACGCCCTGCAAGTGGATTCAGCCGTACATTTGGATAATCTGCTTGAAATCGTTCAGGATACGTCTGCTTCGGAACTCATCGCCGCGCTCTTCGAACTGGAAATGCTGGGCTTGGTCCGGCAACTGCCCGGAAAGAAGTTTGTTAAAGTGTGGTAACTTCATCTGGGTATTCGTCAATCATTAAGGAACCGTGACGTCTTCGGGCGTCTGACAGA
>CAZKQQ010000032.1:0-18629 GCA_964554945.1 uncultured Solibacteraceae bacterium | reverse complement strand
AAGTGTGGTAACTTCATCTGGGTAATCTGCAATATGGGTGGCGCCCCCCAACCGCCCGTTAAAAACTTCATATGGCAAAAGCTCTGGTAATCGTGGAATCGCCTACCAAGGCGAAGACCATAAATAAATACCTGGGCAAGCAGTACGTCGTCAAAGCTTCCCTCGGTCATATTAAAGATCTGCCCAAAAAGGACCTTGCGGTGGATGTGGACAAAAGCTTCCGCCCCCACTACGAGGTGATTGAAGGCAAGAAGAAGCTCATCAACGAGCTGAAGCAAACAGCCAAGAAAGTGGAGAGCATTTACCTGGCGGCTGACCCGGATCGCGAGGGAGAAGCCATCTGCTTCCACTTGCAGGAGGAACTGCAGGACAAGAAAAACGGCGCGCGTATCTACCGGGTGATGTTCAACGAGATCACAAAGAAGGCCATTCAACAGGCGTTCGAAAAACCCGGCAAGGTCAATATCAACCTCGTCGACGCGCAGCAGGCGCGGCGTGTGCTCGATCGCCTGGTCGGCTACAAAATCTCCCCTTTGCTCTGGGATAAAGTGCGACGTGGTCTTTCCGCCGGCCGAGTGCAGACAGTCGCCTTGCGGTTGATCGTGGAGCGGGAGCGCGAAATCCGCGCGTTCGTGCCGCGCGAGTATTGGACCATCGATACAGAGCTTGCGGCCAAGAAGCCGCCGCACCTGACCGCGCGCCTGATTAAGATTAACGACCAGCCTGCCGAGATCGGCTCGCAGCAGGCTTCCGACGACGTCCTCGCCCAATTGGATGGCGCGGCTTATATCGTGCGCTCGGTCGGTACTCGCGAAAAGAAGCGGAACCCGGTGGCGCCGTTTATCACCTCCACGCTCCAGCAGGAATCGTCGCGCAAGCTGCGTTTCAGCGTGAAACGCACAATGATGCTGGCCCAGCGCCTGTATGAAGGCATCGAGGTGGGTAAGGAAGGCGCCGTCGGGCTCGTGACTTACATGCGTACCGATTCCACGCGTGTCTCTGAAGATGCCCTTCGTGACGCCCGCGACTTTATCGGGGAACGCTACGGCAAAGAGTTTCTGCCGGAATCGGCCAACGTCTATAAGTCCAAGAAAGACGCGCAGGATGCGCACGAGGCCATCCGCCCCACTTCTATGGCCTACACGCCCGATGTAGTGGAGAGATACCTGGCCGAAGATGAAATGAAACTCTACCGCCTCATCTGGAACCGCTTCGTGGCCTCACAGATGATGCCGGCGCTCTTCGATCAGACAACCATCGACGTGCCTGCCAAGGGAAAGAACGGCTTCGATTACCTGTTTCGTACGACGGGCTCCGTGCTTAAGTTTGAGGGTTTCCTTAAGGTCTACCAGGAAGGCAAAGACACGGCCGACGAGGAAGACGAAGAACTGAAGCACCGGCTCCCCGCGGTTACTGAAGGCGAGACGCTGCGCTTCCGCTCCATTCAGCCGGAGCAGCACTTCACCGAGCCGCCCCCACGCTACAACGAAGCCACTCTGGTAAAGAAGCTGGAATCCGACGGCGTGGGCCGTCCCTCTACTTATGCCTCGATCCTCTCCACCATCCAGGAGCGCGAGTACGTGAGGAAGGAAGGTGGACGTTTCGACCCTACCGAACTCGGCATGGTCGTCACCGACTTGCTCCTCGAGAGCTTCGACGACATCTTCGACGTCAAATATACAGCGCGGATGGAGGAGGAACTCGACGGGATCGAAGAAGGCAAAATCGACTGGCGCCAGGCCATGGCCGATTTCTACGTCAAGTTCGAGAAAGACCTGAAACACGCCGAAGAGCACATGACCGATATCAAGCGGATGGAGAAACCCACCGATTTGATCTGCGAGAAGTGCGGTAAGCCTTTGGTGATCAAGTGGGGCAAGCACGGCAGCTTCATCGCCTGCACAGGTTATCCCGATTTTTCCCCGAGAAGCGCCGAAAGCGACTTGGAGAATCTGCAGAAAGAGCTAGGCAAGCGTCAGGAGCGGGTACGTAAAATCGTCGATGAAAAATTGGCCAAGATTCAGGCCAAGTATCCGGGCCAGGTGATCAAGTCCGGAGAGGGTGGCAAATTCGTTGTTCAGCCCGGCGGTCCCGATATTCCTAAAACCGTCGGGGCCGGCCTGAGGAAATTTGAGAAGGCTATCGCCGCGCGGCGAACCAACGATCGAAAGCTGATTCAACTTCGTCTGGAGAAGATTCAGGCCCGCTATCCTCAGATGAACGATTACTATGAGGTGAGCCTGAACCACTCTCCCGACGGCGCCACCTTACTCTGGCGCAGGAAAGAATACTTCTGCTCCTATACCCGCGAATTGACTGTAGATCTGCCGGATGTCGACAAGGTTAATCTGTCCGAGCAGGGCGACGAGGAATACTGTGAGAATTGCGGCCGGCCGATGGTTCTCAAGAAGGGCCGCTTCGGGACCTTCTTCGCCTGTACCGGATACCCCGATTGCAAGACGACCAAGCAGATTGGGGGCCCGCAGAAAAAACCCGATCAGCCCCTGGATGAGAAGTGCCCCCAGTGCGGAAACAACCTGGTGCTCAAGACCGGACGTTACGGCGAGTTCACAGCCTGCAGCAATTATCCGACCTGCAAGTACGTCAAGCAGAAGACTATCGGTGTGAAGTGCCCGGAGTGTTCCGACGGCGAAGTCGTGGAACGCCGCTCCAAACGGGGCAAGACGTTTTACGGCTGCAACCGCTGGCCGGACTGCAACTTCGTCGCGTGGGGAAAACCGGTGGCGGAGAAGTGCCCGGACTGTGGCAGTCCCTACATGATTGAGAAGTGGCTTAAGGCCGGCCCGGTCTGGCAGTGTCCGAACGCCGAATGCAAGCACAAGCAGGACGCCCCGCAACCGGCCGAGCCAGTGCTCCAATCGTGAAATGATGGCGTCCGCAGTCGCCCCGTTCCGTCTCCAACGACCGACGCAGAACCGCGACCATCAGGGAGGGGACCCCGGTTGCCGCCAATGAAAATCGCCGTGGTGACAGGTGCCGGCAGCGGCATCGGCCGTGCTGTAAGTCTGGCCTTGCAGGAAGATGGCTACTCGGTCGTCTTAGCAGGCCGTCGCGCCGAAAAGCTGATCGAAACCGCCGCGGGTGCGAAGCCCGGTGGTGGCGAGATGCTCGCCGTCCCCGCCGATATCAGCCAGCCCGACCCCGTGCGCGCCCTGTTCGCCAAAACCAAACAGGCGTTCGGCCGTCTCGACCTCCTGTTCAACAACGCCGGTTTGAGTGCCCCCGGCATTCCGATGGAAGATCTGACTTTCGAGCAGTGGAGCGCCGTTGTGGGCGCGAACCTCACTGGCGCATTCCTTTGCGCGCAGGAGGCCATTAAAATGATGAAGGCGCAGGACCCGCCCGGCGGTCGCATCATCAACAACGGTTCCTTATCGGCGCACGTCCCGCGTCCCAACTCCGCACCCTACACCGCGACAAAGCATGGCATGACCGGTCTCACCAAATGCATCTCGCTCGACGGCCGCCGCCACAACATCGCCTGTGGCCAGATCGACGTGGGCAACGCGGTCACAGAGATGACGGAGCGCATGAGCAAAGGTGTGCCGCAGCCCGACGGCACCCGCATGGTCGAGCCGCGCATGGACGTGAAGCACGTAGCGGACGCGGTCCTCTATATGGCCAATCTGCCGCTTGACGCGAACGTCCAGTTCCTGACCGTCATGGCCACAACCATGCCCTTCGTAGGACGAGGCTGATGCAGCTTCCTATTTTTCCCCCGGTCGCTTGAGCGTCGGAGCCTTCCGTTTCGGAGCCTGCTGATCGCCTCCACTGTCGGCCTTCTTTTTCGCTTCTTCTGCTTTCTTGGCGTCCGGGTCCGCCTGCGCGCCCAGTTGCTCCAATTCCTTTTTGTCTCGCGCTTCTCGCGCCTCCACGTCGTGGCCCCTCTTGCCAAGGTCCGCCTGTGACGCTTCCAGACTGTCCTGCGTGGTCTCGATCGCCTGCTTCAGCGCAAAATCGTATCGTGACAAGTCCTTTGGCTGGCTGGTCTGAATCTTCTGGAGCATCGGTAAGGCCTGCTTTTCCGCTGCCACTACGGCGTCCAATCCCAGCTTCACTTCGAGCTTCCGTAGCAGCGCGTCATCCGTCACATCGTCGATCGCATCGAGAATCTTGGAGTAATCCTCCAGCGCGTCATGCATTTGCAGTGACCGGCCCGGCTTGTCCTTGGAAAACACGTTCTGCACCAGTTCCACTCGCTGCTTGGCGAATTTCGCGTACAGCTTCAACCGCTCTACCGGGTCCTGCGCCTCTTTAATCTGGTCGATTTCATCGGCGTTGAGAAAATCTCGCTGCGCGAATAAGGGCGCCGCCAGTAACAAGCACCAGATTGCGGTCTTCATTTTTTCTTCCTACCCTCCATCAGGCCGGTCAGCAGGTCATCGTGCACTTGCTGAACTTTAGCCCTTACGGGATCGAGGCTGGCTCGATCGTTATAACTCATCTCGTGTTGAAAATCGTCAAGCTTACGGGTCAACTCGCGGGTCGCCATTTCGGCTTGCTTGAAATATTTAGGACTCTTGCGCGGGTTTTTGCCGGTTTCGGTCAGCGAGGAATATGCTAGATTCACAGACTCCTCCACTTCCTTCACTTTGTTCGCTGTGTCCGCGGAGTTTCCCGCCCGGTAAGCCTCCCGCGCACCTTTCAACGCGGCCGTCGCATTGTCCATCGCGAGCTTCGATCGTTTCTCAAGGTTCGGTTCCGCCCGTGCCTGATCCAGTTCCGTCTGCGCCGCAGCGACGGCTGCCATCACGAACATCAGGAGCATTGCCCGCATTCCGCTCACCGTTTGTCCAACTCCTTCTGCAATAGCTTGGCGCGCTGCCGGGCCTGAAACTCCTGATCCGGATTCTTGCCCTGGCTCATCGCTAGAAACTCCCGATACGCTTCTAGCGCCGGCTTCACCTGATGCATCCGGTCCAGCGCTAGCGCCCGAAAAAAAGTATTCCCCGCGCTATTCTCTCCCAATTGCCGGGCGCGGTCGAGAGCGGTTAGCGCCGCCGGATAATCTCCCGCCAGGTATAGAACACCGCCCAGTTCATCCCAAACCGGCCCCGCGTCCGCTTTCAACTTCGTGGCTTCCGTGAAGTGCCGCGCCGCAGCCGCGTACTGCTTCTGATCGCGCAGCGCCCGCGCATACATCAGCCGCAAGTCGTAATTCGCTGGATCGCCGCTCACTGCCTGATCGAGCAGCGGCAGCGCCTTGGCTCCCTGATTGCTGAACACATACGCCGCCGCCAGTGCCGCGCGGTTCGGCTGGGTCGGCGATTGCGAGTAGGCCTGTTCCAGCCGCGGGATAGCCTCGCCATATCGTTTGGATTGGATTAGCAGCGTCCCGAGACGTTCCTGTGCCGCCGCATTCCCCGGAAACTGCTGGTAGAGTGCGATGGCCTCCGCGTATTGCTTGTCCCTCTCATATAACGCTGCCAGCTCCAGCAGCGCATCATGGTATTCCGGATCGAGCTCCGCCGCCCGCCGGAACTCTGGCGCGGCATCGGCCAGTTTGCCTTCGCTCGCCAGAGCCCGCCCGAGCCCGAGGTGGCCCCCGGCCGATTTGCCATCAAGATCCAGCGCTGCACGGTAGCTTTGCTCGGCCTTGGTTGCGTCGCCGGTCCCCATCTGCGCTTCCGCCAGGTAAAAGCGCGGCCGGAACTCCACGGGCTTCTGCGCGGCAGCGGCCTCCAGCAGCGGTAACGCGTCCGCCGGTTCCTTCTGCCGCAGCATCAGGATGCCGGCATTCAGTTGCGCCTGGTACAACCCCGGTTTGAGTGCCAGGGTCTTTTGGTATTCGGCGACGGCTTCCTTATCGCGGTTCAGAAAGCTATACGCCAGCGCCAGGTTGAAATGCGCAGTGTAATCGCTGGGATCGGCTTCGACGGCTTTGGTGAAGGCTTGGGCGGCGGCCTCGTAGCGGCCTTCCTCGAGCGCTTTTAGGCCATCGGCGCCGAGGCCGGCGCTCTGGAAAAACAGCAACACGGCCATCACCCACATACTTGAATTTTAGATCGCGCGGGGCCCCGCGCAGGAAGTATCTTTGTTAACCGTTCACCGTTGCTGCTGCAGCAACCGTTCGAATTTCTCGCGCTGCTCCGGCGTCAGCACCTGATCCACCCGCGACTTGCTATCGGTCAGCACCGTGCGGTAGTACTGCCACATATCGTTGAGAATGGATTGCACCTGCTCCGACTGCGGCCCCGTCAGGTTCAGCTCCTTCTGCAGCTTTTCGAAGTTCAGCGAACGGCCCTGTGTGGTATCGAAGGCCGGTTGGTGTAGACGGGTGTGAACCCCCAAGTTCATGGCCAGCGCCCCGGCTGCCGCCCCGCACAGGAACATCAGTCCCAGGACCAGGATTCCGGCACTGCGCCGGTTCCACCCCCGCCCCAGCGACGGACGATCCAGAACGTTAGTGGTCATAGGCTGTCAGGGTCACCAACATATTGTCCTGGGCCGGAGCGGAGTCAAACGCGGGAGACTCCTGCTGCGCCATGATCGTCTCTGGAGAAGGACCTGCTGGATACGCGGTTTCCCGCGATATGAGATAAGTGCCCAGCACCGCCAGCGTCAGCAGACAGGCAAATACCAGGCGGCGGCCAAAAGCCACATCTAGCCCCAACAAGTTGCCCAGCGAGGGCGCCGCCGAGTGTTCATCCACCTGCTGCATCACCCGCGCGTAGAAGCCCGTCGAGGGGACCACCGCTTCTTCCGCCTGCAGGGAATCGAACAATTCCGACACTTCCTGCATGCTCCGGAGCTCACTGCGACAGGTATCACAGCCCTTCAGGTGCGCATCAATCTCTCGTTGAGCCGCCGGAGTCAGCGATCCGGACAGATACTCCTCAAGGCTTTGCATCACTACCGCATGCATACGTTTCTTCCCTTACAAATGCTACCTATACTACACCGATTTGATCCCCTCCTGCGGGTCTTTTTGCCGTCACCGGCCGCCCGCTCGGAGGTACTACTAAATCCTTTATCCTGGCACTAATCCGGGAGCTCGATCCAGCCGCTGCGCCGCCTTTACCAGCTTCTGCCGCGCGCGGAAAAGCTTCACTTTGACGGTGTTTTCGTTCATCCCGGTCTTTTCTGCCAGTTCTTCCACAGAAAAACCTTCTACTTCCTTTAAAATCAATAACATGCGTTCCTCTTCGGAAACGCGCGTCAATAACTTCAGAACATAATCCCGTTGCGCCAGGCTGGCGTCGGCTGGAATCTGCCGTTCGACGGCGGGGTCGGTGTTTTCCACCCGCCGCACCTCGTCCTCGCTCAGATCGCTCTCATAAACGAGCCGCCGCACCTTCCGCTTCCGCAGATAATCGAAGCATTCATTAACCGTGATCTTATAAATCCAGGTGATCAGAGAACTACGGAAATCGAAACTCCTGAGGGACAGGTAAACCTTCGCAAACACTTGCTGTGCAATGTCTTCGACGTCATTGCGCTGCCGCACGATGCCGTGAATAATGGAGAACACCTTGGACTGATAACGTTCTACAATTTCGCGAAATGCCGTTTCGTCGCCGGCCTGCGCCCGCTGCACCAACGCGCCTTCCGGGGTGTTCTGGTAGTCCACTCTTGATTTCGCCGCAACCTTAGCACCGAAGGCGGGGAGTGGCAGAGCGCCGGTCAGTGTTCCCATACACCGTTTCCGACGCAAACCACTCGATTTCGGTTTCGCTTAGCCTGCGGTTATCGCTTCCTGAAAGATAGCACATACTCCGGGTGGACCCTATTTCCCGCTTCGCGTGCCATTTTTCGCGACCTACCCGTCCTGGGACTCATCTAAATGAATAGGTTGTGGAGCAAACGACTCTCGATTGTATAATAGAAATACCAAGGCTCAGACAACCAGGAGTTTAAAACGCATGGTGCAATTAACCGAAAGAGCAGTCGGCAAAGTGAAAGAGATCATGGCCAGCCAGGAACCCCAACCGAACGGCCTGCGCATTGCCGTCGTGGGCGGCGGCTGTTCCGGCTTCAGCTACTCGATGGCCTTCGAAAACCAACCCAATATGCTGGATAAGACCCTCAGCTATGATGGCTTGAAGGTCTATGTGGATCAAGCCAGCCTGCTTTATCTGGATGGTGCCGAAGTAGATTATGTCGAGACGTTAGAAGGTTCCGGCTTCAAATTCAACAATCCGCAAGTGAAATCCACCTGCGGCTGCGGCAGTTCGTTCCAGGTCTAAATTCTCCTTTCGCGGCGTCCCGCGATCGTGCGGGACGCCCGCGCCTGCCCGTCTTTACCAACCCGTCTGCCGCGATTTATAACATACTAGACCTATGTCTGAAGCAGGCAGTCGTCTAGCCCGCGACGCGGCACTCGCGTCGGCGCTCATGATGGCCTGGCAGGTCGCTTCCAAAACCATCCGGGACAGCCTGTTCCTCTCTACTTTCGACGCGCGTGCTTTGCCCGCCATGGCCGGCAGTGCCGCGGTGTGCGCCGTGTTGTGCGCTGTCCTAAGTGCCAAAGTCCTCCATCGCTACGGTCCCTTCCGCGTAATTCCCGCCGGTTATCTGTTGAGCGTTGGGCTGCATACCGGCGAGTGGCTGTTGCTTCCGTCCTTCCCGCGGCCCGTTTCGGTGGTGATTTATCTTCACGTCGTGGCGCTGGGATCGGTGCTGCTCTCCGGCTTCTGGGCCCTCGCTAACGAGACCTTCGATCCGCTTGAGGCCCGCCAGAAGTTCGGCCGCATCGCGGCGTGCGGTACTTTGGGCGCGGTCGGCGGCGGCTTGGTTGTTGGCGAGGTCGCCTCTCTGTTTTCCAACTCGGCTGTCCTGATTTTCCTGCTGCTTCTGCAAGTGGGCTGCGGCGCCGTGTTGCTGCGATTGCGACAGCCGAAATCGCGGACCTCGCCACACGAGACTCCCCCATTGACCAAGACTCTCGCGGGAGCGCCCTATCTGCTGCAGGTCGCCGGGTTAGTTGCCCTGGTGAACCTGGCCGCCGCCGCGCTGGACTTCCTGTTCAAACAACAGTCGCAGGCTCATATCGGCCGCGGCGTGGCCCTCACCAGGTTTTTCGCCATGTTTTGGGTTATCACATCGGTCGGCAGTTTTCTGGCCCAGATCGGCGCCAGCAAATACTGGTTGAACCGGTTTGGCCTGGGACGAACCGTGGCCACACTGCCCGTCGGCGTTGCAGGGGCGAGCCTGCTGGCACTGATCTCGCCCGGCGCAGTTGTCCTCGGTTTGACGCGCGCCCTTGAACAGGTGCTCCGCGGATCGCTGTTCCGCTCCGGATATGAACTGTTCTACGCGCCCATGCCGGACGCAGAGAAACGCTCGGTGAAATCGGTGATCGACATCGGAGCCGACCGCGCCGGCGACGGTACTGGCTACGCCCTCGTCCAGTTAATGCTCGGGTTGCCGCCCGCCGCCGTGCCGTACTGTATTTTGCTCGTGGTTGGGGCGGTTTCCGCCATCGCGGCCTGGCTGTCGTTCCGTCTCGATCGCGTTTATTCCCTGGTCATCCAGAAGAATCTGGCCCACAATGCCGCCGGTCTCGAGCCAGTCCCCGCGGAAGATTTTTCGAGCACCATGGTCTTCCGTGTGCCGCCCGGATCAGCCGCGCTCCCGCTCGAATCCGGTTTAACCGACGCGCAACTCCAACAACTCACCGAATTGCGCTTGAATGACCCCCGCCGAGTTAAAGAGGCCCTGCGAGCCATCGGCATGCTCGATCCGATCCTGGTGCCGCAGGTGATCCGGCTGCTGGGTTCCGATAGCGTCTGCCGCGCCGCCCATTCCGCTTTGGCCCGCAATACGTTTCGCATCGCCGGTCAGTTGGCAGACGCCCTCCTCGATGAGTCCCTCGATTATTCCGTGCGCCGCCGCATTCCACGGCTTCTGGCCACCTGCGACACGCATCGCGCCTGGGATGGTCTTTTCGAAGGCCTCGGCGACCCCAGATTCGAGCTCCGCTTTCGCTGCAGCCGCGCTTTGGAAGCGATGCTGCAACGCCACCCGGAGTTCCGCCCCGATGCGGCTGTCGTTTATCAGATTGTCGAACGCGAGTTGGGCGTCAGCCGCAGCGTATGGCAGGGCCGCCAGATGGTCGAGTCTGCCGGCGAAGACGATGAACCCGCGGTCGCGGACAACGCCTCGCAACAGGGTTCTTCACATAGTCTGGCGCATGTCTTCGCGCTGCTGGGGCTGGTGCTGCCTCGCGAGGCGGTGCGCACCGCATTTCGCGCGCTACACACTGATGACCGGCGTCTCCGCGCCCTCGCAGTGGAGTATCTAGGCAGTTCGCTGCCGCGAGAAATTCGCGATCGCCTCTCCGAGCGAATCAACGACCCTTCCCGCCCCCAGGTCTTTCAGCGAATGCCACCTGTTGGACAAGAGCCGAAAGTCAAAGGCACAACCGGTTAGCAGTAGCGTAAGGCTCCGCCTTGCGCAGGCGCGAAGCGCCTATTTCTCTTCGACTCAGACGTCGGCTGGGATCTCCCAAATAGGTTTTCGCTCCGGTCTCCAAATCCCGAGATCTCCCATTCATTCGGCAAAGGGAAGCGTTCCGCGAGTGTCTGAAAGATTTCCTGTCTATCCACGCTACAGTCGCTGAAACGGATTACACTCGGCGGATGATACGTGTCTTGGCATCTCTTTGTCTGCTTGCCGGCGGACTGCAGGCCTCCTCGAGTGATTGGAGCAATCTCAAACTGCTTCATCCTGGCGAGAATCTTACTCTCGATCAAACAGACGGCCGCCGGGTGAATTGCGCATTTGTCGCAGTGGCGGAGGATTCGCTCACTGTACGGACGGACAGCAGCGAGACCGCCGTCAGCCGCTCCAATGTCGCGCGAGTGACCGCGCGCTCCCGGACGAAGCGCCTCAGGAATGCCCTCATTGGTTTCGGGGTTGGCCTCGGTGTCAGCTTGGTCACGGACAAAACGTTAGGCGCATACCTTTACAATGAATCGACATACGAAAGCGGCGCCCGTGCCGCGGTTTGGGCCCTTCCGGCGGCATTATTTGGCGGAATCGGGGCTGCAATCCCCAGCCATCCCGTCGTTTATAAGGCGCCGAAGCGATAAAACGCGATCGTGCTTTCGAGAATTGATGCAGTCACGCCGGCGAGTGCCCACTATCCACGGCAGAATGCTACCCGTGCGGAACCAACGCGCAAGCGCGAAGCTTTTACTTCTGCTGTGACTCCCGGTTCCGCGGATCTTTGCCGAGGATATGCTCCACATCTTTATTATTTTCCTGGCAAATGTACTCCATCAGATCCGACTTGGCCTGCAGCGTCGCATGTCCGTGAAGCGTGAACGATTTCGTGTACGCGCCAGGATCGTCGATGGTTGTTTCCCATTCCAGGTGTCCGAGATCCGGACGCCGGTAGCGCTCAATTGTGTGCAGCCGGTCCGAATGCGGATGCCCGGCGAAGTCAAACCAGAACCGGTCGTTGAAGGCGGTTGTGTCGATCACGAGCGTGTTGCCTTCCCATTTTCCGATCGATTCGCCGTACCACGTCGGGTTCGGATCCTTGGAATGGGTCCGCCCGTCCATAAAAATCTGCCGGTAACTGTGAATATTCCCTTCAAACAAGAAAAACGCGATGCCCGGGCTTTGCACGATCCGCCATGGATACGGCGCCAGCCGCGGCACACCCGTAGGCAGGCAATTTGCCTCAGGATCGTCTTTCGACATTCTCTCTTTCGTCAGCTTGGCCGCCCAGGGCTGCAGTGGTAAGTTCTCGCCAGGGGTGAGCGCATCGGCGATATCGTAAATAAATGTGCGATCCGGACTCCAGACGCCCGAGAGATCCGGTTTGCCATTGGCTAACCGAGGCGCGGAACCTTTCGGAACCGGCGGTACCGGTCCGGCCCCTTCTTCCTGCGCCATTGCAGGTCCAAGAAAGATTATCCCCAGCATCACGCCACTGGTGACACACGCCCGGATCAAAAGTTTCTTCATGGTGCTCCTCCAAGTTCCCGGCCGCATTTGCCGGCACCGTAAAAGTGATACTACATCGAAGCTAACGGGGTCAACGGGAAACACGCGCTTCGGGCGCCATGCAGTCAAGCCAGCGAGCGCCCGCCATCCACCAAGAAGATGCATCCGGTGGCGGCAGTCATCGCTAAGATGGCGGCCACCGCGTCTGCAATTTCCTCTGGTGTTGCCAGGCGGCCGAGCGGCGTTCGCGCGGCCTGTTCGTCGTGCCAGGCTGGATCCATCGATTTCACGAATTCGGTGTCCACCAGGCCCGGGGAGACTGACACCACCCGGATGAGCGGAGCGAGCGCCCGCGCCAACGATTTCGTCATGTTGTCGAGAGCCGCCTTGGAAGCGCAATACATCACGTTGCTTCCCATTGCCAGCGTAGCCGCGGCGGAAGAAATGTTGACCACCACACCTCCGCCCTGCAGCTGACTTTTTTCCAAGAGCGGACGGAATGCGCGCACCGTCGCGAAAGCGCCGCGCACGTTCGTCGTCAGG
The DNA here is from genome assembly GCA_964554945.1 of uncultured Solibacteraceae bacterium. GTDB lineage: Bacteria > Acidobacteriota > Terriglobia > Bryobacterales > Bryobacteraceae > PSRJ01. Next base: position 6,170 of record CAZKQQ010000032.1, on the reverse strand, counting down.
ATAGTGTCGATCAGCGCATCATCGAGCGCTTCCAGATCCGGGTGCCGCACGAACCGCGTTGTTCCCGCGCAATTGACCAGCACATCGCATCGCCCGTAGTCTTTGCCGATCCCCTGGGCCAGCACTACCAGTTCCGCGCTGTCTGTCACCGGCGCCGGCCGGGCTGAGTGACCTTTGCCGGGCAGCGAATAGGCAAGCTGTTGCGCCGCTTCCTCTGAGCGGTTGTATCCCACGACCACGGACATCCCGCTGTCGGCGAGCGTTCGGCAAATGGCCGAGCCAATGCCGCCGGCCCCGCCCGTGACCACCGCCACTGCGCGCTCCGCCTGCGGCATGGCTTAGCCGTGTGCCCCGTACCGCCGCACCCGCAAATCCGCCTGCTCTTTGTGCGCGGCGAAATTTTCGATTGCGCACAGGCGTGAGCAGTACTCTCCGATCAGCGACGATGCTTCATCCGTCAGCACCCGTTGATACGTGCAGGTCTTGATGAATTTGCCGACCCACAGCCCCCCCGTGTAACGCGCCGCCTTCATGGTCGGCAAAGTGTGGTTGGTCCCGATGACTTTGTCTCCGTACGCCACATTGGTCCGGGCGCCCAGGAACAAGGCCCCGTAATTGGTCATGCGGTTCAGAAAATAATCGGGATCGCGGGTCATCACCTGCACGTGCTCGGACGCAATCCGGTCCGCCTCAGCGACCATCTCGTCGAGACTGTCGCAGAGAATGATTTCTCCGTTGTTCTCCCAAGCCTCGCGGGCCGTGGCGGCAGTGGGCAGCCATGACAGTAATTTTTCGATCGCCGCCGGCGTCTGCTCCGCCAGCGCTCCAGAATTAGTGAGCAGCACCGCCGGGCTCGAGGGTCCATGCTCCGCTTGCCCGATGAGGTCGACGGCCGCCATCTCCGCGTCGCACGAATCGTCGGCAATGATGAGCGTTTCGGTCGGACCCGCCAGCAGGTCGATCCCCACGCGGCCGAACAGTTGTCGCTTGGCTTCCGCCACATAAGCGTTGCCCGGCCCCACCAGCATGTCCACTGGCGCAATCGATGCGGTCCCAAGCGCCATGGCCGCCACCGCCTGGACTCCTCCGATTGCGTAGATCTCGTCCGCTCCCCCTAAGTGCATGGCGGCCACAATCGCCGGGTGCGGCGCGCCTTCAAACGGCGGTGCGGCGGCGATGATCCGCTTCACTCCCGCGGCTTTCGCCGTTACCACGCTCATGTGCGCCGAAGCCACCATCGGATACCGGCCGCCCGGAACGTAGCATCCGACGCTGTTTACCGGAATGTTCTTGTGGCCGAGAACCACACCCGGAATGGTTTCGACTTCGACGTCTTGCAGTGCCGCGCGCTGCACCAGCGCGAAATTGCGGATCTGCTTCTGTGCGAACCGGATGTCTTCGATCACTCGTTGTGGCAGAGCATGCAGACAGGCTTCGATGTCGCTCGCTGATAGCCGGAACGATGCCGGCGACCACTTATCGAATTTCTCCGAGTACCGCCGCAGTGCCGTCTCGCCATGCGCGGCGATGTCTTCCAGGATCGCCTCCACCGTCTGGTGTACCTGCAGGTTGCTGGCGGCCTTCGTTGCAGCGGACTGGCCGCTTTTCAATTGTCGAACCATCCGAATCTGTTCTCCGTTTTGCTCTAGTTCCCTGCCGCCAGCCCCTCGGTCAGTTCAATGTACGTGCCCCAGGGATCGGTGATGAAGGCGATCTTCACCGTTGTGTTCGGAACCTCTCGCGGAGCTACGTCCAGCTTGATCCCCTGCGCCTGAAGCTTCTGCACAAACTCCGAGAGATTCTTCACTTCAAAGCCGATATGGTCAAGCGAACGGCCCTTCGTCGCGGCCAGATTCTTCTCGCCTTGGGAGAAAGAAAGGTTAACGCCCGGCACATCGACGCAATCGGTCCAGCCCGGGCGCGCTACGCGCGCCCGCTTGCCGGCAATCCCGCCGAACGTCTTCGCATACCAGGCCTGCATGGCGGGAATATCCGCCGGATAGAAATGAATGTGGTTCATCGCGATCGGAGTCGCCAGCGTAGGGTCGCCAAAAATCTCCACCCGGATGCCGTCCGGCGCCATAACATAGCCCTGGTTCGGGTTCTCTCCCTGTTCGATCTTCAGATGATTTCCTTTCCATTTCGCCAGCGCCGCCGGCATGTCCTTCACCACGAATCCGAAGTGATTCACGATGGAACCTTCTGGCGGACCGGAGGGCTCGGCCTGCCGCAGCACGATAAACACGCCGGGAAACCGGATCAGTTCCATCGGCCCGTTCTTGACGATGGTGCCCCCCATCATGCTGGTCCAGAAAGTCTTCTGAGCCTCGATGTCCTTCACCGCGAGGTGAATGTGTCCCATGCTGATCCCGTCGGCATTGGGAGCAGCGAGTTGACCCTGCAAAGGCCCAACTGCAAGTGCGGCGATCGCAAACAACATACGCGCTTTCATGGCCACTCACTGTATCAGATTCCGGACGTTGCATCGCTGCCGCCGTCGCCCAGGATTCGATAGAATCATCCAAGAGGTCGCAACCATGAAGGTGGCTGGAATGGCGGTTCTGGCAATCGCGCTCACGGGACCGCTCGCCGCGCAGTGGCTGAATCAACCGACGCCCGGCATTCCGCGCACCCCGGACGGCAAGCCGAATCTCGCGGCGCCGGCTCCGCGCGCTGCCAATGGAAAGCCTGACCTTTCTGGCCTCTGGAACAAAATCTCTCCCAAATATGCCCGCAATATCGCAGCCGATCTCAAACCCGGCGACGTGCAGCCCTGGGCGGAAGCCCTGGTGAAACAGCGGGAGGAAGACCTCGAGAAGGACTACATGAACGCGCTGTGTCTGCCGCTCGGTCCCGGATACAGCACCGCCGCCGACGCTACCGGTTCGGAGATGATGAAAATTGTCCAGACTCCATCGCTCATCATCATCCTCAACCCCGATCTCACCTACCGCCAGATATACCTGGACGGCCGCAAACTGGAAGCTGCGCCCAGTCCGAATTGGATGGGCTACTCGGTGGGCCAGTGGGACGGCGACACGCTGGTGGTGGAGAGTAACGGATTCAACGATCGCACGTGGCTCGATCATGTCGGCCATCCTCACACCGAGGCCTTGCGTACCACCGAGCGCTACCGCCGCCGGAACTTTGGCAGTCTCGATGTAGAAGTAACATTCTCCGACCTCAGCGTCTATGCCAAGCCCTGGACGGTCGCGGTTCGCGCCGAGCTGGCTCCCGACACGGAAATGATCGAATGGGTCTGCAATGAGAAAGGCATCAACCGCCAGCACTGGGTCGGCAAGGCTTCAGACGAACAGAAATCCGCCATCAAAGTCCCGCCCCAACTCTTGGCGACATACGTAGGCACTTATGTGGAACAGCCGAAGCTTTGGAGAACCGTGCCTCGTGTCGTCGAAATTTCGGTCTCGGGCGGAACGTTGTACGGCGACATGGATGGCAGGGGGAAAATGCCGCTGACGGCGCAGTCGGAAACCTCTTTTTCCGGCCTCTACGGGCTAGGCGTCGACTTCCGGAAGAGCGCCTCGGGTGGCCCGGTGGAGATGTTCGTGAAGCACGTCTCTGGCGACTACCGTTTCACTCGCCAACAATAGGGTCCGGCTGCAACCCGCTGGATCGGCGCTACGGCTTCACCGTCACCTTGACCTGCGCCGTGCTCCAGCAGCACTGGAATCCGCCGCCGCCCACGCCGGAAATATCGTTTGCCACAACTTCGAGCACGTACTCTCCAGGTGCGCTGAACGTGGCCGTAGTCGCAGCCTTTCCGGAAAATGTCGCCGGCGCTGGCGCCTGAAAACTATCTTTCTCGATTTTGGGCTTCTCTGCTCCAAACTTCACCACGCCCGGCCCGCGAAACTGGCTCCAGGTCACTGTCACCGCCGGAATCATCTTGGCGAACGCCGCGAACGACGGCGGCACTTTAGCGTCGTCGGCTACCCACACGGCGAGCGGCACCGGTTCCTGCAGCGTGGTGGTTAGCGAATTGGAGAAGCCGCGCGGCGGCCCCTGCAGAAACGGCCCCGTCTCCTGAAAACCGACGAACGGCGGCGTATTTCCGGTCGCGTCCACGAATGGCGCGATCACCCACAACGGATTGAGGCTTACCGGAACGGACGCCGTCTTCCCGTTGGCTGTGATTGTCCAGATTATTTTCTGATCGGGTGCGAAATCCTTCGGTACCGTGATTGTGAACACGCCCCACTGTCGTCCCGGAATGAAGTGCGTCGGCTGGCCGCGATCAGGCCCGCCCGGCTCCACCCGATTATTTGGCCCTACCGGAATATCGATCGCTTCTTTCAGATTGCGATTGTAGTAACCGATTAGAATGTTCGCGCTGCCGTCGGGATTCCGATACCAGCCGTCGTACGCGGGCGTGATCCCCTGGCCCGATTCGTGCGGTGGCTCGATCGGTGTTTGTGTGGTTAACTGGCCGAACGCCGCGCCTGCCAGCATCAGCGCTGCCGTGAGCGTCCGCATCATCTAGTTGGAGCCGCCTAGCCCGAACGGCAGCCCGGCCTTCTTCGGCCGGTGTTTCGCCGCCCACTGGTTGTAATCGTCATCGCTGATGTAAGTCACGTTGACCCACGCGTGCGCCATCTCATCTACCGTCCGGTCGCCCCAGCCGACCCATTGGCTCGGATCCGGATTCGACGCCTTCGCCACTGTATTGTCGTGCCATGCCTTCACGTGAATCACCGTTCCTTTCGGAAACTCCGGTGCGGCGTCTTCCGTGTAGATGTAGTTGTTCATCCAGTTGAAATTGAAATTGTTGACGTAACTGATGGTTTCTTTCGAGCCGTCCGGCAGAATCGCCTCCAGCAGCATTGCCTTGCCGCGCAGATGCATGTGCGGCTGGAAATTCTCAAGCCGCGCCGCTTGCTTCAGCACGTGAAAATTTTCCGTCTCCGCCACCGTATTCGGCGCGATATCCAGGGGGCTTCCAGTCCCTGTGGCGGCGGCGTTGAACATCGTCAGGTATGTCCGGTACTTCGGCGTCTGGTCCTTCGGATACAGATACACCGCAAGCTCCACATGGTCCTGAATCTGGTCCCCGACCGCATGGTAGTGGATGTCCCACCACACCTTCGCTCCAGGTACGAGCAGTTTCCCGGTGTCCGGGCGGTACATGTCATACTGCTTGCCGACCGCCCACTCCATCAGAATTCCGCCTCCCGCAATCGCCGTGAATGGATCGTCAGCGCCTCCGGGACTCTTCTGTCCTGCCGGTTCCTGCTGCAGCAGGTAGGCGATGGCATGGTGCGTGATGCGCCGCCCCGCCGTGGATGCCGGCCGCATTTCGACCGCGCGCACCCATCGCGCTTCCGTGATCGGAATCTCGGTCAACGGCCTCCACCACTGATCCTGGCCCACCGCCGGCATTGTGTACGGGTCCGACTTGATGATCAGATCGGGCTGGCCGTACTGCTTGGCAAGTTGCCACTCGTTTTCGTTCGGCCATTGTTTCGGAGCCGGCATATCGCGCGGATCGCCCTGCGGCGCTCCCGCGTCAGCCCACCGCACGATGGTCGCTACCTCATCGTCGCTCAGTGATCGGTCATTCTGGAATGACTGGATACCGACCGTTTTATCGAGATGCCAGGGCGGCATTTGCCTTGTAGCCACCCGTTCTTTAATCGACTTCGCCCATGGCCGCGTCTCTTCATACGTGACTAGCGACATCGGCGCCATCGAATCCTTGCGGTGGCAAGCCTGGCATTTCTCCTGGAAAATCGGTGCGATATCTTTGGCGAAGGTCGGCTTCGCCGGCACCGCGCTCTTTCCTGTTCCAGGGATTACCAACAACATCGCTGCTGCGGACAAACCCAAACCAGGGTTCCGCAATTTGCCGGTTCTCATTGATCCTCCTGGATTCGATCACCGACCGGGCGATCTGATTCGGTAGTATACCATGTCCCCCTTCGTAACCTACCGATCGACAGTTAGTATTCGGTCCGTTGGGGGCAGCGCTGCGATGCGCAACCGCCTTCCCGGTTACGCTTCGGCGCGCGCCGCTTCACGGCCCGCGATGCGACCGAAAACCGTGGCTCGCGGCAGTCCGTGCAGCGCGAATCCGCCTGCGCTTTCTCCGGCACAGTATAAGCCCGAAATGACCCGGCCGTGAACATCCACCACTTGGCACTTCGTATTGATCT
>CAZKQQ010000031.1:30960-44425 GCA_964554945.1 uncultured Solibacteraceae bacterium | reverse complement strand
AGGCGCGCTGTTCCGGGCGGCACGCTCGGCGGCCGGATCGCGCGCACGTCGAACCCTTCTCGCTGCAGCGATTCGGCCACTCGCAGGGAGCGGTCGTTCTCGCCGATGATGACCGGAATGATCTGCGACACAGCGTCGGGAACCATAATGCCGGTTTCCTGCAAGCGCCGGCGCAGATAGGCCGACCGCGTCAAAAGCTGATGTCGCCGCCATGGCTCGGTTTCGATTACAGTCAAGCTCGCCTGCAAAGCCGAAGCCACCGAAGGCGGCGGTGCGGTCGAGAACATGAAGGGCCGCGCCTGCTGGATCAGTGAATCGATGACCCATGCGGGGCCGGACACAAAAGCGCCGCATACGCCCAGAGCCTTGCCTGCCGTATCGACGGAGACCAACGGTTCGGTGCCGGTCATCTCCAACAGCCCGGAGCCGCGTTCTCCGTAAATTCCGACGGCGTGCGCCTCGTCTACAATCAGCGCGGCCTGGTGCTCCCGGCAAAGCGCGGCATAGGCGGCCAGTGGCGCTATGTCTCCGTCCATGCTGAACAGCGATTCGGTTATGACGAACTTCTGCGCGCCCGTTGTTTCCCCGGCGAGAAGCTTCGCCAGCGCCGACGGATCGCCGTGAGGAAAAATCACTCGACGCGCCCGCGATAGCCGCGAACCGTCGATCAGGCTGGCGTGGTTCCGTTCATCGGAGAAAATCACGTCGCCGGCTTCGGGTAATGTCGTGAGGACCGCAAGGTTTGCCAGGTAGCCGCTCGAAAAATAAAGTGCTCGCTCCGCGCCTTTGAACGCCGCGAACCGGCACTCCAGTTCGGCGAAACTATCGCGAGCGCCGGTCAGAAGGCGTGAGCCCGTACTACCGCAGCCTTCGCCGGCGATTGCTTCGGCCATCGATTGAAGCAGCAGAGGATGAGCCGACAGCCCTAAATAGTCGTTTGACGACAGCTCAATCCCCGCGGGAGGTCGCATCGATCGTAGCAGCCCGGCCTTTTCCAGCAACGCCAGCTGCTCGCGGAGGCGGCGTTCCAGGCTAGTCGGCGGCATCCGCAGCCCTCCCGGTCAGCCGCACGCCGAGTTTCGCGAACAGGCGCGTATCGGCGTCCCCGGCTGGATTGGCCGCGGTTAGCAGTCTCTCTCCGAGAAACACAGAATTCGCGCCGGCCAGAAAGCACAGAGCCTGTGCTTCTTCGGACAGAGAGACGCGGCCAGCGCTGAGCCGCACCATTGATCGCGGCATCAGGAGGCGCGCTGTCGCGATCGTGCGTACCAACTCCAGCGGATCCAGCGGCGCCTGGTCTGCAAGCGGAGTACCTTCCATCGGCATGAGGAGATTGATCGGGACGCTTTCCGGATGCGGATCGAGAGCCGCAAGTTGCTGCAGCAATCCGAACCGCGCGGCGCGGTCCTCGCCCATACCGATGATGCCCCCACAGCAGACCGTGATGCCGGCACGCCTTATGCGGGCCAGCGTATCGAGCCGGTCCTGATACGTTCTCGTGTGAATGATCTTTCCGTAAAATTCCGGCGACGTATCGAGATTATGATTGTAGGCGCTGAGGCCGGCTTCGGCCAGGGCGTCCGCCTGGGAATCCGTCAGCATGCCGAGCGTGCAGCAGGCTTCCATGCCGAGGGAGCGCACCCCGCGCACCATCTCCAGCACGCGTTCAAACGCCGGGCCGCCGGGCACGCTGCGCCATGCCGCACCCATGCAAAATCGAGTCGCACCGCCATGTTGCGCTTGCCGGGCCGCGGCGAGCGTGTCCTCTACGTTCATCAATTCCCGCCGCGCGACTTCCGTATCGTAATGGGCGGACTGCGAACAATAGGTGCAGTCCTCCGGGCAACCACCCGTCTTGATGCTAAGCAGCATGCATCCCTGCACCTCGTTGGCGCGATGATGCTCTCGATGCGCGCGCTGCGCCTCGAACACCAGCTCGAGTAAAGGTGTCGTGTAGATCGTCTGGATTTCCTGCAGAGTCCAATCGTGCCGCTGCCTTGCCGTAATAGTTGCCGCCATGGGTGATTCCGAAGCCTCATTATAGGCACATCGGGCCAGCGAGTCGCCGCTGGGGGCGCGGCCCTGATTGGAGCCTTAATCATGGTTAGAGTTCGGTCATGCGCAAGACGATGGCCTGAGCCTTCTCACCGGGCGGATCTTCCTCCAGCGCCACCCGCGCGCGCCGGTACCATTCGTTCCACGGCTCGGTCGGATTGCGCTGGCGATCCGTCAGCCGTGCCCAGGCTTCGGACGCCACATACGCTTTCCAGGAAGCTGCCAGCATTCTGGCCAGAAAATCGATCACTTGTTCGACGCGGAATTTCCCGATTCTTTCGCGCAGCACGGTAGGCCAGTGCGCCCGGTCATTCCATGCCGCCAACGCGCCCGCCTGCACTTCCGGGTCTCCGGTGACGCTCTGGTTCACCAATTCGGTCCATCGCGCTTTGAGCGCTTGTGCTTTGACGCTCGCAGGATCTTCGTCCAGCATCGCGCCAACCTCGCGGCAGAGTTCTTGCCAATTGGGCGGAGGCCACTGCTCATAATGCCGCTGCCGCTTCAACCAGGCATCTTCGCTGTAATACTTTCTCATGGCTTCGGCATCGCTTTGCATTGCAATCACCTCGACGATTCTTCTCCAGAGCGTCGTACCGGCCGCGCCACTCTCCAGGGCTTGTTCGGCATTTTTAATTGCGCGGATGGCACGATCCAACAGGTGTTGCTTCTCCCCCAGTCTCACGCGCTGCAACCGCAACACTTCCGGCAATGACGGCTCGGGATGATCCAGCAAGTCACGGATTTCCCGCAAAGGAATTTCGAGGAATTTGAGGGCGACAATCTGATCGAGCCGCATCCGATCGTTATCCGAATAGACGCGGTATCCGGCGGCATTGCGCCGGGGCTTCAGCAGGCCTATGCGCTCATAATGTCGCAAAGCCTTGGCGGTGACCCCGGCGTGCCGGGCGAATTCATGGATGCGGTAGAACTTGCTCACAGCCGTCCTGGAAACATCGTCGGCCTTAACCCAGGGTCAAGGTCAAGCACAATCTTATCGAGGATGGCCCTGGCTCTTGCGAATTTCCAACTCTTCGAGAGTCCGCGGCCAGTCTGCGCGCAACAAACGGGACAGTCCGCGATCCGCCAGAAGTTTCCCATTGGTCTGGCAGAGCACACAGTAGTTGGTTTCGTTCGAGGCGTAGCGGATGCGTTGGATCTTTGACCCGCAGCGCGGACACGGCTGGCCGTAGCGCCCGTGCACCGCCATCCCCTCCCGGAATGCCGTGACTTTCTCTGGGAATGAACCTTTGGCTTGCGCGCGCAGCCGCTCAACCCACTCGATCAGTGTTTCGCGAGTAGCCCGGTATAGCCGTTCTATCTCGTCCGGCGTAAGCCGCAGCGTCATTGCCACGGGCGAAAGCTGGGCGCGATGCAAAATTTCATCCGAATACGCGTTGCCGATGCCGCTGAACAGGTGCGGATCGGTGAGAGCCCGCTTCAACGTGTGGTTCTCCGAACGCAGTTCAGCCGAGAAAGAAGCAAGGTCCGCCTCGAGCGGCTCGATGCCTCCCGCATTGAGAGCTAAAAGCCCGTCCGCACTCGCTGCTATATGCAGCGATGCCCGGTGCTGCGATCCCGCTTCGGTTAACTGCAAAACGCCCGAATCAAATTCGAATGCTGCCAGCGTGTTACGCGCCATCTTGGGCGCTCCGGCGCGCCAGTGCAGACGCCCGGCTATCATCAGGTGGAACACCAGCCAGAGGTCGTCTTCGAAACCAATGGCAATCCGCTTCCCCACGCGCTCTACATGACGCGTCGCCTTACCAAACAGCGACTCCAGGGGCGGCGCAGTCGACCGCAAAAGAAATGGTCCGCGGATGTGCGCGCGGTTTAAGCGCTGGCCGATCACCCGATCGCGCAGAGCTTCCACGTAAACGACTACGTCCGGAAGCTCAGGCATAACCAATCAGAAGAGTTCCTAAAGGAAGCCAATGGCGCGGCCGCCGAGGCCGACGCCGAACCACAATGCCAGCGCCAGAATCGCCGTCAGTTTCGCGAACCCCGGTTTCTTGTCGACATCTAACGAAGTAGTCGCCCGGTGATAAATTGTCACCTGGAAAACCAGCGCCAGGATCAGACACGCCATCTTGAACCGGAAAGACGTGCTGTCGTAGCACTTCAGCGCTTCGGACGCAAATAGCATAGACCCGGTCACCAGCATCGTGATGATGCTGCCCCACGTATACGGCCGCAGATCCGTAGCCAGTTCGCGCGTGGGCTCGTGCTTCAAAATGAAACCGAACAGCCGAAGGCTGATCACCACCATGATTCCGAGCAGCACAGTCAGGCCGAGGAGGTGCACCGCCTCAATCACGGGAAACGCGTATTTGGAGCCGCGTATCGCCGCGCCAACCCACGTGCCGTCGCACCATTTGAAAAAAGGAAATAGGAGACTCACACAGAACCTCGGTTCGAACGCTAAAAATTATAAGCCATGTTGCGGCCGGCAACGATAATGCCGATCCACAGCACAATCGACGCCCAACCGGCGAAACGCGCCTGCAACGGCGGCGGCGAAGCCTTGTCCCACTCGTCCATCTTTCGGTAGATGGTCGTGTGATACGCGATGGCGTTGACAGCGGCCAGAAACAGCAGCGCGATTTTAATCTTGAAAAAGATGCTGTTGTATGCCTTGATTGCCTGGCACCAGAACAGCAGAACCCCCGTGATGGTCATGATCGTGAAACCAACCAGAGTCCAGGGAAGAACCGAGTTGGAAATCTGCGAGATCGGTTGCTTCTTCATGAATTTGCCGGTCAGCCGCAAATCCATCCATAGCAGGGTGCCGACCGATAACGAGAGCCCCAGCACATGCGTGCTCTCGACGATCGGAAACATCCAGATCGACTCGCGCAGGCTGGTGCCGAACTCCGTATTCTGGAGCCACTGGCATATTTCAAAGAGGGACATCATGGAAACCTTCTATGATACCCGCTCCACGCCCCGCTCGACTAGCGCGATTCGCGGGATGGGCGTGCTGAGGCCTCTTTCGTGAAGACACCAAAAGCCCGGCCGAGGTTACAGCAGGCGCGTATCGGCGGCCATAACAGAAGCTCGCGTGATCTGTTTAATGGAGGGAGTCCCGCACTCTTTCATTGTCAACTGCAGTTCCGCGTGCAGGATGTCGAGCACGCGCTCCACGCCTTCCTGGCCAAATGCGCTGAGCGCCCACACATAAGGCCTGCCGATGCCAACGCCGCGCGCGCCGAGCGCCAATGCTTTGTACACATCCGTACCGCGCCGGAAACCACCGTCCACCAGGACTGGAATCTGGCTTCCGGCCGCGTCTACTACCTCGCCGAGCGCCTCGATGGTGCTGCGGCCGGTTTCTGTGGCGCGGCCGCCGTGGTTTGAAACAATGATGCCGTCGACGCCATGCTCGCGGGCGAGCCGCGCGTCTTCCCGCGTGTCCAGCCCCTTGAGCATGAGCTTCATCCTGGTCAGCTTTCGCAGCCGGTCGACATATTCCCAGTTCGCTGTCGAGGGGTTCATCCCGCCTTCGATACCTTTGAACATCGGCAAATCGGCCACCGCCCGGCCTCCGCGCGCGCTGGCATGGCACGAGATACAATCCCGGTCGTCCATCCGGCGGAACCGTTCGGCGGTCTCGAGGTTGCGCCCGCCGAGCAGATCGACCGTCCAGACCAGCACAGGGCAACCCGCTTCTTCCACGCGGCGCACCAGCCTCTCGGTTCCTTCCCAGCGCACCGGCATGTAGAGCTGATACCACAGCGGAGACCCCAGGGCGCGCGCCACGTCTTCGACCCCAATCGAAGTCGCGCTCGAAAGAATCTGCGTGGTCTTCTTGGCTTTCGCCGCGCGCGCCACGCCCACTTCTCCATCCGGATGGAACATGCGTTGGCCGCCCACCGGGCTGAGAAAGACGGGCGTGTCCCAGACGGTTCCGAAGATTTCCGTTTTCAAATCGGTCTTGCTGACGTCGACCAAGCGCCGCGGGCGAATCTGAAACCGTTTAAACCCTTCGCGATTCATCTTCTGGGTGTAGTCGTCGTCGACCCCGGAAGCCATGTATCCCCAATGCGCCGAGGGCAGCACCTTGCGCGCGGCTTCCTCGAAATCCATGAGGCTGAGCCCGTCTTTAGGATTCGTGATGGGTCCACCGGTTTGCTCCGCCCAAGCCTGAGCGAGCAACGGACTCCCCGCAAGAAACCGCAAGAAGCGGCGGCGATTTGCTGCAGCAGATTTGCCCATAGCGGCCAATTGTATCGCAGTGGCGTAAGCTTCCGGCTTGCGCTCGCGCTACGGGCTCCAGATCCGCTCGGTCTTGACATATCGCGGCAGCCCGTCTCACGATAGTACGCATGAAAATCCGTGCAGCTATCCCATTTGCCTTTGCCGCATTGTTTGCCGGCATGGTCGCGCTCGCGCAGGAGCCGGTGAAGCCCGCCGACGACGTCGACGCCCTCTTCAGAGACAAAAACAAGAAGCTGAATGCCATGAAGCAGGTTGCCTATCACATCGAGAAAGACTTGCTGCAGTGCAACCACTGGGATGAAGCCGACAAGTGGCTCACCGAGCGCTACCTGCAGCACAACCCACTCGTCGGTTCCGGAAGGGCCGGCGTGGTGAAGTTTTTTGGCACACGCCCGAAGGCGGCCACCTGCGATAAGCTGACCACGCCCGTAGTCGCGGTACAGGCCGATGGCGACCTGGTCACCGTCGTTACTGTTGCCAGCCGGAAGGATTCCAAAGGCAATCCGTATACGACGACCTGGTTCGACATGTGGCGGATCGTCGATGGCAAGGCCGACGAGCACTGGGATCCGCAGATGAAGCCGTAACGATCAGATCATTTCATTGAGCAGTTCGGGACGCGGGCTGGCGATTACCACCTTGTTCACCAGCATTCCCTTGGCGCCGACAATCTGCGCGCCCGCGTCCACCGCGCTCTGCACCGCCGCCACGTTGCCAGTCAGGGTGACAAAAGCTTTCCCGCCCAACGCCATCGCCAGTCGAATTTCGATCAGTTGAATGTTGGCGGCCTTCACCGCAGCGTCCGCGCCTTCGATCAACGACGCCACTGAAAACGATTCGACAATTCCGAGCGCTTCCAGCACCTCGACTTTCGTCACCCCGCTGAGCGCCGGAAAGATGGATTCGTGCAGGTTGGGAATGACGAACGTGTCGATTACCGAGAAATGGCCAGCCCGCGTGCCGGACGAAACGGCCGCTTCGACCGCAGCCACATCGCCGCGCACCATCACCATGTACTTGCCGGAGCAGATGGAGCGCGACAGCACCACTTGCACGTCGGCCGCCTTCAGCATGGAGTCGGTCACTTGATAACCGGCGGCGATGCTGGTGAGCTCAACTAATCCGATCGAATTCTTCGCCATCGTCTATGCTCCAATTTCGACGTATTCCGGCGTAACGCGGTGCACTGTTCCATCAATGCTGGCGTGGACGTTTGCGCCCAGCTTGGAGTCTTCCACTCGTCCCACCACCTGCCCCTTCTTTACTTTGTCTTCTTCCGCCACGCAGGGAGCGGCGGGCTCTCCCGCATGCTGCCGCATCTTGATGCGAACCTGAGCCGGGCGCAAGCGCACTTCGTCGAACGGCGTCTCGCGTTCGTACTTGTCCACCTGCAGGCGCTTCCGGAGTTGGGCCAGCGGAACTCTGCGGTACTCTTTCATGGGATGAACTTCGACTGGCCGCTGCTGCACGAACTTCAATCCCGCGGCGCGCATATCGTGCTTTCCCTGGTCGCACGCTTCTTTCGGATAGAGATCCTCGGGACACGCGTACAGGGTGCAAAGACCGCACGCGCAGCACAGCTCGGCCGACTGGTTCCAGATGTCCGCGCCGGTTGACGTGAAGCCGAGACTGCGCATCACCTTGTGCGGCACCACCTCGTAGCCAAGCAGGTAGCGCGGGCAGAACTCGGTGCAGTAGCTGCACTGATCGCAGGCCGACTTGCCGATGTGGTTCATCTCCTGCTGCGACCGCGTGCGGCGCGTCATCAGATAGTGATCGCGCGGCAGAACGATCAAGCCGCCGGTGGTCTTAGTCGCGACATCGGCCTGATCGAAGGTCAGCGTACCCATCATGATGCCGCTGATGAAGAGGCCATAATCCGGAATCGTCGCGCCCCCGGCGGCTTTCACCAGGTCCCGGAACGGCGTGCCCACCGGCGCCCAGAAGCTTTTCGGCTGTTTGACCGCGCCGCACACCGAAAGGAATTTCTCGGTAACGGCCGTGCCTTGCTCCGCGAGAGACACGTTGTACAAAGTCTCGACATTGTTGACTACGCAGCCGACCTGAAGCGGAATCCCCGCGGGCGGAATCAAACGGCCTGTCGCCGAGTACACAAGCTCATATTCGTCGCCCGAGGGGTAAAAGTCGCCGAGGGTGACGAGATCTACGCGCGCGGCATCCAGGTGCTTTTTCACCTGCTCGATGGCCTCGGCATTCTTCGTTTTGATGCCGAATTTTCCGGAGCGCGCCCCGGTCGCATCCATCATGGAATGCATGCCGGCCACGATCCCCGGCGCAAAATGCTTCATCAGCTCCGCGTCTTTGTGGATCAGTGGCTCGCACTCGGCGCCGTTGGCAATGACATACTCCACCTGGGACTGCGCCTTTACGTAGGTGGGGAAGCCGGCGCCGCCGGCTCCCACCACTCCGCATTCGCGCAGCTTCTGGCTGAGCATTAAGGTTTTAAGGGAGCAGCCGCTCGCTCACACTCGCGGCTTTGCCGAAAACCCGACACAGAACCGCGACCGTAAGGGAGCGCAGGCACGCTAGAACAGAGCTGTAGGCCGCCGGGACCAGCTCTTGCCCTTCTGCTTGGAAACTTCCTCTATGTCCTTCACGTAAGCGCCAGCCTGCGTGAGGATGTGATGCAAGTCGTTGCCGATGCTGATAAATGGGAACCCTTTTTCGAGGAACTCGCCAACCCGCGATGTCCCGAACAGGAATAAGCCCAGAATGACGTCATTCTTCCTGGCCGCCGCTTTCAGCTTCTCGGTGGCCGCGCCGAGTTCGGGCGAGGTGTACATATCCGGGAACTTGTATTTTTCGTAGAGGCCCATCGACATGCAAAGGTCGTTCTGGCCCAGGAAAAGCAGGTCGACACCGGGCACCGCCGCGATGGCATCGATATTCTCTATACAAGATGCGGTTTCCACCTGCAGCGCCAGGATCGTGTTTTCATTGGCTGCCCCGGCATAACCCAAAAGACCGGCGCGGTTCATGCTCCGCTGCGGGAAGTACACGGAGCGGGTTCCGGCGGTCGGATAGCGGGCGCAACTCACCGCTTGCCGGGCCTCTTCAGCCGTGTTGATATAGGGCACCAGCACGCCATCGGCGCCCATGTCGAGCGCCTGTTGAATGCCGCCCCGATCGTGATAACCGGCCACGCGGACCATCGACTTGGCCCCGCCATTGGCGATGGCGGCAAGCATGGCCGACAACTCCAGAAAACCCATGGGCCCGTGCTGCGTATCGACCAGCAGCCAGTCGTATCCGCTATGCGCCAGCTGTTCCGCTACTGTCGGACTGTGCGAGTTCAGGAAGAGGCCCATCTTCGGCTTTCCTTCGCGCAGTTGCTTCTTAAACTCGGCTCCTGTGAGCACCGCCGACTCTGTCAGGACTTGACTCATTCCACATTTCTCCTCGGCCCCGCGCAGTTGTCCACCGGGGTTGTGATTTCACTTGTGATAACTACAGAAGTATACACTGTAGCACTGGCGCTACCGGCTACGGCAGATTCCAGTTGGCCCAGCGGAGCATCTCCAGTTGCCGGTCCGCATTGCCCAGCCGCACCTCCAGATTGAGGTAACGCACGCCGCGCCGCGCAGTCAGGTGTGACAGCGAGCCGTCATCCGCTTCGGGCTTATCATGCTGCAGCACTACGTTGTATGCGGACTGCGCGAGGATCTTGTAATCGGCCGGGTCGGTACAGAGGAAAAATTCGTGCGGGTTGCCGGGGTCACGCAGTGAAGAGGCGTCGCTGATCGGGGCTTCGTCGCTGACTGAATAATTTTCCGAGTTATTGTGCAGCGCGCAAATCAGCCCGCGATCGGGAGGCAGCAGCGCCCGAACCAAATGTTCGCGACCGCGATCGAGGGTTCGTAGCGCGTGCTCCAACTGCTCTTCTGTCCAACTCGGGTTGAGGCTTTTCAAGCTGGCTTCCGCTCCCGCCCGCGAAAACATGCGGTTCGGATCGATCTCGCCCGAGTCGACCGGCACGTTCCGCGCGTTGCTCTCGATGATATACGCGATGCCTTCTTGCGTTTCCATGAATCGGGTCAGCACCGCGCGCGCGGTCTCTTCGTTCCCATGGATCATCAGGAACCGCCGTTTGGAGCGGCCGTTACGCAAAATCCGGAAGCGCGCGCCGGTCAGAGTGATGTGCTTCGGGCGGAAGAAGGGCAGCCATCCGAACGCCAGCAGTTCCCGGCGGGACCAGCCTTCCACGTCGAGGCGGCGCTGGGCGCACCCGGCGCTCACGAAAGGTCCTCCTCCGCCCGCTTCGGATGCTTCGGTTTTTTTCGCGAGGCCTTAGACTCCATCGGTTTGCCGGGTGGAATGCGGCCAACGCGCTCGCGCGCGATCGCTTTCACCTCTTTCCCCAGCTCAAACTTCTTCTTCCTTTTGCGAGGCAAGCATCCCCCGGATCGACTCCGCCAGCATTTCCGGCGTGAACGGTTTGTGCAGGAAGGCCACACGCCCCGGAGCGGCGGCTTCCAGTTGGCTCATGTCCACAGGATACCCGCTCGCCGCCAGTACTCGCAGTAACGGATTCGCCCGAAGCATCTTTAACGCCAGATCCTCCATGCTCAGTCCGGTCATGGTGGCGTCCAGGACCGCAACCGAGTAAGACAACGGATCGGCGTCGATCATCGCGGAGGCTTGCCCGGTCGTAGACGAAGTGCTCACGCCATACCCTCGCCGCTGCAAGTAGATGCTCATCATCTTAAGCAGCGCTGGTTCGTCGTCCACCAGCAGGATGCGTCCGTTCGCCATGTGGGTTGGATGTAAGATCGCGCTATGAGATTCTATACCGAATATCTAACTTTTCACACCAAGAAGCATCGGGAATACATTAATGTTACGCCTCAAGTGGAAACGGCGTTGCGCAAAAGCGGCATTCAGGAAGGAATGATCCTGGTATCGGCTATGCACATCACCGCCGGCATCTGGGTCAATGATGCCGAAGATGGCCTGATTGCCGATATCGATGAATGGCTGGAAGGGCTTGCCCCGTTCCGCCAGGACTACCGTCACCACCGTACTGGCGAAACGAACGGGGATTCGCACCTGAAAAGCCTGCTTGTGCATCACGAGGTGATTGTCCCGGTCACGAAGGGCAAGCTGGATTTTGGCCCTTGGCAGCAGATCTACTATGCCGAGTTCGACGGCCAGCGCTCCAAGCGGGTCATCATCAAGGCAATGGGCGAGTAGGGCGGACCTCTGGTTCGCGGGCGACCCCCGGTCACCCTGCCGCCGGCCTTATACTTCTGTGGAGGAGGCTGATCCTGCCGGTTATCGCGAAACTCCGCCGCGCGCTCCCATTTCTCTCGCTAGCCGTTTTAGTTGTTCTGATTTACGATGCCTGGATTTTCTACTCGCGCCGGCAAAGCGCCCAGGCAGTCGAGCGCCAGCGCGCCGAGAAGGAGGCCGCGGATGCGCGCCGCACCCTGGACTTGCTTGGCGAACTCAAGATTCTCAATTTCTATGCGGTTCCCGGTGCCATCCAGCGCGGGAAGTCAGCGCGGCTTTGTTACAGTGTCGTCGGCGCAAAGACCGTGAGGATGGAACCGGAGGTCCGCAGCATCTATCCCGCGTTGAGCCACTGCGTCGAGATCTCCCCGAAACAGGACACCGAGTACACATTGTTTGCGGAAGACGAGGCCGGCCATTCCATCAAACAAAAAGTCACCATCCAGGTGCTGCGCCATTCACAGCAGGGCGAGCGCAAGTAGCCGGATATAATCAGGGTAATGCCAAATAATAGTTTCGGCGCGGCGGCAAAACTGCGCGTGGGCTCCAACGAATATGCGTACTTCCGGCTTAACTCTGTCGAACAAAAAGGCGCAGGCGCCGTTTCCAGGCTGCCGTTTTCCACCAAGATCCTGCTGGAAAACCTGCTGCGCCACGAAGATGGCCGGCGCGTTACCGCCGACGACATCGGCTTTGTCGCCAAGGGTCCAGCGGGCGCGGTGGACAAAGAGATCAACTTCATGCCCGCGCGCGTCCTGCTCCAGGATTTCACCGGGGTTCCCGCGGTAGTAGACTTGGCCGCCATGCGCGACGCGCTTCGCGATTTGGGCGCCGATCCCAAGCGTGCCAACCCCCTGCTCCCTGCCGACCTGGTGATCGATCACTCCGTACAGGTCGATCATTTCGGTTCCGCCGATTCGTTTCAATTGAACGCGCTGCTGGAATTTCAGCGCAACAAGGAGCGCTACATCCTGCTGCGTTGGGGGCAGACAGCGTTCCAGAATTTTCGCGTGGTGCCGCCCGATACCGGCATCGTGCACCAGGTGAACCTCGAATATCTCGCATCCGTGGTATTCCGCGGCAATGGACAGGCGTACCCGGACTCGGTGGTCGGCACCGATTCCCACACCACCATGGTCAACGGCTTGGGCGTGCTCGGCTGGGGCGTCGGTGGAATTGAAGCGGAGGCCTGCATGCTCGGCCAGCCCATCTCGATGCTGCTGCCGCCCGTGGTCGGATTCAAACTGCATGGCAAGCTGAAAGAAGGCGCCACCGCGACCGATCTGGTGTTGACCATCACTCAGATGCTGCGCAAAAAAGGCGTCGTGGGCAAATTCGTCGAGTTTTACGGATCGGGTGTGAGCGCCCTCAGCCTGGCCGACCGTGCCACTGTGGCAAACATGGCTCCCGAATACGGCGCCACCATGGGCTTTTTCCCAGTCGATCAGGAAACGCTCGAATACCTGAAATTCAGCAATCGCCCAGCCGACCTGATCGCGCTGGTCGAGGCATACACCAAGGAACAAGGTCTGTTCCGCACCGATGCGACTCCGGATCCGTCTTACGCCGACAGCTTGGAACTTGATCTGGCGAACGTCCATCCTTCCATGGCTGGGCCCAAACGGCCTCAGGATCGCGTGGAACTGCCGGAGGTCAAGCAGAACTTCTCCGCGGCTTTCAGCGGTCCCGCAAAGAGTGCGGCCGCTGCCATCGACGGTCATAACGTGACGCTCCACAATGGGTCCGTCGTCATCGCGGCGATTACAAGCTGCACCAACACTTCTAATCCGTCGGTCATGCTCGCTGCCGGCCTGCTTGCGAAGAAGGCGGTGGAACGCGGTCTGCAGGCCAAACCGTGGGTGAAGACCAGCCTCGCCCCTGGCTCAAAAGTGGTCATCGATTATTACCGGGAGGCAGGCCTGCTGCAGTACCTGGAAAAATTGAA
>CAZKQQ010000031.1:0-30950 GCA_964554945.1 uncultured Solibacteraceae bacterium | reverse complement strand
GAATTTCCATTTGGTGGGCTATGGCTGCACCACCTGCATCGGCAACAGCGGCCCGCTGCCCGATCCGGTTACGCAGGCCGTTCAGAAAGAAAACCTGGTTGTCGCCGCCGTCCTGAGCGGTAATCGCAACTTTGAGGGCCGTATCAATCCGTTGGTGAAGGCGAACTATCTGGCTTCTCCGCCACTCGTAGTGGCCTACGCGCTGGCCGGCCGGATCGATATCGACCTCACGTGTGAACCGCTGGGCACGGATTCGCATGGCAAACCGGTCTTTCTCCGCGATATCTGGCCTTCCAATGAAGAGGTGCAGAAGACCGTGCGGGCCTCCGTCCACCGCGAGATGTTCCAGCAGGAATACGCGCGCGCCTTCGACGGTGACCAGAACTGGCAAGGCATGCCCGTGCCCACCGGCGAGATCTTCCAATGGGACGAACGCTCCACCTACATCAAGAAGCCGCCCTACTTCGAGCACATGGCGGATCCGGAGAAATCAGT
This sequence comes from uncultured Solibacteraceae bacterium, assembly GCA_964554945.1. GTDB lineage: Bacteria > Acidobacteriota > Terriglobia > Bryobacterales > Bryobacteraceae > PSRJ01. The sequence goes on along the minus strand of CAZKQQ010000031.1, from coordinate 30,455 downwards.
CACCGACTTCGCTTCCATGCGTGTCCTCGCGCTGTTGGGCGATTCCGTTACTACAGACCACATCTCTCCGGCGGGCTCGATTGCCAAGGACAGTCCGGCCGGGCAATACCTCATCGCGCAAGACGTGCAGCCGAAGGATTTTAATTCTTATGGCGCGCGCCGCGGCAACCACGAGGTGATGGTTCGCGGTACGCTCGCCAACATCCGATTGCGCAACCAGCTCGCTCCGGAAACCGAAGGCAGTTGGACTGTCCACCTGCCCGATGGCAAGCAGATGTTCATCTACGAAGCCGCCATGCAATATCAAAAGGAAGGCGTGCCCCTACTGATCATCGCCGGCAAGGAATACGGTTCCGGCTCCTCGCGCGACTGGGCGGCTAAGGGAGTCGCGCTGCTCGGCGTCAAAGCCGTCATCGCGGAAAGTTTTGAGCGCATCCACCGCACGAACCTGGTAGGAATGGGCGTGCTGCCGCTGCAATTCCGCGCCGGCCAAAATGCTGCCAGCTTGAAATTGACCGGCAAGGAAACCTTTCACATCACCGGCCTGCGTTCCGCGCTTTTGAATGGCGGCAGCAAGCGCCAGGCAGCGGTGCGCGCAGTTGCCGCCGATGGCTCGGAAACCGCGTTCACGGTCGATATTCGCGTGGATACGCCGCAAGAAGTGGAATACTATCGCTTCGGCGGCATTTTGCCCTACGTGCTGCGCCAGGTGGCGGCTCACGCGTAGAGCGAAACCCTACTTCTTCGTGGTGGGCGCCTTCTTCGCCGCGGCCGGCTCCGGTCCAATCCGCTTGATGGTCACGCTCACGAGTTTTACAGGCGTGCGCGGTTTATCGCCGGCGTCGCGTGGCACTCGCGCGATCTTCCCCACGACCTCCTGCCCCTCCACCACTTGCCCGAAAATGGTGTAGCCGCTGTTTCCCGGCCCCGGATCGAGCGACGGGTACGCGACCTCCGTGATGAAGAACTGGCAGCCGCCGGTGTTCGGTGAGCCAATGTTCGCCACGCCTAGCCGGCCGGGCCGGTCGAACTTGAGGCTCGGCACGATTTCGTCTTTCATCTTGATTCCGCAATCATGCGCTCCGGTCGCGGTCGGATCGCCCGTCTGAATCATGAAATTTGGAATCACACGGTGGAATGTGATGTTGTTGTACAGCGGCTTGGCCACCATCGTGCCGCTATTCGGATCTTTCCAGGGCTTCGTGCCGCGGGCCAGTGCTACAAAGTTGCGCACATTCTGCGGCGCTTCCTGTTCGAAAAGTTTCGCAGTGATCGTCCCCATCGACGTGTTCATAACCGCGTATAGGCCAGGTTCGAGGTTCGAGGCGGGCGCCGAGCCGGCAGGCTGCGCCCACGCGGACGCCGCGAGCAGTGAGAGAAGGTAAAGCTGTTTCATGCAATCTCCGTTGAGAACCATACATTCTATATCGAATTGGAGGTCGCGCACCTCGTCACGGAAATGCGGCCCTCCGAGAGCGGCGGCTTGCTTATTGTCTCGATTGCAATTCCGCCTGGAGTTGCCGGTACGCCGCTTCGTCGTAATTCGTCTTTAACCGTTCGCGCGCCTCTGATTTCGGGTCTCCGGGCCTTGGCCCGTCGCGCTTCAGCGCACGGCCTAGCAGTGACGTGGCTTCTGTGTCGTTGGGATTCCGCTCCACCGCGAGGCGCAGGCTGCTCACTGCATCGGCGAATCTTCCCGCCTTCCAGTACGCGTAGCCTAAATTGAAGTGATAGTCGGGATCGGAGCTGTCGCCTTCCAGCGCCTTCTGAAAGCTCGCGATCGCCGCCGCTGCGTTATTGCCTCGATTCTGCGCGGCTCCTAAATTGTTGTACACCTCGTTGAGCGGCACCGCCGCCGCCACCAGTTGGAACGCATGCTCCGCGCCGGCGAAGTCTCCGCCGTAATACCAGCAGAGGCCTAGGAAATACTGCGCTTCCAGATAATGGGGATTGGAGTGGTCGACACGCGCCAGCCACGTGGCAGCCACGTGATAATCTTTGTTGGCCCAGTACGTCATTCCCAATTGATAGCTGGGAGCAGAGTAGTGCTCGTCCAGGCGGGCGGCCTGCGTAAAGAAGCGCTGCCGCTGCTCTGGAGTCTGCGCCAGCAATCCACGGATATAACTCTCCACGGCGTCGAGCCGCACCGGCGGGCGCTCCCGCATGAACTCCTGCTCGTCTGGCAGGCTCTTGGGAGTCAGATTTTGAAGCGCGCGCCAGCCTAAATGAGCCTCAAGCGCCGCCAGATCGTCAAGCGCGCGGAGTTCTGTGAATTCCGGAAACTGCCGCAGCCGTTTCAGGTCGAGAATGCGCGCGGTGACGCGTAGCGAACCGCTGCCGGTCTCGCCGGCTGCCGGCGGAACCAGTTCGTAATAACCATAGATCACGCTCGACGCGTCCAGCGACTGCCCCACTTTGATCACTGACGCGTGCGTCAGCTCGACGCCCGGCCGCAGCGAGCGCCGCCGGTATGCTTCCAGCCGGTCCTCGCGATCGAGCACGAGAAGACCTTCGGAAGCCAGGGAATCATGCAGCGATTCAGAAATGCTCTCGCCAATCCAATCCAGGTTTGATTTGGAGTGATTGAAGAACGGAAGAACCAGAACCGTCTCGGCATGAAGAACGCCGCAAACAAACGCCATCGCGGCCAGATACCGTCGCATCGACTACCAGTTTAGCCGACGGTGGGGCAGGTCTCTGACCTCCGACCTGCCCGTCCTGCACTAACCTTGGTTATTCGTTGAACACGAGCTTCGTCTTTGATCCGCCGATGTGGATTTCCTGAACATGCATTTTGCCGTCGGCATTGGCGAAGCGCACGGAGGTGCTGCTGTATTTGGAGTCAGCGTTCTCCACTTTGACGGGTGCTTCGCAACGGGTCTTCCCATTCGTCAGCACAGCTTTCTGAGCATTCACGTCCACTTTATAGTCACCTGCCTTGAGCGTCATATTCCCGAGCACGGCCGGCTCATATAAGGTGACCGAATATGATTTAGCGCTGGCACTGGCAACCATGAGTCCAGCGACACCGATAGCGATCAAAATATTGTTCTTCATTCCCGTATCCCTCTCAGATTTGTTTTTGTTTGCGAGATCCCGTTACAGCAGGTAAGACGAAGAACCCTCAAAAATGTTCCGAAGGTTTTTTTATATGATTTGTTAAAAATTCCCCGACGCGTACCACAACCTGTTGCCTCATAAGCGGGTCGTCGCCGAACCCTTCAATCCATTCGACCGCGGGCTCCCGTCGGAACCATGTGGTCTGCCGCTTGGCATAGCGCCGCGTATTGCGCTGCGCTAGTTCGAGCGCCTGCTCGGGCGTCAATTCGCCGCGGAGCAACTGTAAAACCTGCTTGTAACCATGGGACTCAAACGGCTTCACAGCGGGGGAATACCCGAGCTCGAGGATCCTTCGTACTTCTTCGATCAAGCCGCTTGCAAACATCGATCGGCAGCGGGTATCAAGCCTTTCGTACAGAGTTTGGCGATCAGGATTCAAGACCAGTTTGAGTGAGCGATAGCCGCGAAGCGCGTTGCGGCCTTCGCGAAAGAGTTCCGTCACCGGACGGCGCGAAAGCAGACAAACCTCCAGCGCGCGCATCACCTTCGGCACGTCGTGCGGATGAATCTTACCTGCCGCCGCGGTGTCAAACCGGGAAAGCAGCCGGTGCAAACTGCCGGGACGCCTGGCTTCCCGTGCGGCCAGCCGTTCGCGCAACGCTTCATTGCGCGCAGGCCCTTCGAACAGACCGGTAATCAGGGCCCGAAGATAAAACCCCGTGCCCCCACAAATCACAGGCACATGCCCGCGGGCCGAGATTTCCTCCAATGTCTCACGGGCGCGGCGGGCATAGTCCCCCGCCGTGAAGACCTCGTCCGGGTCCACGATGTCGATCAGGTGGTGAGGAATTCCACGCCGCTCCGCTTCCGACAACTTGGCAGTACCGATATCGAAATGACGAAAGACCTGGAGCGAGTCGCAGTTGACGATTTCCCCATTGAAAATCTGAGCCGTTTCCAGAGCCAGCGAACTCTTCCCGGCGCCGGTCGCACCCAGAATTGCAACCAATGGACGTTCCCCCACGTCTGCGACTGCGGGTCCTTCCGTGCTGTGTAATTGCGTCCGCCTCACGAGGAGTCACCGCAGCCATGGCCGTTATACAATGAATGAAGTGAAGTTCGACCTTTCCTGGGTCCTCCCGTTGGTCGAAAGAAAGTTAATTGCATGACTCGCTTCGGTAGAGCGCTTCTTTTGGGTGCCGGGTTGGGCTGTTTTTTGTACGCCCAAACACCGGGCGCCACCCCCAACGGGCCGGCGGATAAACGTGCCGGCGCATACTACAACTTTGCCATGGGCCGCCTCTATACGGAACTGGCGGGCTCGTCTGGAAATAGCCGCGAGTATATTTCCAAGGCGATTCAGTTTTACCAGGAGGCTCTTAAACAGGACCCCACTTCTGGCGTCGTGTTCGACGAGCTGACGGACCTTTATATCCAGACCAACCGTCTGCGTGATGCCGTCACGCAGGCCGAGGACATGCTGAAGCAGAATCCGGAAAACCTGGATGCCCGCCGCATGCTTGGCCGCGTTTACGTGCGTATGCTCGGCGATCCGCAGCAGGGAAAAATCAATGAAGACCTGCTGAAGCGTGCCATGGAGCAGTTTCAGAAGATTACCGAGAAGGAACCCAAGGATGCCGATAGCTGGGTGATGCTCGGCCGCCTGTACCGCGTTTCTCAAAACTCGGTTGAGGCTGAAAAAGCCCTCAACAACGCGCTAAAAGCCGATCCCGATAATGAGGATGCGCTGACACAGCTTGCGCAGCTTTATCTCACGGTCGGTGATGTCAATAAAGCGGTGGACAAGCTGAAGTCCGCTACCGACAAACGCCCCAATGAGCGCACGCTGGTCGTCCTCGCACAGGCCTACGAGCAGATGCACGAGTACAAGAACGCCGCCGAGACGCTCAAGCGCGCCGTGGAGCTATCGCCCGACGACGGCCGGCTGCAGCGCAATCTGGCTCAAGACCTGTTCGCGTCCGGCCAGTACGATGAGGCGCTCACGATTTATCAGCAACTTGCCACCGAAGATGGGCGCAACGCGATGTTGTGGGTGCGCATTAGCGAGATCTATCGCGCCAAACACGATTTTCCGAAGGCCCAGGACGCCCTTAGTAAAGCGAAGGCGATTGAGCCCGACAATCTGACGGTGCGCGACGCCGAGGTTTCGCTTCTCGATGCTCAGGGTAAGACCGACCAGGCTATCAGCGCTTTGAAGAGTCTGCTCGAGGAGACCGCACGCAAGACCTATTCGGCCGAAGAGTCCGCTAACCGTGCCTTGCTGCTGGAAAAGCTGGGAATTTTGTATGTAAAAGGCGCGCAGTACACACAGGCAATTGATGCGTTCCGGCAGATCACACCGCTGGATGCCGACGGTGCCCCTCGCGTCGCGGTGCAGATCATTGAAACCTACCAGTCCGCCAAGGACTACGACAGTGCCCTGCGCGAGGCAGACGCGGCCAAGAAGAAGTTCCCGAATGAAAAGATGGTCGTGATGGCCCGTGCTTCGGTGCTTGCCGACCGCGGCAAGGCCGATGAAGCCGCGACCGAAATGCGCAGCCTTCTCAAGGGCGGAGGCGATTTTGAGACGGAGTTGGCCCTGGCGCGGATCTACGACAAGGGCAAGCGATTCTCCGAGCAAGCCAAAGCGCTCGACCAAGCCGATGCCCTGGCCAAATCGGACGACCAAAAAGAGCAAGTGCTGTTCACGCGTGGCGCGATGTATGAGCGCATGAAGAATTATGATGCCGCCGAAGCCGAATTCCACAAGGTGCTGAAGTTGAATCCTGACAACGCCGGCGCCCTCAATTACCTCGGTTACATGCTGGCTTACCGGAACCTTCGTCTTGACGAAGCGCAAAAGTTTGTCGCCAAAGCTTTGGAACTGGATCCGGATAATCCGGCTTACCTGGATAGCTTGGGCTGGGTTTATTATCAGCAGGGAAAACTGAATGAAGCCGAGGGGCCGCTGGTCCGTGCCAATCAACGAATGGGAGATGACCCCACCGTTCACGACCACTTAGGCGATCTTTATCTCAAGATGGGTAAGACGAAGGAAGCGATCGCCGAGTGGCAGATGTCTCTACGGCGATACCAAGCCGGGGCTCCGGCCGATAATGACCCCGACGATGTCACCAAGATCACAAGGAAGTTAGAAAGCGCGCGTGTGCGCCTTGCTAAGGAGACCGGTCAGAAGTAAATCGAGGGGGCCCGACTTTCCCCGTCGATGAGGGTTTTGAGCTCGGATTGCGCGTCGCGCATAGTCCCGAGTTGGGTTTTTGCCTCCTGTCGAAGTTATATAAGTCGATTGTTTTGTTTGGCTTGCGTCCTGATTAGCCACCGTAAACCTACCGCTTTTCGCGGCGGTGTGGGATACTCAAGTAAGAGCAGGTTCGCAAGTCAACAATGTCCTATTTGGACGACGCCGTCGTCAGGTATAACAAGTCACTAGAAAGTGGCCCATATAAAGACGCTTCCTGGGCTGAAGCGCTCCATCACCGCATGGAAGAGAGTGGTCTTTCTTCAGGCGGCCGGCTGATTTGTCCCTTCCTGCGCCCGAATTTCATCTCCCGTCGTCAATACGACAGCTTAGTTAAGACTGGCGAAGCTCTGCTCGCCGCTATCGGGCGGATGGAGCAGATGGTTTTGACCAATCCCGGATTGCTCTCGCGTCTCGAATTGCTCCCGGCTGAAAAAATGCTGGCGTCCATCGACCCGGGCTATCCGTCTTTGCAAGTGGCGGCCCGCTTGGACACGCATGTCCAGAACGGGCATCTCCATTTCGTGCAGTATAACGCCGATTTACCCGCCGGCGCAGGATACGCCGAAGCTCTCGGTGACTTGTTTTACGACGCTCCGCCCGTTAAGGAACTTCGCAAGAAATACTCGCTCGCCAAGATCGGCGGCCGCAAACACTTCCTGCAGGCGCTTTTGAAAGCCTACAAGCAGTTTGGGGGTTCCAAGAAGCCGAATATCGCGATCGTCGAGTTCCGCTCGTCGTTCAACTCCGGCGAAAGCGAGTACAAGTTACTGCGCAACTACTTCCGCGAGGAAGGCTATCAGGTCGAAATTGTTTCTCCGGAACAGTTGGAATACCGGAACGGCGTCCTGCGCCGCGGCGCGTTCGAAATTAACATCGTCTACCGCCGTGTGGGTGTACAGGAATTCTTAATTCGTTTCGATCTGAGCCATCCGCTCGTTCAGGCGTACCGCGACCGCGCTGTCTGCGTAGTGAACAGCTTCCGTTCCGAACTCGCTCACAAAAAAGCCATGTTCGGCCTGCTCACCGATGAATTGCTGGTTTCCAAATTTCCCGCATCCGAGCGCAAAGCCATCCGTGAACATGTGCCGTGGACCCGTTTGGTTGCATCCACCAAGACCACCTATGAAGAGAAAACGGTGGATTTGACCGAGTTCATCACGCGGAACCGCCAGCGCCTGACCCTGAAGCCGAACGACGACTACAGCGATCTCCACACCTATCAAGGCTCCGAAATGGACGATAGCGGTTGGGAGCGCGCTTTGAAGCAAGCCTTGCGCACGCCTTACGTAGTCCAGGAAAGCGTGGAGCCGGTGCGTTCTGTGTTCCCGGTGATGACCTTCGGCCATCTGGAATTCCGCGAACTGCAAGTGGACGTTCGTCCGCACGCCTACATGGGCAAAGTGCAGGGCTGTTCCAGCTGGCTTTCAAGCGGCGCGAGCGGTTTCTCCTCGGCCGAAGGCTTGGCCCCCACATTCATACTGGAACCCAAGTAGCATAAGGCTCCGCCTTGTGCTGACGAGCAAAGCCTCGCCGGCATTCACCGGGTTGTAAACCTATCCTTCAGTTTCAGAATTCGCGATTCAAACACCGTCCACGAAATCCACGCCAAAGCCATCGTCACCCCCATCGACACAAAAAACTCCGCTGTTCCGGATGGCGCGATCTTCACCACGTGTGCAGCCAGCTGCCGGCCGATGAGTTCCCCCGGCACATGCAGCAGATACAACCCGTACGAGATCGTCCCCACCCAAACCAGGAACCGCTGCCGGCAAACCCGCAGCAGGAACGGCTGCCGCCAGTTCATTAACATCACCAGAATCCCCGCGAACATCAGATCGATGGCGCTGTACCCGATTGTCCGCATCCCCAGTGGCCAGGGATCGCTATTGGAATAGAACAGAATCACTCCCGTGACAGTTGCCGCCGCAGCCAGTGTCATCCACCCGATCCAGCGCCCTTTCAGCCATTCCGGCCGCTCGCGCTGCGCAATGGCGATCAGCCCGCCCATCGCCAGCGCGTCCATCCGGCACGGCATCAATGTGTATACGCCGAACATATTCTTCGGCAGCGCCACAGACAAAGCAATCCGCAAAGCCAATGCCGCTAGGACGGAAGCCGCAAGCACTTTCGCCAACGTCTTTCGCTGGAGCGCCCACACCACTAACGGAAAGCTCAAATAGAACTGCTCCTCCACCTGCAGCGACCAGAGCGGCGTCAGGATCGCAAGTCCCGGCCACGCTGCATCCAGGAACACTTTCACATTCCCGAGATAGCTCACGTACCACCAGCCGCCGGCGCGCAAAAACTCTCCCCAGCGCGGCGCAAACGGATAATACGTCAGAATGCAGCATATGATTAGCGAGAGATAATAGGCCGGAAAAATGCGCAGGCACCGGCGGACAATGAAGTTCCTGTAGTATGACCGATGCCCGGCCGTATCGACCAGAATCCCGGTAATCAGATAGCCGCTCAACACAAAAAACAAATCGACGCCCGTCCACCCCAGTTGGAAAACATGCACCATGAAAAACAGGGGACCGCTTCTGGGAGTGAAATGGAAAACCAGCACCAGCAGAATGGCAATGCCGCGGAGGCCATCCAGCTCGGAAATCCGGTTTCCGCTCTTATTCCTGACGGAAGGCGCGGCCGAGGCGGACCCGGTGACGGAGGGAGTCATCGCTATTGAAACCAGTGGCGGAATGCCTCGCCTTGCGGCGTCAGCATCCGATCGAGCCGGTACTTGCCGAAATGCGAGGCGTCGCGGCCCCATTCATCCTTGTTTCCCGGCTGGTCGTACAGCACCCAGTTGAACAAGTACTCAATTCCGTTATCGATGCTGGCATCCACCAGCGCTTTCAGCCGCGCGCCATCCGGGTGCACGTTCCAATATTCGCCGAACTCGCCGATAATCAGCCGAGTAGTCAGTTTTCGCTCCGCCGCCGCGCCGTGCAATAATCCGGCCACGTACGCAAAATCCTTGTAGACCTTGGGAGCATCCGCATCCCACCCGATCGACCACCACGAGCTGTACGAGAGAAAATCGACGCCCTTGAGCTGCGGGGCAAAGTCCGCCAGGCCGGATTGCTTTCCTTTGAATCCGGGCACCACCGTAAACTCGAACGCGCTGAATACCGCGCCCGGATACTTCAGAGCTTTGGCTTGCTTCTGTCCTTCCGCAATGCCATCCAGGCGCGCCTGGTAATATTCGCGGCACGCCGGCCATTGCGGCACGGTACAGTCATTCTCGAACTCCCAATTGGAGATGATCTTGCGGCCCGGCGTCTTGGCCAGCTCCAGCGCGAATCTCCGGAACTCCTCCTTGGTCGCCGTCAAATGGGACGCGTCCAGACGCCCTTTTTTGTAATGATCCCAGGAAGCGCTGTCGTAGCTCGTCAGCATCACCACCGGAAACCCGCTCAGAAACGCGCGGTAATCGGCGCGCTGCACCTTCAAGTCGAGCGGCGAGTTATCAGCCTTGCCGGAGGGATCCCACAGCGCTCCTGGTCCAATGTAGACCCGCACAACGTGATCGGCGCCGAGCCGCTTGATATCTGCCCTCACCGCCTCAAGACCGCCGCCGAGTTTTCCCCATACGTAAACGCCCACTTTATCTTTGTAATCGCGCGGAGTCCCGGCTGTGGCGCTGCCCGCAAGCAGCAATGTCCCCGCCAACACCATCCAGACGGTGCGCCGCGCTTCAGATGTCATGCTGGCATCCGCCGACCATAGCCACATTATCGCGCTACCATCGGTAGCATGATCGAGGTCGAGGGCATCTCAAAACTCTACAAGCTGTACCAGCAGCCGGGCGATCGCCTCAAGGAGGCGGCTCTGTTCGGCCGACGCCGCTTCTACCGCGAGCATTGGGCGCTGCGCGACATCACTCTCGAAATCAAAAAGGGCGAGACCTTCTGCATTGTCGGGGAGAACGGCTCCGGCAAAAGCACGCTGCTGAAGCTGATCGCCGGCATTCTCGAACCCACCGCCGGAAGCGTGCGCATCCACGGCCGCCTGACCGCGCTTTTGGAGCTCGGCGCCGGCTTCAATCCCGAATTCACCGGCCGCCAGAATCTTTTCCTGAACGGCGCGCTCCTCGGCTTGTCGCCGCGCGAGGTCGAACAATCCATCGGGGCCATCCTCGATTTTGCCGAGATCGGAGCGTACATCGATCAGCCGGTGAAGACCTATTCCAGCGGCATGGTGGTGCGGCTCGGCTTTGCTATCGCTGTCCAGTTGAATCCCGAAATCCTGGTCGTCGACGAAGCCTTGGCGGTAGGCGATGTTTATTTCCGCCATCGGTGCATGCGCAAGATCCACGAATTACGAGCCCGCGGCGTCACCATAGTCTACGTCACCCACGATGTCGCCGAGATCAAGGAAATCGGGCACCGCGCTTTGTGGCTGGAAGGCGGTCGCATCCGCGAGTTGGGCGAAGTCGCCGGCATCGCGCACCGCTATCTGGCGGCGCTGCTCGCCAAGGATTCGGAACGCTGGCGGAATCGACAGGTCGCCGCGGCCCAGGTCCGCCAGGTGCCCGATTTGCCTCCCGAGGTCATTCGCGGAATTCCGCTGGAAGCGCCACGCTATGGCGATGGCCGCGCGGAACTGCTTGGCATCGAGATTACCGATCGCACCGGGGAGCCCTTGGACGCGGTGAGGACGCCTGTCGAGATCGTGGTCCGCGTCAGCGTCCGCGCCGGCGTGGCCATCGAGCGGCCGCTCGTCGGTCTATTGATGCGGACCGATCAGGGTGTCGATTTTTCCGGAACCAACACCGCCCGTCAAAACATTCCCGTCGAGCCTCTGATTCCCGGCGAAATCCGCACCTTTGACTTCCATCTCAAGCTTCCCGAGTTGGCGCCGGCCGATTATTTCTTTGCGCCGGCTATCGCGGATGGCGATGCGGAGGAATTTCGGCTCTGTGACTTGGCTGAGAACGCGGCCCGCATGCGTGTATTGACTGGAACGAGACCAGTCCTCGGTTATATGAGTTTCCCGTGCGTGGTAAATGCGCGCTCCGCCGCGCGGCCGATCGGACCCGGCTCGGGTGACTGCTAAAATGGCACCGCGGGAGGTTATCCTACGAGGCTCACGATCGACACAGAAGGCCGTACTCTAACGCGGGACACCGGCGAATCGGTTCAATCGCTCGACCTTTACACGCCGGAGGCTTTTGAAATTCTAAGCCGCGAGTGGGTGCGCGTCGGCTGGGCTCTGAGCTATTACTATACGTTCAGTTGGAGCGGTCTGCCAATATTGCAATTGCCGGAAGATCTGGTCCGGCTTCAGGAAGTCATAGCCGCCTTACGGCCCGATGTGATCATCGAGACCGGGATCCACCTCGGCGGTTCACTGTTGTTTCACGCCACGTTGTGCGAATCCCTCGGATCCGGCCGCGTCATCGGCATCGATAAGCACGTCGGCGCCGAGACTCGCGCGGCATTGACCACGCACCGGTTGTCTCAGCACATTGCGATTATTGAGGGGGATTCTACTGCGGCCACCACCGTCGCGTCCGTGCGCGGCCTTGTGCACGCGGGCGAATCCGTGATGGTGATTCTCGACTCCGATCACTCATGCGAGCATGTCATGCGCGAATTGGAGGCGTATGCGCCCCTGGTGACGCCCGGCTCGTGCATCATCGCCACCGACGGCATCATGCATGACCTGGCCGACGTTCCCGGCGGCGAAGCGGGCTGGGTTGACGATAATCCGGCTGCCGCGGCGCGCCATTTTCTTGCCGCTCATCCACAATTTGAGATGCGCCAGCCTGCCTGGCGGGTGGCCCGCAGCCCGCTGCGCGAGAACATCACGTACTGGCCGCACGGGTGGCTCTGGCGCAGGACCTGATCTCCCGATCTCGTCTACCATATTAGGGATGAAATCGGATCTCCAGGCGGCGCTAACCGAGCTCGAATCACTGGGCTGGTGGTATCAGCATTTCGAGCTCCCGAATGGACTGTGGACCGGCGATGGCCAGGAGCCTGGATATTTGCCGGAACATCGCTGGCGCTTGATCGAGCCTTACATTCCCGAGGATCTCGAAGGCGCTACAGTGCTTGACCTCGGCGGCAACGCGGGCTATTTCTCGATCCGCATGAAACAGCGCGGCGCTGGCCGCTGCGTTCTCGTAGATCCGTATGCAGAATTCCTGCGCCAGGCCGAATTTGCCGCGCGCCAGTTCGACGTCGCGCTCGAGCTCGTGAACGACGATGCGCACACCTATTGCCTCACTACCGAAGATCGTTTTGATTACGTTCTTTTGCTTGGCCTGCTTTACCATCTCAAATATCCGGGCCTGGTCCTTGACCGAACCGCCGAGATGACCAGGAAACGCATCTTCCTGGCGTCGGCCGTGATCGGCAGCGAAGTCGAGGCGCCGGCAAAGAAGGACAATTACGACCGGTACACCGATGAGGACATTTTGCTCAGCCCCGCTTTTCCGAAGCTGGCATTCATCGAGGACCGCTACTACAACGACCCGACCAACTGGTGGCTTCCCAATCATTCCGCGCTTCCTGCAATGATGCGGAGCGCCGGCCTGCGCGTGATGGCACGTCCGCATCAGCATGTTCTGATTGGCGAGCCGGAGCGGTATTTCGGAAAAGTCGTCGTCGACAAACTTGTATTTCCACGATATGGGAAACGGGACGGTGCTCTCCACCCGGGCCCGCAGCAAGTGGATTCCCGGTTGTGGTCCGACCTTGCGGGACGCGCCGCCGAGTTTCGCGAACGGCAGAAGCGCGAACGCTCCGGCGAGTGACTTACTTTCGGGCTCGCAGAATGGAACGCCGGTACGCATAACCTGACGGGCGCAGCGCCCCGCTGTGGTATCCCACGTCATCGACCGTAGGAAACCCAAGCTTCTTGAGCAGCTCGATCAGGCACGGCTTGTTGGGAAGCCACCAACTCACTTCATCGGAGTTGAGAGAGTCGCCGCCGACATAAAGCATTGCCGCGTGGCCGTCGGACGCATCGGGAATATTCTGCGACAACACCAGCTCTCCGCGGCATAACGGCGCAATCGCCGCCATCGCCTGCAGCGGGTTGAGCGTGTGCAGCAGCACGTCGCCCATAAATACGAGATCGAATACGCCGCCCGCTTTTGCTTCGGTCAGGTCGTAAACTGTGGAATAACACCGCTCGATGGACATCCCGAGTTGCTTGCGGCAGAACTCGAACGGACCTTCGAGGAGATTAATATACATCTGGCGCGCACTGTAGGTGGGATTGTCGCCGGCTTCCCCAGCCGCCTGGTATCCCAACATTTTCCGGATCTTCTCGAGAGACTGTTCGATCGTCTGCCCCGGAAACCGGTCGAGCGCCTCCAGCGAGGGAAGCTCTACCGAAACCACCGCGGCGCCCCGGCGCGCGAACTCGAACGCGAAGAACCCCGTAGCCGACCCTATGTCGAGCACGCGCAGTCCGCGCATATCCGCGGGAAACGGGAACGCGGGGAGCGCCTCGCGAAAATCATACTGGCCTGGAGTGATCAGCTCGCCCGGCAGTTCGACGGTGTGATACCAGTAATAATTCCGAATGTCCGCATAACCGAGGGCCTCGGCTTTCCGGTAAAAGATTTCGGCGGACTGCCAGAAGGCTTCGGCGTCGGCGGATTCCATCGGTGCGATTTCCGGCTTCATTTGTATGCGGCGCAGACCACGCGCTTGCGGCGGCGATGCTGTTCGTATGCGTCCGCCGGCGGTTCGATCATCTCGGTTCGCCGGAAGCCGGCTTGGCGTAGCATGAAGTCCAGCGCCTTTGGCGAAGGACATGTCGCTATGGGCGCGGCGCCCGTCTCCGCGTTATCGTTGTAGAACTCTCCCGATTCATCGATCAGCGCCAGAATTCCCTGGTACGGGCGCTCCCAGGCGCGCGCCCCCCATTCCGCGGACCCCTCCACTTCGTCCACAACCTGTGTTTCGATAACACAAACCTCCCGGGTGACGCGGCTGATATTCCGCAGCGCCCGCATCGGATTTTCCAGATGATAGAGAATTCCAAGAAAAAGGCAGAGTTCGTACGGCTCCAATTCGCCGCCGAGGTCTTCCACGTTACCCTGCCGGTAAGAGACATTCGTCAGCCCGAGCGCATCAGCCACGAAGCGGGCCTTGGTCAGGCTGGAGGCGCGCAGGTCAAGGCCGAGGACTTCCCGCATCCCTTTGCGGGCCATGGCCACCGTGTAGAACCCTTCGTGACAGCCCGCGTCGAGGCATCGAATGTTTGCGAGACGCCCGCGAAAGTGCTGGTCCACCACGCGCTCCAACATGCTCAGCCGCGTCCGGTGGATCGGCAGCACCTCGGGAGGTAGTGATGACGTGGTGCGCCCCAATTCGCCCAGGTCGAATTCGTAAAACCACGGGCCGAGGTCCTTCAGCCGCCGCTGCGCATCCGCGCTCGTAATTATCGGCACTCCCGTATTCTAACGTCATTGCCCGGCGGTCACGCCCTCTGCAGCAGCGCACCCACTTCGCGCACGTTCTTCACCCGTTCCAGCCCCATCACCGTCTCGATCAGCCGGTTGCACGCCGCCGCGCCGAGCACCGGCGCAATCAGGTCGCGGCACTTGGCGATCACCTCCGCGCGAGGCATCGGGTTCTCCGCCGTGCCGCGTACTGCTTCCACTCTCTCGGTGAGCTTCTCGCCGCCGCTCAGCGTTACCTCGACGATCGTCTCCCGCCGCGGATAGAGCCGCTCGAGTTCTTCATCCGGCGCTAGTTCCACTTTCGCCCGCTGCCGCAGCACGCTCGCGTCCTTCATCCGCGCTTTGTCGTGCGCGGCCTGGAAAGACGCCGTCTTATCGATCAACATCACCGCCACCATGTGCTGCAGGCTGATATCCGGCATCTCGCGGTTGTTGACCGTCTTGGCCTCGCTGGTCGCCAGCCGCACCACCACCTTCTGTACGTCGTCCGCTTCAAAGGGCCGCCGCTTCCGCAGATTCTCCAGCGCGTCGAGCGGCGCCTGGATCGGCGAACCCACGGTCCACTTCTTGATGTTCGTGCGCGTGATCTCGTACCGCGTGCCCAACCCGTCAATCAGTTCCGCCGGGTCTGCCTTGGGCGCGAACGTCAGCAGGAAATTGTCTGCTCCCGAAAAAATGTCATCCACGCCGGTGCCGCCGAAGTGAATCACCATCGCCGCGCTCACGCCGTTACGGGCCGGCATCCCGGCGAACACCATCGACTTCTCGATGTGATCGGTATCCCGCTGCCATGCGGCGATGCCGGCCGCCTGTTGCGCCGCGTAATCGAGCACCCAGCGCATCTGCTGCGCGCTGAATCCGCCCGCGCACCCGGCAGCGGCCGCCGAGCCGAATGTCCCCGCGATGCTGTGCGCGCTATGGTGCGTCGCCATTTGGAAAGGCAGGCTGCCCAGCGTCATCATTACCCGCGGCCCCACGTCGTAGCCGAGCGCCACCGCGCGCATCAGCCGCGCACCGTCGATGCCGAATTCCTCGCCCGCTGCCAGCGCCGCCGGTACGATCGAGCAGCCCGGGTGCGATTGCGATGGAGCATGCGAATCGTCGGTCTCATCGGAGTGCGCCAGCATCCCATTCACCATCGCCGCTTCCATCGCCCCGCATCGCAGCTTGGATGCGGCTACCGTTGCGGTTCCGCCCGCGTGCGCCTGCGCCAGCCGCAGCGCTACCCGCCCGGGCGCCAGATCCGCTCCCGAAATCATCGCGGCGAACGTGTCGAGGATGTGATGCCTGGTCTTCTCCGCTGCTTCCTCCGGCAGGCCCCGGCCGCCAGCGTCGCTCATGTATGTGCTGAGTGTCGTGATGATCGGACTGGCGCTTTCCGCGCCGAATGCGATTCCGCGCGGAAATACTCCCGACACCACAATCCCGCCCGCGGTTTGCAAAATAACGCGCCGGCTCAATCTGGCTGAGTCTTTAGCGACCATAATCGGCCACCAGTATACAACCCGCCGGATGCAGCCTCCTAAACTCCCGGGCCGCTCACAGTGCGGTTGGCAGCTTCACCACCGTGAACCAGAAATCCTCGATTGATCGCACCACTGCGGCAAACCGCGGAAAATCCACGGGCTTGGTGATGTAGCAGTTGGCGTGCAGTTTATAGCTTCTGACAATGTCCTCCTCGGATTTCGAGGTCGTCAGAACCACCACAGGGATTAGCTTCAATCTGTCATCGGCCTTGAGTTCAGCCAGCACTTCGCGCCCATCCTTCCGCGGCAAATTGAGATCCAGAAGGATCAGATCCGGGCGGGTTACGTTCTGAAACCGTCCCTCCCGGCGGAGGTATTCCATCGCCTCCATTCCGTCCTTCGCGACGGATAGCCGGTTCCACAGGTGCCCTTCCTTCAGCGCTTCCTGCGTCAGCCGCACGTCGCCGGGATTGTCCTCCACCATGAGAATCTCGACTGCCCGCGCCTTTGTACTCACAGCGCCGTCACTGCTCATCGCTTCCTCCTAAATCCCGGATCGTGAATCGGAATGTCGATCCCTTACCAGGCTCGGACTCGACCCAAATCCTGCCTCCGTGCCGTTCTACGATTTTCTTGCAGACCGCCAGGCCGATCCCTGTCCCTGGGTATTCACCGCGGCTATGCAGCCGCTGAAAGATCACAAAGATGCGGTCGCTGAACTCCGGAGCAATCCCGATGCCGTTATCACGCACGGCGAATACCCAATGGTTCTCCTGGCGGGCGGCTGACACATGCACACGCGGCGCCGCATCGCCCCGGAACTTGATCGCATTGCCCACCAGGTTCTGGAACAACTGGGCGAATTGGGAGGCGTCCGCCTTCAAGGTGGGCAACTCCTCGTGGGTTATCACCGCGCCATTTTCCTGGATCGCGAACTGCAGGTTGGCCACCGCCTCCCCCAAGACCTCGTTGCAGTCGGTCGCCTCAAAACTCTGTCCGCGCGTGCCGACCCGCGAATAGAGCAGAAGATCCTGGATCAGGCGCTGCATCCGCGTCGCGCCATCCACCGCGTACCCGACGAATTCCGCGCCCTCCGCGCCCAACTGACTGCCGTAGCGGTCGGCCAGTAGCTGCGTGAAATTGGCCACCATGCGCAGCGGTTCCTGTAAATCGTGGGACGCTACGTACGCGAATTGCTCGAGGTCGGCATTGGACCGTGCCAGGTCTGTAGCCTTTCGCTCCAGGGCGCGCTCTGCCCGCTTGCGCTCGGTGATGTCGGTATTGATTCCGATCATCCTCTGCGGCCGCCCCGCTTCATCGAACAGCACCTTGGCGCGCGCGTCAATCCAGCAGACCTCGCCATCGCTGCGGCGCCGGATCCGCCATTCCGACGAGAGTTCACCTGTTTTGAGCGAATTCTGTAGACACGTCCGCGCGTGATCCAAATCCTCGGCCAGGACGAGCGCCTCCCAATCCTCATATCTGCCTCCGAAGCATCCCGGCTCAATTCCATACACGGCTTCCACTTCGGGCGTCCAGATGTTCACGTTATTTACGATGTCCCAGTCGAACGTACCCGATTTGCCCGCCTTCTGAGCCAGTGCGAGCCGTTCCTTGCTAAACCGCAGTTCCTCTTCTATCCGCTTGCGCGCGCTGATATCCCGCGCCGCGGCAAACACGCCGGCTACTTCGGCATACTCATTCCGATAGACCGATGCGCTGTAGAGTACCGGAGTGACGTGGCCATCACGCCGCCGTATTGCCAGCTCGTAGTCCTGAATCTGTCCTTCCCGGAATACTTTCTGGTAGCCCTCACGCGCCTTCTGCGATTCCGTAAAGTAATCCGAAAAATCCGTTCCAATCAACTCAAGGCGGGAGAAGCCTGTTACTTCCTCCGCGGTATGGTTCACGTCCGTGATCTTACCGTTCGGCGCGATCGTCACCAGTGGATCCAGGCTGGCTTCCAGCAGACTCCGGTTGTACGCATTGGCCCGTTCCAAACGCACCGCCCGCAGGCGGGCCGTCTGTGCCAGGTAAAGAGCCGTCCCGAGTAAGGCCGTCATCACCAGGGAGAATATCAGCACCGTCTCCGGTGTTCCGGTGCGGAGTCGCACGACGGATTCGATCTGGAGCTTTTCCACCAGCGAAAGCGCTTGCCAGAATGATAGCGACGTCACCAGACCGCCAGTGATGACGATCACCAGGCTCCGCGCCCGCCAATCCGTCTGAACACCGCGTCCCTTCCTGCAGGCGAATGTCACGATCGCGCCGCCGAGCACCATCAAACCGATCGACGTATGCAGCGCCATCGGCTTCAAGTCTCCCCACATATACGTTTGAAGGCCTGTCATATAACCGACAAACGCATTGAGCCCCAGGGCCGCGCTGGCGGATCCGCAGAAGGTGGCGCCGCTCGCCTGCCCGCGGAACGCTCCGCGCGTCGTCGACAGCCACACCGCCACGGCAATCGACAGTAGACCGATCGCCGTATTCGGAGCCATCGCTACCGGACCGATCGGCGAGTGCGGTAGCGTAAACCGGCGCAGGAGGGTTTCGAGTCCCCATGCCGCGCCCGTCACATATTGGAGTAATCTGACGCCGGTAACCACACCCGCGACGCCCGCGAAGAACCGCGCGGCCCAACGCCGGTCGAAGGCGAGGGCCATAAATGCCAGACCTAAGGCCACAAAACCGACCGACGTGTTGTAAGCCATCGGCGTGAATCCGGGATGCACCTCGACCAGGCGGGAAATGCCCAAATACCAGCCCACCCACGCGATCAGTCCGAGTGCCGCGCTGGCGGCGCCCGCTACGGCCATCACCCGATCGGCCGCCCGGCCCGTACGCGGTTCTGTTTCCCGAGCAGTCTCCGTGTCTGAGGGTGCTGGAACGTTTTCGCTTACGGGCGCAACTGCCGTCCGCGGCATCTCGGTGTGATCAGGTTTTGCCGGCGACTCTGCGCGCACAACATCAGGTTCATCGGATGGAATCCGATTTTCATTTACCCTTTAAGCCGTGGGCAGGCTGGCGGATTGTCAGTTTTGCGGCGAAAATCGTTCTATTTCAATTCATTGCGGAAAATCACTCCGCCTTTCATGACGAATCGGACCCGTTCCATCTCTGTGATGTCCATGAGCGGGTCTCCCGCCACCGCCACGAGGTCGGCAAATCTTCCTTTTTCCACAAGTCCCACCTGCTTGCCCAACTCGAAGTTCAGTCCTTCGGCGGCGCTGCTGGTCGCCATGCGGAGCGCCTGCGCCGGGGCCATTCCCCATTTCACGAAATAGCCGAATTGGAACGCCTGCATCCCGTGACCCACGGTGTACGCGCCGCTGCCAAAGACTTCTTCGATGCCCTCAGCCACCAGCCGTTTGAAACTTTTCTCGGTGAGCTGGAAGCGCGTCGCCCGTCCCCCGCTGCCTTTCAAGTCGCGCGTTTCCAGGTCGCCGATCAAATCCCACAGCGTTTGGATCACCGGCCGCGGCTTCGGCTGCTTCAACAGGCGAATCGTTTCGTCATCCAGCCCTTCCGCGCCTGTCACGCCCACGATCACGTGCATCGGCAGATCCACCCCCGCCGCCAGGCAGTTCCGCAGCCCTTCGCCGCCGTACGCGTGGCAAGCCACCTTCAATCCGCGCCGGTGCGCTTCGTCCACGATCGCCTGGTTTTCTTCCAGCGTGAGCGAAGGAACATTGATCATCTTGCCGTCTGGCGTGAACGCCCCGCTCCCCTGCGCCGGATAGCCGCCGCCTTCGTAATCCTCCGTCTCGTAGACTTTGATCCAGTCCACTCCGTAATGCGAGTGATCCCGCACCGCCGCGCGCGCCAGCCACGGCGAATTGATATTTCCCGTATTCTGCCAGTTATTGCTGCCCGGACCGGCTCCGAACGGGATCACCACAGATGGCGCGGGGTAATAACTCGCGCCTCGAGGATTCAGTTGCGGCCCCGCCACCTGTAACCGCGGCCCCGGCACCAGCCCCTTGTTAATGGCATCCCGCAGTTCCACCGTCGCGTAGCTGAATGCTGACCCCATGTCCTGCAGCGTCGTAAACCCCGCGCTCAAATCCTTTAATGCGTAGTTCAACCCGGTGAGCGTCGCGCGCCCATCGTTGACCTGCGCATCCTGGATCAGATGCACATGCCGGTCAATCAATCCAGGCAACACCGTCGCGCGGCTCAAATCGATAATGCGCGCCCCCTGCGGAATCGTCACGCGGTCAGCCGGTCCCACATCCGTGATCCGGTCCCCCTGAATGAGAATCACCTGGTTGACCAGGTTCTTCCCCGATTTTGGATCGAACAGCCGCCCCGCGCGCACCGCCACGCCTTGTGCCGGCGGCGGCTGCATATCGATACGCGACGCATCGAAGGGCCCCGCCTCCGGACGCGTATTCTGCGCCCACGCCATGCTCGCGAGCACTGCCATCGCCGTTATCGTTTTCCGTAGCATCAGGCTCCGCCTTTTGCAGGGCGCGAGGCGCCCCGTTTTTTACTTCAGTATTTCCCGCAGTCCGAGTGTCCTCACCAGGCGCAGTAGCGAATTCGGATGAATATTCAACTTCGCCGCCGCCAGCTTGTAATCCCCGGCGCTCTCTTCCCAGGCCCGCAGTATCAACTGCCGCTTAGTGTCCGTTACCGAACTCTGCAGCGCGCCTGGCGCGCTCGCCGCAGCTCCCGTCGCATCCAGCACCGTCTCCGGCAGATCCTCCGCCAGCAGCGTTTCTCCATCGCCCAACACTACCGCGCGCTCGATCGCGTTTTCCAGCTCCCGCACATTCCCCGGCCACGGATACGCCTTCAGATACGCCATCGCCTCTGGCGCAATCTGCGTTACCCGCCGCCGGCACCGCGCCGACGCCCGCTCCAGAAAATGCGCCGCCAGCGCCGGAATGTCGTCCGCGCGCTCCCGCAGCGCCGGCACGTGCAGGGCCACCACATTCAGTCTGTGAAACAGATCTTCGCGGAACGCTCCCCGCCGCACTTCTCCCAGAAGGTCCCGGTTGGTCGCCGCGAGCACGCGCACGTTCAGCTTCCACGTGCGTGTCCCGCCCACGCGCTCGAACTCGCGCTGCTGCAAGACCCGCAGCAGCTTGGCCTGAAGCGGCGCCGCCTTTTCGCCTATCTCGTCCAGAAACCCGGTTCCGCCCTCGGCCACCTCCGGCTTGCTTTTTTTCTGCGCCACCGCGCCCGTGAAAGCCCCTTTTTCGTGCCCGAACAGCTCGCTTTCGAGCAGCGTCTCGGTAATCGCCGCGCAGTTGATCGCCACAAACGGAGCCGCCGTTCGCGGGCTCTGCCGGTGAATCGCCCGCGCCACCATCTCCTTGCCCGTGCCGCTCTCCCCCAAAATCAGCACCGACGTCTCCGTCGCCGCCACCCGCGCCACCATTTGCATCAGCTTACGCAGCGCCGGGCTGTCCCCCACGATCCCGTCCTGCCCGTCGCCCAGCCGCTCCAGCAGCAGCGTCTTTTCCAGGTTGAGCGACTCCACCTCGCGCACCGTCTCGAGCGCGATCGCTCCCAGCGTGGCAACCGCCGCCAGCGTGTCACAATGTTCTTGCAGCCGCAGAGACTCTTCGGCAGGAAACTGCGCCACGATCAAGCCGGCGATACTGCCTCGGACGTACAGCGGCACCGCCACTGTCCCGGTCTCGGCGTCGGCGACCGCGCCGCGACAAGCGCGCTCGGCAAAGTCTCCCAGTTCCGGCGTCCCCGCGGCCGCCCGCAATTCCGCCGCATCGCGTCCCAGCAGCACCGCACCGCCTCGGCACGGCGTCAGGTCGCCGATCAGACGGAGAAGTTGCCCCTCCAGCGTTCCGCGCAGAGCCTCGTTCTCCGAAGCCGCCAGCGCGCGAAACAGAAACAATAGCGAACACGCCCGCAACAATGCGTGCTGCGGCGCGGCACCTTCCGGCTCCGCTCCATCGCGATAGAGCAGAACAGTCGCCCCAATCGAAATCTGGTCGCCCGGCTCCAGCCAGTGCTCGGTGACTCGCATCCCATTGACAAAGGTGCCCGCGCCTGTCCGCTGGTCCATCAGCCGGCACCGCCCCTCCGACGCCCGGATCACGCAGTGCTCCCACGCGACACCGGACTCGTCAAGCTGAATCGTCGAGCCCGGCGCGCGCCCGATCCGCATTTCGCCGCCCCCGAGTGCAAACCGTTCGCTCAGCCGCGGCCCGCTAACCACTAGAATCTCGGGCTCCATCGAACGGAGTGTATCAAGCTCCGGGCCTTTCGCGTAATCGGTAGCCGCGTAGTCCGCTCATCGCGATGCGCCAGCCCCGAGTTCCTTCTGCTTTCTCGGCGCACAAACCCGATAAAGCGCGGATTATTCGAACCTTGATTGGCATCGGACACCTTTTCGTCTCGGCGGCTCGGCGTCTCCGCGGTAAAGCTTAGAGACGGATCACAGTCATCACCAGTCGGCCGCTGCTATCCTGCGATGTGGGTGGAACACGTTAAACTCCTAGCCCGCCTGTTCTGGCAGCCCGCGGCTGCGATGAGCGACATCCTCGATCGCGGCAGCCTTTTGTTCGCCAGCATCGCCGCGCTCGCGGTTTCTTTCCTGATGGCGCGTGTCCTCGCGATCACGTTTTATACCCCTCTTCTCGTCTTAGCCGTGGTCTACGTCCCAGGAGCCCTGCTGCTGAGCAAGCTCCTGGCCGGGCTTGGCGGATCTCTCGGCGACGTCTTCCAGCGGGACTATTCTCCGCTGCTCACCTGCACCGCCATGTCCTGGGCTGCCGCCAATCTTCCGCTGGCCGTGGCCGCCTGGATCGGCCCGCCCGAAGTGCTGCTCTACCTCGCTGCTCCGGTCTATTTGTACTTCGCCGTGCTGATGTTCTTCGCCGTCCGCACGGTCTTCGGCGCCGAGAACCGCATCGCCGTGGGCGTCGTCAGTCTCTCCTGGATTCCGCTCGTCGCCGCCGTCTTCCTGTGGGGCCCGCTCCGTTTCCTGCTCGGCTGGATTGCCTCCCCGTTCTTCCTCTTTTTCGCCTATTACTATCTCTCCAGCGAGCTCCGCAGCCTGGGCGGCGGCCTTCGCTCTCGCCAGAACTTCCATCGCATGCTGCAAGCCGCCGCCGTCAATCCGCACGATGGCGAAGCCCAGTATCAGCTCGGCCTCATTTACCAGCAGCGCCATCAGTACACCGAAGCCGTCGAGCGCTTCAAAAATGCTGTGGCGATCGATCCCAAGCAGACCGACGCTCATTTTCAGCTGGGCCGCATGGCACGCCAGCAAGGACGTCTGAACGATGCCCTCAAGCACTTTCAGACCGTCCTTGATCAGGATGATCGCCACAGTCAGAGCGAGATCCTGCGCGAACTCGGCGCCATGTACATAACGGTGCGGCAGTATGAACACGCGCGCCAGATGCTTGCCGACTATATCGATCGCCGTCCATACGACACAGAAGGCCTTTATTACTATGGCCAGGCGCTCGAAGGCTTGGACCGCATCCCGCAAGCCCGCGAAATGTTCGCGCGCGCTGTGGAAGCCGACCGCACCGCCCCGCGCTACCGACGCCGCTTCACCGCCCGCTGGAGCCGCCTGGCCCAAAAAGCGCTGGCGCGAGTAGCTTAGAGCTACGAGCGGCACGTGGACCATGATTGCCCTCTCCGAGAGGCTACTCTGGGAAGTTCACGAAGCACTCCGGCGACTGCCTGGGGGAATTTTTCTGCTCTCCGGTGACGTGATCCACCTGATCTCTGCGCGAGGGGCTGGTTTCTCTGAGATTTGGAGCAACGATCGTCATTTACTCGAGGCCGCTCCGCATTTTCGCCTTACTGGACGGGTTGCCTGACTTCACGATTGCGACTCGAAGAACGTGAGTGCGTTATCTCCCTGCCGGACACGGCGGATTTCGTGGAGCAACCCGTGCCGCCCACCCGGCTCGAACCGCACCGAGTGCTGTACAATCACCAGCCCCGGCGGCTCTTGCGACAACACCTCCAGTGCCGCGACATACTCGCGCTCCTGGTCATACGGAGGATCGAGAAAGACTAGATCGGCCCGGCACTGCGCCAGCGTGACCGATGCGCGGCCCGGCACGACGGTTGCCCGCGCCTCCAACCCGAGCGAGCCCAGGTTCTCCCGCAGCACCGCCAGAGCCGTCCGGTTGCGTTCCAGAAAATAGCAGTGCCGCGCCCCGCGGCTCAGCGCTTCGATGCCGACTGCGCCCGTCCCCGCATACCCATCGACAAAAACGGCGCCCTCGATGCGCGGCGCCAGGATGTCGAACAGCGTCTCCCGCAGCCGGTCGGGTGTGGGGCGCGTCGCGAGCCCCGGCACTCCTTTCAACCGCCGCGAACGAAGCTCCCCCGCGATCACCCGCATCAGCCTACCGTCACCAGCCCGTAGCGCCGCTGCCAGTGATCGCGGATATATCGGATTGCGCTCTGTAATTCTTCCGCCGCGGGTGGATTCTCGACCAGTCCCGCTGCCTCCCTCCGCGCCACCTCCAGAATCTCGGTGTCGCGCAGAATGTTCGCCACTCGCAGCGACGGCAGCCCCGATTGCTTCGTCCCGAAAAATTCCCCCGGGCCGCGCAGCTTCAGATCGATCTCGGAAATGTAGAACCCGTCCGTCGATTCCACCAGCGTCCGGATGCGCTCGCGCGCCGTATCGTTCATCTTCTCGGTGACCAGCATGCAGTAGCTCTGCGCCGCCCCGCGTCCCACTCGCCCCCGCAACTGGTGAAGCTGCGCCAGCCCGAACCGCTCCGCCTGCTCTACCACCATCACCGTCGCATTGGGAACATCCATCCCTACCTCGATCACCGTCGTCGAGACCAGAATCTTGATACTCCCATCCTTGAATTTCTGCATGACCGCCTCTTTGTCGTCGCCGCTCAGCCGCCCGTGCATCAGCCCCACCGGAATATCCGGGAACACCTCGCGCGACAGGTGCTCATACATCTTCTGCGCCGCCTTCATCGCCTGCGTCTCCGATTCTTCGATCACCGGATACACCACGTACGCCTGCCGCCCTTCCTCGATCTGCCGCTTGAGAAAACTGTAAACCTGCTCTACGCGGTCTGCCGTCGCATGCTTTGTGATAATCGGCTTGCGCCCCGGCGGCAGTTCGTCAATCACTGAGACGTCGAGATCCCCGTATAGCGTCATGGCAAGAGTGCGCGGGATGGGCGTCGCCGTCATCACCAGCACGTCGGGGGTCATCCCCTTTTCTACCAGGTGCAGCCGCTGCAGCACGCCGAACCGGTGCTGCTCGTCGATAATGGCGAGCCCCAGCTTCTTGAACTCCACATCCTTTTCCAGCAGCGCGTGCGTTCCGATCACCACCTGCGCTAGGCCTTCCCCCACCAGTTTCTTAAGCTGCCCCTTCTCGCGGCTTGTGAACGATCCGGTCAATAGCACCACCACATACCCGAGCTTCGACAGAATCTGCCGGAAGTAGAACGCATGCTGCGCGGCCAGGATTTCCGTTGGCGCGAGCACCGAAACTTGGTATCCATTCTCGATCGCGATCACCGCCGCCTCAGCCGCCACAATCGTCTTACCGCTGCCCACATCCCCTTGCAGCATCCGGTGCATCGGCCGAGGCGCTTTCATGTCTTCGGCGATCTGCTGGATTACCCGTTTCTGCGCGCCCGTCGGCTTGAACGGCAGCATCGCTTTGACCTTCTCGCGCACCCGGTCGTTGATCTCGAACGCGATCCCCGGCAGTGCGCGCGCATCGCTCCGCTTCAACGCGATCCCGCACTCCAGCCAGAAAAATTCTTCGAAGATCAGCCGCATCTGCTCCGGCGTCCGGAAATTATTCAGCAGCCGCAGATCGGCATCGGGAGCTGGAAAATGCGCGCCCCGCAGCGCCGTCCACCGGTCCGGCAGTTTCAGACGCTGGCGGAT
Organism: uncultured Solibacteraceae bacterium; assembly: GCA_964554945.1. Classification (GTDB taxonomy): domain Bacteria; phylum Acidobacteriota; class Terriglobia; order Bryobacterales; family Bryobacteraceae; genus PSRJ01. Next base: position 4,369 of record CAZKQQ010000031.1, on the reverse strand, counting down.
GTGCGCGGGCAGATGATCCTCCAACGGCGCCATCGATTGCAGAATCCGGTATATCAGCGTACGCAGCAGCCGCGTCGTCACCTTCGAAACCGCCTCGTAGATCGGCACGATCCGGCCGGTGTGCAGGCCCGCTTCGCCGTCTTCGTCGTCGCCCGACAGAATTTCGAACTCCGGGTGTAGCATCGTCAGCTCCCCGGAGTAGCTGTCGAACTCTACTTTCCCGAACAGCGCGACCTTTAATCCTTCGGTCAGCACATTAGCGAGGTACCCGCCGTGGAACCACTTTCCCAGCAGGATGGCGCGGGAGCTGTCGGTGAACCGCGCCTCGAACATCCCCAGGCTGCGCCGCTTGAACCCCGCCAGCTTTGCCGAACGCACCTCCGCGATCACCGTCGCCATTTCCCCCGGCGCCAGTTGCGCGATGCTCTTCAGATTGCTCCGGTCCTCGTACCGGAACGGCACATAGCCCAGCAAGTCCTCCACCACGGAGAGCCCCTTGGCCTCGAGCATCGCCGCCCGCGCCGGCCCGATTCCTTTCACGTACGTCAAGGGAGTCGTCAGATCCACGGATGAATATACCCCCGCTCCCGAACCACAGAGCCGCGGCCGTCGGGGAGCGGAACACTCTTCCATCTACACGTTACACTGTAGGATACTCATGTCCAAACTGCTGGAGGGCAAACTGGCCCTCGTCATGGGGATTGCCAACCGTTGGAGTATTGCCTATCCCATCGCGCAGGCCTTTTCGCGGGAAGGCGCCGCCTTAATTCTTACCTATCTCGGCGATCGTCAGAAGGATTCGATCACCGAATTGGCGGCCGGCATGAACGTGACCTCCATTCTGCCTTGCGACGTCACTAACGAAGACGAGCTGGCCGCGCTTACCGCGTCGCTCGGCGCCCTCAACCGTCCGCTTGACGCCGTGGTGCATAGCCTTGCCTTCGCCAACCGCGAAGACCTCTCCCGGCCGTTCGTCGAGACCAGCCGCGGCGGTTTCCTGCTCGCTCACGAAGTGAGCGCCTACTCGCTAATAGCGGTCGCGCGCGCCACGGCGCCGCTGATGACCCGCGGCGGCTCCCTCAGCACTCTGACCTACGTCGGATCCACCCGCGTGTTGCCCAACTACAACGTGATGGGCGTCGCCAAAGCGTCGCTCGAAGCCGCTGTGCGCTATCTCGCCAGCGATCTCGGGCCTCGGAAAATCCGCGTGAATGCCATTTCCGCCGGCCCGATTAAGACCGCCTCCGCGCGCGCTGTCAAGGATTTCTCCACCATCCTGGAAACCACGCCCCAGCGCGCGCCGCTGCGCCGCAACACCGACCCTGCCGAGGTGGCCGACACCGCCGTGTTTCTGGCGAGCGATCTTGCCCGCGGCGTCACTGCCAACACCCTGTTCGTCGATTCCGGTATGCAGGTGATGGGACTCTAGCGCTTATGAAAATCGAAGTGGTCCTTACCGAAACAGATATTGCCCAGGAATTCGCGGAAGCTATGGAAGCCCGCGATCTGCCCGAGAAGTTCTTCTTCTGGACCCCGCGCTCCGCTCGTGCCTGGACCGACCTCACCGAGGAGCCCGATCTGTATGGCGGATTGGCCCATACCTGGCGCGCTATCGCCGAGGGCGCCGCCGCGCTCGCCCACCACTTCGGACACCGCATCCCCGTAATCAGTTTTGGCGCCGGCGACGGCGCCCGCGACCGTCTCCTCATGCAGGCGCTGCAGGATTCCGGTTCCGAGTGCCTGTACTTCCCGGTGGACGCCAGCCAGGCCATGCTCGAACTGGCCTGCGCCGGCGCTGATGACGAGGACTTCGAAACCACCGGCATCAAAGCCGATATCTCGAGCCCCGTCCACCTGGTCTACTGCTCCGATGCCGCTGAGCCCCCGCGCCTCTTCATTATGTCCGGCAACACCATCAGCTCGTTCGATCCCTTGGCCGAAGTCCGCTACGTCGCGCAAAGCATGCGCGGCGGAGATCGCCTCATCATCGACGGTGAGCTTTACGACGAGACGAAGACCATGAAGCGGCGCGACAACCAGCCCGCGCGCGAATTCATTTTCGCCATGCTCAGCGGCGTCGGCATTACCCCTGAGGATGGCGAGGTGCTCTTTAACCACAAGCGCGACGAGCGCCACGAAGGCCTGCACCTGATGACGCGCTCGTTCCGCGCCGCGCGCGATCTCTCCACTACCGTGGGCGGGGAAGAAGTGTCTCTCGAGCGTGGTGAGCGTATCGGCCTGAACTTCACCTATACCTATACGCCGCAATCCTTCCGATGGCTCCTGCGCGACCAGGGGGGCATGGAAATCCTCGAGGAATACACCAGCCCCGACGGCCGTTTCCTTACCGCCATTTGCAAGAAATAGCGGCCAGGCTCATCCCTGAAACGCCAGATCGTCGAAGACCTGGAGCGCATTTTTTAGCCGGATGGCGGCAATCGCCTGAGCGGGCCCGCCCTCGGCCGTTTTGCAATCCTCCTTGGCTAGACGGATCTCCACAATTAACGATTCCAATAGTTCCCCCCGCAAGCGGGAGCGGGAAGGGCAGATAGATAAGGTGGCCATAACGGGGATTTAGTGAGGCGGGACGCTAAAACGTTTCACCTATCTTGCGGCTGGCAAGAAATCAGACAGCTCGTCTCCCGCCCCTACTCGATAATGGGGGCAGATGTCGCTTAGCGATCTGCTGTTTGGCAAGCCTCTGGCGAACTATGAAGACTCCAAACAGCGCCTGGGTCCGTTGCAAGGCATCGGCGTTTTCGGGCTCGACGCGCTCAGTTCCGCCGCGTACGGACCGGAAGCCGCGCTCACCCTGCTGATCCCGCTCGGCGCTGGCGGCGTCCCTTATGTCCTGCCCATCAGTTTCAGCATCATCGCCCTGCTCATCATCGTTTACATCTCGTACCGCCAGACCATCGCCGCCTATCCGGGAGGCGGCGGATCGTACACGGTGGCGCGCGAAAACCTCGGCGCCCGCGCTGCGCTTCTCGCGGCCGCGGCCCTCATCGTCGATTACATCCTGGTAGTCGCGGTGGGGATCTCGGCCGGCGTCGGCGCATTAGTCTCCGCGGTTCCGAGCCTGCATCCTCATACGCTCGCGCTGTGTCTGGGCATATTGGCGCTCCTCACGTTGATCAACCTGCGCGGCCTGCGCGAGACTGGCGGTATTTTCCTGGCGCCCAGCTACCTCTTCATCGGCTGTCTGCTCGGCGCCATCGCTCTCGGTCTTGTGAAATCGCTGGCTGGTGGCGGCCATCCCGCGCCGGTGGTTCCTCCGCATCCTCTGAAAGTCTCTACCGCGATGGCGGGCGCATGGCTGATCCTCCAATCCTTCTCCAGCGGCTGCACGGCGATGACCGGTGTCGAAGCCGTCAGCAACGGCGTCCGTGCATTTCGCGAGCCGGCCGTCCAATCGGCGCAGCGCACCCTCACTGCCATCATCGGAATTCTGATTCTGATGCTGGCCGGCATCGCCTGGCTCGTGCGGGCTTATCACATCGGCGCCACCGACCCCGGCGCCGCCGGCTACGAAAGCGTGCTCTCGCAATTGATCGCCGCCGTCGCCGGAAAGGGCGTCTTCTATTACATCGCCATCGGCTCCATCCTGGCCGTGCTCTCGTTTTCCGCCAATACCGCCTTCACCGGCTTCCCGCGCCTCTGCCAGGTCGTGGCGGAGGACGGCTACCTGCCGCACGCCTTCTCCACGCGCGGCCGCCGCCTGGTCTTCTCTTATGGGATTTTCGTGCTGGCCTTGCTCTCCGGCACGCTGCTCATTGTCTTCGGCGGCGTCACCGATCGCCTCATCCCGCTGTTCGCCGTCGGCGCATTCCTCGCGTTCACGCTGTCTCAGGCCGGCATGGTGGTGCATTGGTGGCGGCGCCAATCGGGGCAAGCCATGCTGATCAACGGTCTCGGCGCCACCGCCACCGGAGCAACCGTCGTCGTAGTCCTCGCCGCGAAGTTTGTGGAGGGAGCCTGGATCACCGTCCTGCTCATTCCCTCGCTGCTGGCCATCATGGGGGCCGTGCATCGCCACTACGTAGCGCTCCAGCGCGAAGTGGAGCTGCACACCCCGCTCAACCTGACCCATCTGCAACCCCCGGTTGTGGTGGTGCCGCTGCAGGGCTGGACCAGGATCTCCGAGAAGGCGCTCCGCTTCGCGATCCATCTGTCCACGGAAGTGCACGCTCTGCAGGTCCGGATGAACGAGCGCAGCGAGGATCTCAGTAAGTCGTGGGTGCATCTGATCGAGGGTCCGGCCCTGGAGCTCGGCGTGCCCGTTCCGAAACTTACGGTGGTGGATTCCCCGTACCGCCAGTTATTCAACCCGATCCTCGACTTCATCATCGAGATCGAACAGAAGTTCCCG
>CAZKQQ010000030.1:2927-45246 GCA_964554945.1 uncultured Solibacteraceae bacterium | reverse complement strand
CGGGCGCGGTTTGGGTGATAGGGGTGAGTGCGCCCGCTGTCGTAACGGGGATTTGTCTAATAAGACGACAGTGCCCGCAACGAAGGTTACGGGCACCTCAGCTTTTGTTCCTTAGTCCTTTGGGGCTATAAACGGGTCACGCCAATGGATTTTCAGTCGCTCTTTCGGCTAACTGCTGCCATGTCCCTGGCGGCCGGATTCCTGGCCGCCCAGGATCGTCCCGAGCCGCCCCCGCTCGAAAACACCGGCAAGCCCATTCTCCTCCCCTTCCGCTGCACCGACGATGATATCCAATGGGCGGGGCTCAGTTGTTCGGTCGACGAGCCCTGCCCCGTCTACCTGGAACTGACCGCCGTCGAGGCTATCGGCACCAAGCTGTTCACCGCCGGCAACATCCATGCCCAGACCATCACTCTTTATTCGGTTTTGCTGGGCAGCGATGATGCCGGCCACACTTGGCGCGAAGCCTACCAGCGCATCCGCGGCGCGGGCTTGGACCACCTTCAGTTCGCCGATTTTGGAAACGGCTGGGCCAGCGGCGAGGCCCTTTCTCCGCTACCTCAGGATCCCTTCCTGCTTATGACCTCGGATGGCGGGAAAACCTGGCGGCAGCACGCCATTTTTCCAGAACCCCGTGTTGGTACGATTCAGCAGATCTGGTTCTCGTCCAGGAATGAAGGCGCGCTTGTGTTCGACCGTGGCGCCGGCACAGGCGCCGAACGGTACGAGCGGTTCGAATCCAACGACGGTGGCGAGACCTGGAATATTAAGGAGGCGAGGGTCCAGCCGCTTCGACTCAACTACGCGGCCCCGCCGGTGCTGTGGCGCGTACAGGCCGAGGGCAAGACGCAATCGTTCCGCGTCGAGCACCAGGAAGGTACGCGCTGGACGCCCGCCGCCTCCTTTGCCCTAAATTTGGGCGCCTGCACCCCGGCGCAGTTGGAACCTAAGGCCCCTCCGGATTCGACGCCTGATAATCCGGCCGATCGGGAGCCGCCGCGCCCCGCCTCCCCTGCCCGTAAGGGGCGCCCCCGCTAAGCCACCAAAACAAAAAAAGGCCGCTGCGAGTACTAACCGCAGCGGCCATTTGTGTGGAGGAGAAGGATGGAGGTAAATCTACTGGGTCTTGTCAGGCATCCACATTCCGCTCGCGCTCGCGGTCATGCCGTTGAGGGTAATCGTTTGCAACTCCGCGCGTCGTTCCGGCTGCGCGCCGAGGGTTCGAAACTCATGTTGCACCATGCGCACGCCCACGCGCTGCCCCGTGGCACGGACCACGCGCCCCGCCACTACCAACTGCAGGGGCGCCACATTGTGCAGTAGGACTGGCCATGAAATGGACAATTCAATATTCAGCCCGGATGGTAGTTCCCGGTCGGTCTCGATCAATAGACCGCCGCTCGATACGTCCAGGGTTTTACCGGTTCCGGAATCCAGCACGCGTCGCCGGCGGATCAGTTTCCAACGGACGTTCAGATTAAGGTCATAGCGCCGGTCGGTTCTTCGTTCGCCGCCGATCTTCTCGGTTTCGTTCGTTTCAGTCTGGCCTGTCCTGAGTGATTTCATATTTTTCGTTTCTCGCTTCTTCCGTGAAACGAGTTCAGTATGCCGCCGTTGAAATTGAAACAACAGTAATGCGGGTACTCGCCGGGTACTTGTAAACCGAAGTTAATGGTGTGATGCCCCCACTCGGCCCTCTCCTCATCCGGGCCATCCCCGCGACGGGCCTGTTATCCTCGTAATACAGGAGTCATTAACTTCGTGAAGACCATGCGCTTGTGCGCCTTCCTCGTGGTCGGCTGCCTATGCCTTCCGGCACAGAACCTGAAGGATTTCGAGAAGAAAGTCACCGAATTCAGCCTTGCCAATGGCTTGCATTTCATTGTGGTCGAACGCCATGAGGCCCCCGTCGTATCGATGCATACATATGTAAACGCCGGCTCCGTCGACGACCCTTCCGGCGCCACCGGTATCGCCCACATGTTCGAACACATGGCCTTCAAGGGTACCGAATCCATCGGTACCGCCAACTGGCCCGAGGAGAAAAAGGCTCTCGCCGCCGTGGAAACTGCCTACGACCGCCTCGATGCCGAGCGGAACAAGGGGCCAAAAGCCGATCCCGCCCGGATCAAAGCGCTCGACAAGCAGGTCCAGGCCGCCATCGAACGTGCCCAGTCATATGTCATACCAAACGAATATCCGCGCATCATCGAGGAAAATGGCGGTGCCGGGCTCAATGCCAGCACTTCTTTCGATTCCACCGAATACTTCTACAGCCTTCCTTCCAACCGTATCGAGCTCTGGTTCCTTCTCGAATCGCAGCGCTTCCTGCAACCGGTCTTTCGGGAATTCTATAAGGAACGGGACGTGGTTCTCGAGGAAAACCGCATGCGCGTGCAATCCAGCCCACAAGGGAAATTGCTGGAGGACTTTCTCGCCACAGCCTTCGAGGCGCACCCCTATCGCAATCCCCCCAGCGGTTGGCCCAGCGATATCGTCAACCTCCGGCTCTCCGATGCCCGCAAGTTCTACGAAAAGTATTACGTGCCCGCGAATATCACCATCGGCATAGTCGGCGACGTGAACCCGGCCGAAGCCCGCCGCATGGCCGAGCGCTACTTCGGTCCCTTGCCCTCGCGCCCGTTGCCGCCGATCCTCCACACCGAGGAGCCCCCTCAGCCCGGACCTAAGATCGCAGTCATGGATTCGGCCAGCCAGCCGCTGTTAGTGATCGGCTTCAAGCGGCCCAACCAGTACGATAAGGATGACCCGGTCTTCGACATCATCTCCGGCATTCTTTCCGGTGGCCGCACCGGCCTGCTCTATGAAGATCTGGTGCGCGACAAGCAAGTCGCCCTGGAAGCAGAGGCCGGCGACAGTTACCCCGATAGCCGCTACGCCAACCTCTTCCTGTTCTTCCTCGCCCCTGCGCTGGGCCACACCGTCGAAGAGAATCAAAAAGCGCTCGACGATCTGCTCACCCGCTTCGAGGAAAAAAAGATCGATGCCGAGACGCTCGCGCGCGTCAAGACCAAAGCGCGCGCCGATGTCATTCGCCGTCTCGCCAGCAATCCCGGTTTGGCGTCGCTGCTGACGTCTTACTATGCGGCCTACGGCGACTGGCGCAAGCTGTTCACGTCGCTCGACGAACTTGACCGCGTTACCGCCGATGACGTCCAGCGCGTCGCGCGTCAATATTTCGTAACGCCTTCCCGCACCAGCGCGTACACCGTAAACAGTGGAGGGTCTTCGGCGCCCGCCGGCCCCGGAGGAAACGTCCAGTGAGACGCTCAAAATGCCTTGTTCCAGTCATCGCGCTAGCGGCTGCAATTTCAGGCATGTCCCAGCAGACCGCCGCGCCGGTCCGCGCCAGTGCGGCGCCGGCTGTATCCCCGCGCGTCCCTTCCGTCGCGGACCTCAAGTATCCGCCGCTCAAGCCCATCCGCATCCCCGATGTCGCCAGCGTCACGTTGCCGAATGGCATGAAGCTTTTTCTGCTGGAAGATCACGAACTGCCCATCATTAATGGCACGGCGCGCATTCGCACCGGCAACCTCTTTGATCCTGCCGATAAAGTCGGCCTCGCTACCCTTACCGGCATGGTCATGCGCACAGGCGGCACGGCGGCTAAGACCGGCGATCAACTTGATGAGCAGCTTGAGAATATCGCCGCCAGCGTCGAAAGCCAGATTGGCGAGACTAGCGGCAGCGTCTCCTTCAGCGCTTTAAAGGAAAATACCGACGACGTGCTCGGCGCTTTCCACGATGTCCTCACCGGCCCTGCTTTCCGCCAGGAACGTTTCGCCCTGGCCAAAAGCCAGCTCCGGAGCGGCATTGCCCGCCGCAACGATGACGCGCACGGTATCGCGCAGCGCGAATTCGCCGACATCGTCTACGGCAACAATACGCCCTACGGCTGGCAAATCGAATATGCCACCTTGGACCACATCGAACGCAAGGACCTGGTCGATTTCTACCAGCGCTACTTTTTCCCGTCCAATGTCATGCTCGCCGTCTGGGGCGATTTCAATAGCGCCGAGATGCAGGCCAAACTGGAAAAGATGTTCGCCGGTTGGACGGTTACCCAGCCCCCGGTACCTCCGTTCCCCAGAGTCCGCGAGCAGGTCGCTCCGGGCATCTATCTGGCGGTCAAGAACGATGTCGCTCAAACATTCTTTTCCATGGGCCACCTGGGCGGCGAGCTTCTCGATAAGGACTATCCCGCCCTCGAAGTGATGTCCGACATCCTCGGCGGCGGATTCCGCAGCCGCCTGTTCCAGCGTGTCCGCACCCGCATGGGTGACGCCTACGAAATTGGCGCCGACTGGGGCGCCAACTACGATCATCCCGGCCTGTTCGAGATATCGGGCAGCACTAAATCGGCTTCCACTGTCGAGGCGCTCAAAGCAATCCGTGAGGAAGTCGAGAAGATCCGGACCACCGAAGTGACCGATGACGAACTGAATACCGCCAAGCAAACTGCCCTCAATAGCCTTGTCTTCGCCTTCGACACGCGCGCCAAGACTCTGGGACGCCTGCTGACTTACGAGTATTTCGGATACCCCAAGGATTTCATCCAGCGATACCAGAAGGCGCTCGCCGCCGTCACCAAAGCCGACGTGTTGCGTGTCGCCAGGCAGCGCCTCCACCCCGAGTCCTTCACCGTGGTGGCGGCAGGCAACCCGCAAGAGTTCGGTGAGCCGCTGACCGCGCTGGGAGGCTCGGTAAAAACCATCGACCTCACCATCCCGGATCCGGGAGGCAAACGGCCATGAACCTGAAGTTCCGCTTGCTCACCATCGTTGCAGCCGCCGCTTGCGCCGCCTCCGCCGAGACTCCGGCCGAACGCGGCAAACGCGTGGTCCATGATGCCCTGCAGGCGCTCGGCGGCGATGCCTATCTCCACATGCAGGATCGCATCGAATCCGGCCGCGCCTACTCCTTCTATCGCCAGGAACTCTCCGGTCTCTCGATCGCCAAAATCTATACCCGTTATCTCACTCCGGCGCCCGGGCAGCTCTCCGCCCGCGAGAGGCAGGCTTTCGGCAAAGACGAATACACCGCCGTCGTGTTTAATGAGAGCGGCGCCTGGGAACTCACCTTCCGCGGCGCCCGTCCCCTCCAGGACGAGCGTTACGCCAACTATAAGGACAGCACGCTCCGCAATATCTTCTATATTCTCCGCCAGCGCCTCGATGAACCCGGTATGACGTTCTATTCGCAAGGCTCCGATATCTACCTCACTCAACCGGTGGAGATTGTCGATATCACTGACGCCGATAACCGCACGGTTACTGTCTATTTCAACCAGACCACCAAACTACCCGTCCGCCAGGTTTTCAAGCGCCGTAATACCGAGTTCAAGGATTTCGATACTGAGGAAACTTCCTTCTCGAAATACCGCGATGTCGGCGGCGGCGTCAAGTGGCCTTTCGACGTGCATCGCGAGCGCAACGGCGAAAAGAATTATGAGATTTTCTGCGATTCCGTCGAGATCAACAAAGGCCTGACGGACAATCTCTTCACCCTCCCCGCGAATTTGAAGCTTCTCCCCAAAGCTAAATAGCCCGCGCCGGCAGCCACGCCGCTTCATGATCCCGCCGCCACGGGCCCTTCAGACATTCTGGTTTGCCGTGATACAGCCGTGTTCTCCCACGTGAATCAGGTATGCGTGCTTGGCGCGGTCTTTCATGAGACGCGCCTGTTCGATCGCCTGATCAAATTGAGCTACTCTTGGATCGTCGCGGATCACGCCCTCGAATTTTTCTTGGTGCAACGCGGTCAGACAGTAGGCGGCATCGGAGAACTCTTGCAATAGCGTTTGTTTGGTCGCACAAAACATCGCCGAATTCGCTGTCGCGGCGCTGCCGGTTCGTGGCTGTTTGGTTCGATCGGCCGAATTGACCATAGTCCTGCTCGATCCCTCGTTTGCAATTAAATTTCCAGGCCGCGAATCGACCGGCCCATTGCTCTCCGCGCCGAAATAACTCGGATCGGCCGCCTTTGCGCCACCGGCCAAAAGCTTTCTTACGGTTCGATTGTAATTTTGTTAGCACGAACTGCAAAAACTGCAAACTGCCTTACGGAGCCTAATCGCGGCCCGCTCCGCGAAACGTCGCATTTGCAGACATACCAGTTTTGGCGAGAAAGTTGCAAAACGGCTGTCGGCAACGTTACCGGTTGCTTCATTATGGAAACGCCTTTCGTAGTTCTTCTGATCGAAGATGAGTTGCAGGTGCGAAAACTCATCTCGGAAGTCCTTCATCAGGCCGGCTATCAAGTAATCGCCGCCAGTTCGGGGCCGGACGCGATTAGAGCGTTCAATAGATCGAAAAAAAATATAGATCTTGTGATCGCCGATGTGGACTTGTCCGGCGCAATGTCCGGTCTGGAAATCGCCGAACGTCTCGAGGCCATGCGGCCTGATCTACGAATCCTTCTTATGTCAGGCTCTGTCAGGTATTCGATCGCGTTTGAAGACAACCTGCACTTTATCCGCAAACCATTCGCGCCGGCGCAGTTCTTGAGCAAGGTCAAGGAGGTGCTCTCTCATAAAGCCGGCCTGCACTTCCGGCGCGATTGTAACTGGATCTCCCATCTGTTGGCGAATCGCTATCCTCGCGTCCATATCGAATGCATCGAGGAGCAGGGAAATCAGTACGTGATCCGGTTAAAGCTCCGGCCGGAACTCCCCGGCAACGAGGTTCGCTTCTCCGTCAAGGAATACCTGGACGGAGAGTGGGAAGAGAAGATTGCTGCGGCGGTGGATCATTTACATTCGCTCTGACCTTGTTGGTCTGTATCGCTCGTGATGCGCCTTGCACTCGTCAGGTTTCTATCCTCGCGCCAAAACGCGACGCCTGCGCTCCGCCAGAAGCGCCGCCGTTCCTAACGCCGCGCCGATCAGAAACGCCGTCGCCGCCCGCTTGCGATTGGTGGCGCGCCGGCCGTTCCCCACGTGCTCCGGCCGAATGCCAACCCCGACGGCATGTCCCAATACCCGGTGCACGCCCGGGATGCCGACAGCCAGCTTGAACAGGCGAGGCGGCTTGAGCGGTCCGGGATTTTCGAACACACGCGCGAAGAGCTTGTGTATGTTCACCTGGCCCCACTGCGTCAGCCGGGTCGGCAACTCACGCCGCCGTTGCACGGCTGCTAACACCGTCTCTGTCGCGCATCCATGTTGAAGCGGGCGCGCCAGCAGGTTGGCGCTGGCCACCGCATCCTGAATCGCCAGGTTGATGCCAACCCCCCCGGCTGGCGACATCGCGTGCGCGGCATCGCCGATGCACAAGAGACCTTCTCGGTACCAACGCTGGAGACGGTTGATCTGCACCGTCAGCAGCTTCACCTGTTCCCAATCCTGCAACTCCTCCATGCGCTCCCTCAGGTAAGGCGCGAGTTGCGCGATGCTGCTGCGAAACGCCGCAGGTCCCTCCTGCTTAATTTCCTCGAACGATCCCTTCCGAATGATTAGACCCGCCTGGAAATAATCACCCCGGTTAATCAGGATCAGGACCTTTCCAAAATTCACGATTCCCAGCACCTGATCGGAATCACTCGCCCGGCGGCTGATACGAAACCAGAGAACGTCAATCGGAACTCCGAACTCCAGTACGTCCAACTGCCCGGCCTTGCGCGTTACCGAATGCCGGCCATCGCAGCCGACTACCAGGTCCGCACGAATATGCGCCGTCGTGCCGGCCGGACCGCGTGCTATTACGCCGGTGATCCGATCTCCGTCCCGGCTCAGATCGACCGCCTCATGGTGCATACGCAAATCGAATGCTGGGAATTTTTTCGCCTGCTCGGAAAGAAAATTCAGGAAGTCCCACTGAGGCAGCAGGGCGACAAATTTACAGCGGGTGGGCACGCGTCGAAAGTTTGGTCCCTGAAACGGGAAATCTCCGATAACGCCGCCGGCCGAAACCACTTCCTGGTGCGGAAGCTTGAGGAACTCCTCCAGTAGTCCCAACTCATATAACACTTCGAGAGTCGATGGGTGAACCGTGTCGCCGCGGAAATCTCGAAAGAAATCGCCGTGTTTCTCGAGAACCGTGACCGCGATACCCGCCCGCGCCAGCAGGTACCCCAACATGATCCCCGCCGGGCCGCCTCCAATCACACAACAAGTCGTGGTCAGCCGTTGCTCCGTCATATTCGGCCCTGCCTGCCTACATCCTGTCATACGATTCTGCTGCCGGGGAACTCGGAGAAGAGGGAACGTATTCTTCGAACCACTGATGATGTGGTGCTCCCTGAAACGCCGTCTCACTTCCGCCTTTCCTCGCTGCGGTTCCGCCAAATCATCCCGCTCCTGCACCCGCCCTACACATGGCTGTTCCCGTTCCGTGTCAGAATAAGGATGTCCGACCGCGGTTGCGGATGGCCGGCGCGCCCGATGGGCTGCGCACCTTCACTTGCGAATGATTCGCACGGCCAGTTAAAATCAACGGGCTTGCACATATCTCAGGAGGAGTCATGGCAGTTGAGCAGAAGGTGAAGCAGATCATTGTGGAGCAGCTCGGTGTCGACGAGAGCCAGGTCGACAACAACGCCTCCTTTGTCGACGACTTGGGAGCCGATTCGCTGGACATCGTGGAACTCGTCATGGCCTTCGAAGAGGCCTTCGAGCTGGAAATTCCCGACGAAGACGCGGAAAAGATCACCACCGTTAAGGACGCCATCGATTATATTGAAGGCAAGACCGCGAAGAAGTAGCCGCCATTCCTACCGGGGGAAACCGTATTGTCGCGCAGAGTGGTAGTTACCGGCGTCGGCTTGCTGACGTCGCTGGGGATCGGAACCGAAACTTCCTGGGAAGCGATCCGCTCGGGCAAATCGGGCATCGGACCTATCACTCAGTTTGATGCGTCCGCCTTTTCCTGCCGCATTGCCGGCGAAGTCAAAGACTTCGACCCCGCTCGCTACATCGAAAAAAAGGAAATCAAAAAGATGGGGCGCTTTATCCAGTTCGCCATCGCGGCGGCTGAATGTGCGCTCAGTAGTTCCGGCTACAAAGTGACTCCCGAGAACGCCGAGATTTCCGGCGTCTATATCGGTAGCGGGATCGGCGGATTTGAAGTCATCGAGCGCGAGCACCAGACGCTTTTGGAGCACGGGCCGCGCCGCATCTCCCCGTTTTTCATACCCGCCACTATCATTAACCTGGCGTCCGGTTACGTCTCGATTCGCACTGGCGCCAAGGGCCCGAACTCGGCCACGGCGACGGCCTGCACCACCAGCGCCCATTCCATCGGCGATTCGTTCCGCATCATCCAGCGCGGCGAGGCCGGCATGATGATCTGCGGCGGCACCGAAGCCTGCATCACCCCCATGGGCATTGGTGGATTCGCCGCCATGCGCGCCCTTTCCACCCGCAATGACGAGCCGCAGCGCGCTTCCCGCCCCTGGGACCGCGACCGCGACGGCTTCGTGGTCGGTGAAGGCGCCGGCATGCTCGTCCTGGAAGAATTGGAATCCGCGCGCAAACGCAAAGCCCGCATCCTCGCCGAAGTGGTCGGCTACGGCATGAGCGCCGACGCCTTCCATGTCACCGCGCCTCCCGATGACGGTGACGGCGCCTATCGCGTTATGCGCAATGCCCTACGCGATGCCGGCCTCCTGCCGGAACAGATCCAGTACATCAACGCGCACGGCACCTCCACCGAGGTCGGCGACCGTATCGAGACCGTCGCCATCAAACGCACCTTCGGCGATCACGCTTACAAGCTCGCCGTCAGTTCCACCAAATCCATGACCGGCCACCTGCTCGGCGGTGCGGGCGGTCTCGAGGCCGGCATTACCGTGCTGGCTCTCCGCGATCAGATCGCTCCGCCCACCATGAACCTCGAAAACCCGGACGCGGCGTGCGATCTCGATTACATCCCGAACAAGGCGCGGTCCATGAAAATCGATTACGCCCTGTCCAATAGTTTCGGGTTCGGCGGCACCAATGGCTGCCTCATTTTTAAGCGCTATCACGAATGAAGATTGTTGTTGCGATTAAACAGGTCCCGGCGCGGGATTCCCAACTGCGCGTCGCCTCGTCCGGCAAGTGGATCGAAGATGCCGATCTTACCCACGAAATTAACGAGCCCGACGCCTATGCCCTCGAAGAGGCGCTCCAGTTAAAGGAAAAGCACGGCGGAGAAGTAGTTGTGGTTTGCGCCGGCCCCGCCCAGGCCGCCCAAACCATTCGCGAAGCCCTCGCCAAGGGCGCCGACCGCGCCATCCACATCGAGCAAAGCGAAGCGGCCGATTTCGACCCGCTGGCCACTGCCCGTCTCCTCGCCGCCGGTCTTAAACCGGAAGCCCCTGACCTGATTCTCACCGGCCTTCAATCCGACGACCTCGGCTACGGCCAGACCGGCGTCATCCTCGCCGAGTTGCTCGCCCTGCCGCACGCCACCATCATCATGCAGGTCGAAAAGCAGAATGGCTCTATACGCGTCAAACGCGAGCTCGAGGATGGCTGGTTCCAACACGTCGAAATGCCCCTGCCGGCCCTGCTGACCATTCAGTCCGGCATCAACAAGCTCCGCTACGCCACTCTCATGGGCATCAAGAAGGCCAAGACCAAGGAGGTTAAGCGCCTCACGCCCGCGGATCTGGGCGCTGCCGTCGCGAAACCGGCCGTGATTCTCGACCGCGTCTACCTTCCGGAGCGCACAAAGCGCACGCAGTTGTTTGAAGGAAGTCCCAAAGAAGCGGCGGCAAAGCTCATTGAGAAACTGAAATTCGAGGCCAGAGTCATATGAGCGTTCTCGCGGTTCTCGAACACAGCGGTCAGGCCTGGCACCGGATGTCCTGGGAGACGCTCGCCGCCGCCCAGCAGATCGCGCGTGAGCTCAATACCACTGCCTCAGCCGTGCTCGTCCGCGCCGGCGGCCGTGCGTTCGCTGACGAACTCGCCCGCAAGCAACTGGATCGCGTCTACCTCATCGATCACAAGTCCCTCGAGAACTATACGCCTGATGGCTACACTCTCGCTCTCCGCCAGCTCGTCGAACAGGTAAAGCCTGCTGTCGTTCTGTTTCCGCACACCTATCAGGTGCGCGACTTCCTTCCCAAGCTCGCCACGTCGCTCGGCAAGGTGGCGGTCACCGACGTCATCACGCATCGCGTCGAGAACGGGCAGTTGGTCATGGTGCGCCAGCTCTTCCAAGGTAAAGTGAACGTGGATGTCCGCTTCGCCACGGAGTCGCCCAACTTCGCTTCCCTGCAGGCTGGCGCCTATCGCGCCGATCAGTTAGCCGATGGCTCGGCCGCCGTCGAAACCTTCTCTGCCACCATCTCTGCCTCCGATATCCGCACCAAACCGCTCGATCTGTTTCGTGAAGCCCAGCGTGCAGTCGATCTCGGCGCCGCCGAGTTGATCGTCTCCGTCGGCCGCGGCATCAAGGAAGCCGACCAGATTCCACTCGTTCAGAAGCTCGCTACCGCGCTCGGCGCCGAACTCGCTGCCTCCCGTCCCATCTGCGACGCGGGCTGGCTGCCCATGGAACGCCAGGTCGGAAGTTCCGGCCAGACGGTCGCGCCGAAGATGTACATGGCGGTCGGAATCTCCGGCGCTATTCAGCACCTGGTCGGTATGAAAGGGTCTCGCGTCGTGGTCGCCATCAATAAAGATCCCAACGCGCCGATCTTCGAAGTGGCTGATTATGGCATCGTCGGCGATCTTTTCCAGGTCGTGCCGGAGCTTATCGCGGCCATCGAAAAATCCAAGTAGTTGAGCAAGTTAGCAAGCCCTAACCTTTTAGGACCACCGCCTGAAAGTGGTGCCGGGTCCTATACCCATCGGTAAATCCTACGTAACATTTGACTTTTTCCTACGTCCTGGCTATACTGCTTGAAATCCGCGCCGATTGACCTCCCCCAAAAGGTTTGCAACTTTTGCGATCGGGTCTGCGTCAAAGTGGAGTGGTTTAATTTATGAAAAACGGACTGAAACTCGCCACGTACCGGAACATGCTGGAGAAGAAGGCACAGGAAGTCCGTAACAGTATGTCTGCCCAAAAAGCGGCTCAAGTGGTCGCAAGGCTGGATGTCCCTTCTGACGAGGGCGATCTCAGCCAGCAACATCACGAAGAATGGATCTTCCTGAACCGGAATACGATTGATATGAAGCTGCTCCGCGAAATCTCCGACGGGCTGCAGCGCATCGAGCAGGGAAATTATGGGGTGTGTCTGGAGTGTGAGGAACCCATCTCGGTGAAACGCCTGGAAGCGGTGCCCTGGGCCCGCTATTGTGTAACCTGCCAGGAGCAGATCGCCACGCGCGCCGCTCTCGGTCAGACGGTTGACGATTACCAGGAAGCCGAACGATGAAGCTTGCGGACTTACGCAAGCTCTCGATTCGTAAACAATTGAAAATTCGCTTTCAGCTCTCCAACGGCTTAGAGTGTGTCATCACGGAACACGGCATCGCGCAAGTACCCGCGCTGCGCCGTGTTCCCGATTTCAACCTCGATCAGGAGCTGACAAGCGTTTTGCAATTTGTGCTGGAGCCGGCTCGCGTTGATGCGAAATCACCGGTTAAACCAAAGACCGTCACCCTCGACGAGCTCACCGGAATGCTGGCTCCCGCTACGGCCTCCGCCGCCGATCACGAAGAAGAATAGCGCCGCGCCGGTCTTCGCCACCCGGCTGGTCGGAACGCCACTACCGGTTGCTCGACGGGTAATACTTCTTTAAACATTCCGGGCATAGCCCGTGGCTGATTCGGTCCGGAGGAGGTGCCGTCCACTCCTCGATGCTGCGCCACAGCCCTTTCACCTAATCGAGCATCCGTCTGCAGTGCATGCATATGACAATCATGACGCGCTTGTCTCGTCGTGATTGCATTCAGGAGCACCGCGGCCCTGCGGATGGGCAGTTGCGCTCGATCCTCGCGATGCGCCGATCCAACTGGCGAAGTTCCCTTCGCAGCCGGGCTAGTATCTTTTCGATATCCAGAGGCTTCAGGGTGTAGCTGCTGGTTTCTGCCGCATCGCTCTGCATTGTGCCACGCATCTCTGTTCTCGATGGAGTCGTGCTTATCCATATAGTGTCATGGCACACCTCGCCCCAACACCTAGGCGAAGACCTAGTTTGTGGACCGGTCATTACCTCATGTGCGGGATGATCCCCGATTATGGAAATACGTGGAGCGGACCTCCGGCCTGGCCTGCCGCTCGGGTCTATCCCTATGCCCGCGACCGGTGCCTTCCTGCCCCGCGCTTTCCCTGGCAATCATTGACTCGGGCGGCGTTTGTGAATAATCTTAGGATCTCTCGCCTTTTTCGAACAGGAGAACTTTGAGTTCCAACACGGATCGACCCATTCCGGCCGCCCATACCGGCTCTGCATTTCTGGACTGGCTGGCGAACGCCTCGACAGCCCTGGTGCATCTGGAACGCCGGTTCGATCCATTCTTCCGCCCCCTGTTCGATGCGGTTCTTCGCGATCCGATCGCAAATTTCGTTACCGGTCTAATTAACCGGAATCGCCCCAATGAGGGCTTGAAAATCGCTGAAGAAAAGCTCATGCCGGATGAGGAAGCCTATGTCGACTCCATCATCGGAAGCTTCGATAAACAAATGCGGGGACTCTGGAAACCAGGGCGCTTCGAGCGGGGCGGAAATACCAAAACCCACGGCATCGTGCGCGGGGAATTTATCGTTCACGACAATTTGCCCGCGGAACTGCGCCGTGGCATCTATGCGGAACCACGCACCTACCGCGCCTGGGTCCGCTTTTCCGGCCCCGGCCCTTATATCACGCCCGATATCGACGATGTCGGTTTCATGAGCATCAGTATCAAGCTGATGGGTGTGCCCGGGCCGAAGTTAATGGACGAGGAGAAGTTCACTCAGGATATGATGGGCGTCTCCACCCCCACTTTCGTCACGCCCGACACCCAAGCCAACGCCCAGTTACAAGTTGAAAGCTTGAAGAACGCCCAGATTTACTATTTCCTCAACTTCCACCGCCATCATATTCTGGACTTCATTATGCAGGCGCTTTGGCTGAAGACGCAGAGCAGCCCGTTTGAAGCCCCGTATTTCAGTTGCGTTCCGTATCTCCTCGGGGAGGGACAGGCAATGCAATATTCGGTCTGGCCGCGATCGAAGCGCCGGACCCCGATACCACGTCTCCCGCTTCGCCCTCCCGACGATTACCTTCGCGATGCGATGGTCGCCGCGCTTGCCGAAGAAGATGTCGAATTCGATATTCGCTTGCAGAGGCAAACCGATCCGCACCTGATGCCCCTTGAGAACAATGCCGTGCTCTGGCCCGAAACGCTTTCGCCGCGCCAATCCGCGGCGACACTACGAATCCCGCGTCAGAAATTCAATTCACCCGCACAGCTCGATTTTGCCCGGCTACTCTCCTACAATCCATGGCACTCGATTCCCGAGCATCGCCCGCTGGGCAACCAGAGCCGCGCCCGCCGTCGCATGTACGATACTCTTTCCAAGCTGCGCCATTCCATGAACGCGGTGCCGCTGTACGAACCGACGGGAGATGAGGTCTTTGAGTAGACCGAAGCGCTCTCACCCCTTGCAGTACTCTAGAACTCAGGATGACCGGAGACCCGACCAGCCACGACTGTGAATACATCGTAGTGGGCTCAGGCGCTGGCGGAGGAACCGTTGCGGCGCGGCTGGCTGAAGCGGGCTGCCGGGTCGTGCTGCTCGAAGCCGGCGGCGACCCGCGGCAGTTATCGGGCGGCGACACGATTCAGCCCGATCAAAACCGCCTTCCCGCGGATTACGATGTGCCCGCCTTCCACGCGTTCGCCTCCGAAAATTCCGCCATGAAGTGGGACTTCTTCGTTCGGCACTATGAAGACGAGAGCCAGCAGCTCCGCGATCCGAACTATCTGCCATCGCATCGTGGCGTCCTCTATCCGCGGGCCGGCACTCTGGGAGGCTGCACCGCGCACAATGCCATGATCCTGGCCTATCCCCAAAACGCGGATTGGGATTTCATCGCCAAGCTGACCGGCGACCGCAGCTGGGAAGCGTCCCGCATGCGCGCCTACTTCGAGCGGCTCGAACGCTGCCGCCACCGGCCGCTGCACCGCTGGTTGGCGCGCCTGGGCTTCAATCCCACCCGCCACGGCTGGCGCGGGTGGCTTTCCACCGAGAAGGCTTTTCCCGTCACTCTCCTCGATAGCGTCACTCTCGCCGATACCATTGTCACCGCTGGCCTGGAGGCGTTCGCCGAAGACGGCCAGCAAGCCAGCCGCATTCGCTGGTTCCTCGAAAGCGGCCTCGATCCCAACGATTGGCGTCTCATTCGCGATAACGCCACCGGCATCCGCTACTTGCCGCTCACCACCGCGGGCCACGCGCGAATCGGTTCGAGAGAGCGCGTCCTCGATGTCGCCCGCCGCCATCCGGACCGCCTGAAGATTATCCTCAACGCTCTCGTCACCCGCGTCTTGTTCGACCGGAACAATCAGGCCACCGGGGTCGAGTACCTGCGCGGCGACTGCCTATACCGGGCTCACGCCAATCCTCGCAGCGAGAGCGGCACGCCTGCAACCATTTCTGCTTCGCGTGAGGTAATTTTGGCCGGCGGCGCCTTCAACACGCCGCAACTCCTGATGCTCTCCGGCATCGGGCCCCGCGAAGTGCTCGAACGCCACGGGATCCCGGTTCGCGCCGAACTGCCCGGAGTCGGTAGAAACCTGCAGGACCGGTATGAGATCGGCGTAGTGAACCGCATGAATTTCAAGGCTTGGGATGCTTATAAGGGCGCCACCTTTACCACCGCCGATTCACAATTCAAACAATGGCAGGCCGGCAGTTCGGGCCTCTACGCCACTAACGGATCCGTATTGACGCTGTTCCGGCGCTCGCCTACCGCCGATGAGTTGCCCGACCTGTTCTGCATGTCGCTGCTGGCGCGGTTTTCCGGTTACGCCCCAGGCTACTCGCGAACCTTCGTCGAAAAACAGAATTATCTAACTTGGGTCGTACTCAAAGCGCACACGCGCAACCGTTCGGGCGAAGTCACGTTGCGCTCGAAAGATCCCCGCGATACGCCCCTCATCAATTTCCACTACTTTCGCGACGGCGGCGCCGAAGATCTGGCCGCCGTCGTGGATGGCATCCGCTTCGTCCGCAGACTGACCGCGAAATTGAATGCCCAAGGGCTCATCGACGAAGAAGAACTGCCGGGAAAACACGTGCAGAGCGATGATGACCTCCACGAGTTCGTGCGCAGCCACGCTTGGGGACACCACGCGTCTTGCACCTGCGCCATCGGCCCCGTAGGCCAGAACGGCGTGCTCGACGGCAATTTTCAAGTGCATGGGGTTCGCGGCCTGCGCGTGGTCGACGCCTCGGTGTTTCCCCGGATCCCCGGCTTCTTTATTGTGAGTGCGATTTATATGGTGGGCGAAAAGGCTGCCGATGTGATTCTGGCTTCTCGCGGGTGAGCCCGCCCACAAATTAATTTGACAGGATTCCGAAACGATGGTCATAATGATTTCACTTTCACGCAGGGCGGCTGAAAATCTGAAGCGGGAGGACCACTCTATTGGATGCAAAGCAATTGATGAAGATGAGCCAGGCGCAGTTGGACGACCTCTTCAAAGCCAACCCGGCCGGCGCCATTCCCAACGGCGAGGCGAAAGGAACCGCCATCGTCGCTCCGGGAACCGTTTTTAGTCCCGAGATCGCGGAATTCATCAGCCTCTTTGCGTGGCAGGGCAAAACCTTCGACGGCAAGCGCGGAGTCCTGTCTAACCGCATCCTTCCGTTCGGCCTCAACGCGATCATTGCGGAAGTTTACAAAGAGAAGAGCTGGCTGGACGGTAAAGAGTGCATCGTGCTCGACTACTCCAAGACGTCGCTGGTGGCGCACTGGATTCGCGATGAAATCCGGCAGATCGCTCCCAACTTTTACCTGGGAAAAGTTTATTGGGATAAGAGCCGCCTCATCGACTTCTGTCTCGAATTCCCAACGGCGCAGGCGTAGCCCGCCGCGCCCGTTGGCCGCCATGTATCGACCGATCCGATGACGCCGCAGTCGAGTTTCATGGTCGTCGCGCCGCTCCAACACGCCCGCGTCGGAGCCATGCGCCACCTGCTTGCGACCATGAACTCCGCGCCCGGCATGGCTGACCGCGACAACCCGCTCATTCCCTTTGGCCGTTTCAAAAATCTGCATTTTGCCCGCTTCGTCGTGCTGGATGACCAGACCACCGGCGACCTCAAAACCGTCTATGGCGTCCAGCGTCCCGAGCCGCCGCGGTACCTCGCGTTTCTCGGCGACTTTGACGGGAGCTACGACCACTTCGTCAGTGACCTGGTGCGGCACGCGGCAGCGGGCTTGCGCCAGATTTTCTCGTTGTGCGACGGCTTCTCGCCGGACACTGATCTGCGCGCCTGGATTGTCGCTCACGAGCAGCGCCCCGCCACCTATTACTGCAATTGGGTCGGAAGAACCGTGCAGCAAACCACCGAAGAGGAGCAACTCCGCCGCGCCCTGCTCGGGCAACTCAAGGCATCGCCGGATTTAGCCGATCAGCCGCCGCGCGCGGTTCACCAGGCCCTGCGGCAGTTCGTGAAGTCGGAAGAAGCGGCGGGCCATCTGACGCTTACACCGCCCGCGCCTACCCCCTTCTCTTGGAAGCTGCGGCATCTCGTTGACTGGGCCACGCTGATTCTGCTGATTTTGGTTGCCGTGGTGACGTTGCCTCTCACCCTCATTCCTTTACTCATCCTTTCCTGGAAACTGCGCCGTCAGGAAAACTCGGATCCGGAGCTTGCTCCTCGTCCTGATCCTCAATGGGCGGCGGCCCTGGCTCGCTTGGAAGACCAGGACGTCACCAACCAGTTCAGCGCCATGGGGACGTTGAAGCCCGGATGGGTCCGTAGCGCCATCGTCGCCCTGGTTCTCTGGATTATCGATCTTACGGCCCGCCTGATTTACACCAGGGGCCGTCTCGCGCGCGTCCATACCATTCACTTCGCGCGCTGGGTCTACCTGGATAATCGGACCCGCATTTTCTTCGCGAGCAATTACGACGGTAGCCTGGAAGCTTACATGGACGACTTTATCAACAAGGTCGGGTTCGGGTTGAACGTGGTGTTCGGCAACGGCATCGGCTATCCGCACACCGAGTGGCTACTGCTCAAAGGCGCCAAAAACGAGCAGCTGTTCAAGTACTTCCTCCGGCGTCACGAACTGCCTACCGAAGTCTGGTACAACGCACACGCGGGTCTGACGGCCTTCGATCTGCAGCGCAATGCGAGAATCCGCCAAGGCCTGGAAGCTCCCTCGCTGAACGAGCAGCAGGCCCGTGAGTGGGTCGCATTGCTATGAGGGAAAAGTGACCCCGGTCGATTTCAGCGACGTGCAAGGGTTGGCCGTCTTCGGTTACGGCAAGTTGACCGAAGCGTGCTATCTGCTGTTGCGAATTCGCGACAACGCGGCTGCCCGCTCCTGGCTTCTATCCGCGCCGGTTTCCAATGCCGTTTACCGGCAGCCTCCGCCGCAAAACGCGCTGCAGGTCGCGTTCACAGTGGCCGGCCTTCGCGCTCTGGGCCACACCGCGAGCACCATCGCCGGCTTCTCCGCCGAGTTCGTTGATGGAATGGCCGGCGACTCAAACCGTTCGCGGAGGCTCGGCGATGTCGGCCAGAACGATCCCGCGCGCTGGCTCTGGGGCGGCCCGGGAAAAGATCCGGACCTGGTCATTATGCTCTTCGCGCAAAAAGATTTGGACGCGTGGCGGCAGTCCATCCAGACAGCGCCCTGGCATGCTGCTTTCGAAGTGATCGCGACACTCTCCACTTCCGATCTGGGCGGCCTGGAGCCTTTCGGATTTCGTGACGGCATCAGCCAGCCCGAGTTCGATTGGAAGCGCGAGCAGTCCCCTGTGGGAACTACCGTCGCGTATGGGAACCGCGTCGCGCTCGGCGAAGTGCTGCTTGGCTATCCCAACGAATACGGCAAATACACGGATCGCCCTCTGCTCGACCCCGCCACCGATGCGGCGGGCGATCTGCTGCCGGCTGAGGAGAATCCCGCGCGCAAGGATCTGGGACGCAATGGAACTTTTCTCGTCATGCGCCAGCTCGAACAGGACGTCCGCCGCTTTTGGCAATATCTCGATGCCGTCGTGGCCGGCAATCCGGAAGAGCGCTACCGGTTGGGAGCGGCCATGGTGGGGCGCACCGTCGATGGCGACCCGCTGATACCGGCATCGCAAACGGTTGCCGGTCTAACCGAAAAACCCGGTGAGCCGCGCAATTCGTTCACTTATGACGGCGATCCGGCGGGCACGCAGTGTCCCTTCGGCGCGCACATCCGCCGCGCCAATCCACGCAACGCGGATCTGTTCGGCCATCCCTCCGGTCCGATCGCGCGGCTCAGCAGCCGTCTGGGGATTCCCCCGGCGCCATTTCGAAACGATCTGATGGCCTCCACCCGGTTTCACCGCATCTTGCGCCGCGGGCGTGAATACGGCCCCAAACTCTCTCCCGAGGAAGCGCTCCGGCCCGCGCCCGCCGGCGACCCCGCGCGCGGTCTTCACTTCGCCTGTCTCGCCGCCAATATCGGCCGCCAGTTCGAATTCGTGCAAAATGCCTGGTTGATGAGCACCAAGTTCAATGGCCTCTCCGATGAGAGCGATCCGCTTCTGGGAAATCGCGCCGCCGTGGGCGATTGCCCGGTCACCGGCAACTTCTCCATCCCGCGCGAAGGCAGGCTGCCGCGCCGCCTCACCGGAGTTCCCCAGTTCATTACCGTGCGCGGCGGCGCATATTTCTTTCTGCCGAGTCTTCGGGCGCTGCGCTTCCTCGCGCGCGCCGGCAGCAACGGCTCGGCCCGACAGGAGTAAGGACATGAAGAAAATTTTGATTGTGATTGTCGTGCTGCTGGTGGTTGTAGGCGGAGCCTTCGCCCTCTCATGGTGGCGGAATCCCCGGATTGGCGGAGTCAAAGACGAAGCGCAGCAGGCCGGCCTCAAAGCGGAGGATTTCAAGGCCGCGGACGAAGACTACTTCCACGACATGGACAGCGGCGCCGCGCTCAGCCCCGATGAGATCAAGGGCCGCAACACCTGGATCGTGTGGACCGCCGGGAACGACCGCTTGTGGGACAAAATGACTTTGGCCAGCGTCGGCGCGCTCGATTTTCTCAAAACCATATCTTCGCATCCCAGCCTGAAGAACAATCGCGATAACCGCTGGGACTACCTCGGCCTGGTCAACGAACCGTGTTTTGACAAAGCCACCGGGCCCGATCCGAATCGCTTCGGCCTCTGGCTCGATAAGCGGCGCGGCGACTGCCCCCCCGACCCTTTCGAAAACGAGCAGAAGTATCCAGGCGTGAAGGTCGGCGCGCGCGGCAAGAATATTCCTGCCGGCTCCTACTATGGCTATGCTACCGGTATCGTGGGCTTGCGCCTCTTTCCGAACCCGGACTTCGATGACGCGGCCCAGAAAAAATGGGATCCGGCGCGCTATTACACCGACCCGGCCTATTACAACTCGAAGGACTTGGTCCGGCCCTATCGCGTGGGTATGTCGTGCGGATTCTGCCATGTCGGCCCGAATCCTACGCGGCCGCCGGCCGACCGCAATCAGCCAAAGTGGGAAAACCTGAGCTCCAATGTCGGCGCGCAGTACTTCTGGACAGACCGCATTTTCTTCTGGAGCGCGGACAGCCAGAACTTCGCCTTCCAGTTGTTCCACACCTACCGGCCGGGCACCCTCGACACTTCGCTGATCTCCACCGACAACATCGACAACCCCCGCACCATGAATGCCGTCTATCAGCTCGCCCCGCGTATTTTTGAGGCGAAGCGGTGGGGAAAGGAAATCCTCGCTGGAGGCGGCCTGAACAATCGTCAGATCAACGATTACGTCAAAGAGGGCCCGCTCACCCAATTCTTCCAGCCGCCCGACACCGTGCGGACTCCGCGCGTCCTGAAAGACGGCGCCGACTCGGTCGGCGTGATGGGTGCGCTCAACCGCGTGTACCTCAATATCGGAACGTTTAGCGAGGAATGGTTGCTGCACTTCAACGCGCTGGTGGGCGGTAAGCCGGTCAGCCCCATCGAAATCAGCGTGTCGCGGAAGAACTCGGCCTATTTCGTGGCCACGGAAGCGCAAACTTTCGCCACGGCCCAATTCTTCCTGAAGACCACTGCCCCTCATTATTTGAAGGATGCTCCCGGCGGCGACAGCTACCTGACCAGGGACAAATCAGTGCTGAATCGGGGCAAAATCGTATTCGCCGAGAACTGTGCGCGCTGCCACTCCAGCAAGTTGCCCGAGAATGCCGCCGGTCTCGACCCCGATGGATGCGCGGGCAAAGATTATCTCGCCTGCTGGGACAAATATTGGGCGTCCACTCAGACCGAGGACTTCAAGAGCAAGATGCGCCAGATCGTGCTGGCCGACGATTTCCTCACCGACAATTACCTCTCTGCGGAATTTCGGGTTCCGGTGACACTCCTCCGCACCAACGCCTGCAGCCCGCTCGCCACGAACGCCATCGGCGGCAACATTTGGGACAACTTCTCCTCTCAGTCCTACAAAGACCTGCCGTCGGTCGGGCAGATCACCTGGTATCACCCCGTGACCGGCGAGCCGCACACGTACACCATGCCGGCCGGAGGGCGCGGATACACGCGGCCGCCGTCCCTCGTGAGCTTATGGTCCACCGCGCCCTTCCTGCTTAACAATACGGTCGGTCCATTTGAAGGCGACCCTTCGGTGGCGACCAGGATGCATTCCTTCCAGGCTTCTATCGAACAGATGCTGTGGCCGGAGCGGCGGCAGAAAGACAGCAAGCTCGGCGCAAAAATCCCGGGCGCGATCGACCGCACAACCACCCGCAGTTTCATCCGCGTCTCCGGGGGTTATCTCCCCGATGCGCTACAAAAATCGCTCGGCATGGGCCAGCGCCTCGCTCCCTGGCTTTTCGGAGAGGGCGGCATTGAACTCGGCCCCATTCCGGCGGGGACGCCCATCGGCCTGCTTGCGAATCTGAATCCTCTCTCGGAAGACCCCGATCCGTTGAAGAAGGCCGAACACGCGGCCCAGCTTCTCAGTCTTGTCTCTACCCTCAATGGAGACCTCCAGAAAATAGGAAAGGACGCCTCCGACGAGCAGGCTGACCAGGCGCTCGGCAACTCGGTCGACAAACTTCTGGGGCTTAGTAAGTGCCCGGACTTGATCGTCAATCGCGGGCACTACTTCGGAACCGATTTCCTGGAACCAGGCGAGCAACCCGGTGTGAGGCAGCCAGGCCTGAGCGATGCGGACAAGCGGGCGCTTATCGAGTTTCTCAAGACGTTCTGAGGACTGCGGTAGCCGGCAGCTTGCCGCTTTTACTGGGCGCGGCGTGCCCCGCCGCGTCCACCGGCTTCTGGCTTCGGCGTTCCCGGAATTCCGCCTTTGGCCGCCAGCAGGTCGGCGGTGTCCTGGTGGATATCTTTTCGCTGGCCGCCGCGGCTGTTGCCGGCGGCGCGGCCCATCGCGTAATCGACAGCGGTGTAGCCTCGGTTATCGGTCTGGTTGATATCCGCGCCCTTGCTCAATAGATACTCCACCACCTGGTTCCAGCCCCAGAATGCCGCGCCGTGTATCGGCGTTTGCCCCAAGCGGCCCGCGCGTCCATTTAACGCGCCGCCGTGCGCCAGCAGCAACTCCAGCGAGGCGATCGAGCGCTCCTGCACATCCGAGGTTGTGTAATATCCGCGCGTGTCCGCATCCACCGATCCCGCGCCCGCGGCGGCAACCGTGGGAGTCCAGCCCTGGGTATTCGGAAGATCAATGAGGGCGCCGTGCTCCAGCAGCAGCTTGATCGCGGGCGCGTCCTGCGCTTTGGCCGCGCGCAGCAGCGGAGTGGTGCCCACCTGGATCATGGTATCGAGGCCGCGATCGTTCCCCGTCGCGCGGTACGGCGGAAACAGCTTCAATTGCGCGTTGGGATTGGCGCCCTTCTCGAGCAGGATCCGAATCAAATCGATCGGCAGCGTTTCATCCAGCGATGGCTGGTCCGCGCGTCCGCCATGCGGCAGCGTGTTGTAGTCCACCGCCAGATACAGCGGAGTGCGGCCCCACCAGTCCCACTTATTGACGTTCGCGCCCTCCTCCACCAGGTACTTCGCAACGTCGAAATGCGCGTTGAAAACCGCCGTGATCAACGGTGTCACGCCTTCCGGATCGGCGAGGTCCAGCTTCGCGCCTTTCTCGGCCAGAGCCTTCACGCAGTCCATGCAGCCTTCGCGTGCCGCAAACAGCATCGCCGTCATCCCGCCTGGAGGACGAGGCTGCGCGCGCGGCTCCCCGCTCACCAGCGGCGTCATCAGATCGGGATCGGACGAAGTGTCGACCTCCGCGCCGTGCGCCAGCAGTTCGCGCATCATCGCGCCCTGGCTCCCGGCCGCCGCCCACATCAGCGCGGTCTGCCCACGCTGCTTCTCCCTCACGTTCGGATTCGCTTCCTTGTCCAATAGCAGCTTCGCGGCCGCGACATTCGCCGTCCGCGCCACCAGCATGAGAGGCGTCTGTCCGTCCGCTCCGGGGGCATTCGGATCCGCGCCGGCGTCGAGCAATGCTTTGATTGCGTCAGTGTTCGCGTGGAACGCCGCTTCTTCGAGCGGCGTCGATCCGAGATGATTCCGCTCATTTGGCTTCGCGCCTGCCTTCAGCAGTCGCGCGACCAGGTCCGCGTCGCTCAGATTCGCGGCCCACAGAAGAGGTGTCGAGCCATCGGCCTCGGCGGCGTTGACATCGGCCGACTTCTTCTCGATCATCTCGATCGCCGCCGAGCGCTGGCCGGATTTGATCGCGTTGACTAGCGAGGGGCTTGCCCCCGGGGCCTCGGCCGCCAACACCGGCAGCGCCGCCAGCGCGGCCACCATGAGAATTCTCATAAAATCCTTTTCCAAATGGGGGCCAGCCAATCCTTCTGCCGAAATTCCACTCTCGGGAAAACTAAGTGGCATTGGCTGAAAGCCTGCCCCACTCTAGACCTCCAGGAGTTTTCCCGTGCTGTCGCCCAGTTTGTCTTGGGGAATACCCGCGCGGTCCAGCAGCGTCAGCAGGACGTTCGCCAGCGGCGTGTGCTCCGGCGGTACGATATGCTGCCCGCCCTTCACCGTCTTCCAACCGCCTACTATCGACGTCGGCAGCGGGTAGTGGTTGTGCGCGTTGCTGTTGGCCATGTTGCTGCCGTAGAGGATCAGCGAATGCTGCAGCATCGTGCCATCGCCATCCGGCATTTTGGCCAGCTTATCGAGAAACTTCGCGAACACCTGCGTGTGATACGCCTGCACCTTCGTCAGGCGCTCCATCTTGGCCGCTTCGTTATTGTGATGCGACAGCGGATGGAAGGCGTCGGGCACGCCGATGAAGTTATACGTTTGCCCGCTCACTTCCGCGGCCATCATGAAACTGAACACGCGCGTCATGTTGGCCTGCAGCGCCAGCGCCACCAGGTCGAACATCAGCTCGATGCGCTGGTTGAACGGCGCGGTTCCTTCCTTGGGAGCATCGGGGATATTGACCTTCGAAAGATCGCGCGCCTCCATCTTCTGAATGCGCCGCTCGATCTCGCGCACGCTTTCCATATAGTCGGAGAGCATCGCCTTGTCCGACGGCCCCACTACGCGCTGCAGTTCCTTCGCTTCGCTGCCGACCATGTCCAGCAGCGACGCATACTGATGGGACAACCGTGTGCGCTCGGCCGCGTTATCGCCTTGGCCGAAAAGCCGCATAAACAGTTTGCGTGGATCCGTCTCCATCGGCAGCGGCGTCGTAGGCGTGCGGAACGAGACCGTCGCCGCGTACGAGCAGCCGTAGTCCCGATCGCAAAACCCGCCGCCGCCGTGGTTCTCCGTCGCCACTTCGAGCGAAGGCAGCGGCGTATCCTGGCCGATGTGCTGTGCGGCGATCTGGTCCGCCGAGATGCCGGCGTGCGGGTCCTGGCTGATCGCCGGGTGCACGCAGTTGAGCCACGTGCCCGGCGCCAGTGCGTGCACAGGGCCCACGGGCGCCTGGTTCTCGATGTTGCTGAACACCGTGGTCATCGACTTGTA
This sequence comes from uncultured Solibacteraceae bacterium, assembly GCA_964554945.1. Lineage (GTDB taxonomy): Bacteria > Acidobacteriota > Terriglobia > Bryobacterales > Bryobacteraceae > PSRJ01. The sequence continues at coordinate 20,189 of CAZKQQ010000030.1, read as the reverse complement.
GGCGTCCAACGGCTTGAGGATTTCGTTAAACGATTCGATCTTGCCGACGCCGTTCGGCGTCCACTTTTCCTGCACCGCGCCGTGCGGGAAGTAGATGAATCCCATGTGAGGCGTCGCGTTCGCCGCCGTGTCCGCCAAGGCGGTGCGCGCTGGAATCATGGCATCGAGCAGCGGCAGGGCCAGAGCAGCCCCCGCTCCCCGCAGTACCGTACGGCGCGTCAAGTGCTTCTTGGTCACGAACATTTCGATGACTCCTTCTTTACCTGGCGGCGACTTGCTTGGGCCCTGCTTCCGGCGTCTTCACCGATTCCACCGCGCTCGATTGAAACTCCGGCGTCGTGATAATTCCTTTCACGATTGAAGAGAACCGGTAATTGTCGCGCGCGGCATCCTTCACGATTTTGCGGACGTTGGGCATGTCGTAGTATTGAACCCCGCGGCCCAGCGCATAGGTCATCAACTTTTCCGTCAGCGTCTGCACGAACTGATCGTGGCGTTTCAGCAGCGCGGCCCGCAGATCGTTCGGGCCGCTCACCACGGTTCCGTCCACCAGTTTCCCGCCGGTATCGATCTTAGTGCGTGTGAACCGGTCCATCGTCCGGTAGCTGCCGATCGTGTCGAAATTCTCCAGCGAGAACCCGAGCGGATCCATCACCCCGTGGCAGGCGTTGCACGTCGGGTTGGCGCGGTGCTCCTCCATGATTTCGCGAATCGTCTTGGCTTTCTCGCCGTCCTTGTTCTCCTTGAACGGCGGGACATTTGGAGGAGGAGGCGAAGGTGGCGTGCCCAAAATATTTTCCAGGATGTAGGCGCCGCGCAGCACCGGCGACGTGCGGTTTGGATATGCCGTCACCATCATCACCGCCCCTTTGCCCAACAGCCCGAAGCGGCTCGGGTCGCTTAGCGTCACGCGGCGGAACTGATCGCCCCGGATATTCTCAATCCCGTAGTGCGCCGCCAGCCGTTCGTTTAAGAAGGTATAGTTGGCGTTGAGCAGATCCACCACGCTGCGGTCCTCGCGGAAGACGCTGTCGAGGAACAGTTCGATCTCGCGCTTCAGCGCCGTGCGTAGCGGCCGGTCGAACGACGGGTACACGTAAGGATCCGGCTCCATCGCGTCCATGTCGCGGACCTTCAGCCACTCGAATGCGAAGTTGGTGGTCAGCGTCTGCGCGCGCGGATCAGCCAGCATGCGCCGCACCTCGTGGTCCATTACCTTCGAATCGCTCAGCTTGCCTTGCTCGGCGGCCGCCAGCAGTTCGTCGTCGGGAATGCTGCTCCACAGGAAGAACGAGAGGCGCGACGCCAGTTCCAGGTCGTTCAGCCGGTACACACCGCCGGGATTCGTGCCGGCGGGCGGAGGCTCCACGCGATACAGAAACTTCGCGCTGGCCAGCATCGCCACCATCGCGTTCTCGATGCCGCCTTCGAACGTCGTGGTCTTCCGCCCATCGTTATAGAACTGCATCAGCGGCGCCATGTCTTTCGGCGTCACCGGACGCCGGAACGCCTTCCGCGCCAGGTTCGACAGGATGCGCGAGGCGCATGCCGTCTCTTCTTTCGGATCGGTCGCGCGGCAGACGAAAATGCGCGTCCGGCTCACCGTGTCCACCGGATCCCCGATGGGATTGAACGGCCCCTCCACCGTGACGTTCACTTCCGGTCCTCGAATTCGATTTTGCGCGCCGCCATTCACCAGCAGCGCGCCGCCCGGTACAGTGCCGGTGCTGGCATAGCCCGTCCCGGCCGCGCCCGGAATGAATCCGAACAATTCGCCTTCGCTCTCCGCGTAGCTGTGGCTCGGTAGCGCTGAGACAATCGTGTGCGGCCCCGCTTTCAGGTGCGTGCGTCCTTTGGTATCGACGGTCGCTCCGTCCACCGTGAAAACCACCGGATTGCCCGCCGCCCGCAATTCGTAATCGCCTTCATACGAAGCCATGAACTCCGCGGTGATTCCGTTGCGCGCTCCCGGCGGCAGCGGCACCTTCGGATCCCTCCCGCGGAATGTCGTCTTCACTTCCTTGCTCGTCAGCGGCGTTCCGATCGCCTGTTTGACCACCGCGCGAGCCGCCATAATGTATTGGTCCAGGAACGACGGCGAAACCTTCAACACGTCCGCGATGTTGTCGAAACCATCGCTGATATCGTCGGTCGGCAGCAGCGCGGCCGCGTCCACCTCGATGCCAAACAGATCGCGCATCGCGTTCGCGTACTCTGCACGATTCAGCCGGTGGATCCGCACGCTTCCCGGATTCGGATTCGAGGCGGCCGCCTTGTCCAGCGAGGTTTCCAGGTAAGCGGCGAACGCGTTCACCGCTTCCACCGGAGGCCGGGGCGCGCCCGGCGGCGGCATCATGCCTCCGCGCAGTTTGCGAATAGCCCGCTCCCAGGTGAGCGCGTCCTTTTCGGGATGGGTAAGATCAAGCACATCGAGCGCCAGTTTGGCCGTTCGGAGCTTTTCGTTATGGCAGGTGGCGCAATATCGTTTAACCAGCGCCTGATGGGGACTCACGGCGGCCGGCGCTTGTTTATCAGCGGTTTGGGCCGCTATGAGGAGAGCACCTGCCGCGAACGCGGCAAGCAGTAAGTTCCGCATTATGAACAACGTCCGCTCCACATTATATATCTTTGGCGGGATACGAAGGCGATTGGTTACGGGCGATCAATCACGCTCCCCGTCCCAGTCCTGGACCCGTCCTAGCGAACTGGCAAGAGGGTCACGGTCGCGGCGGAACACTCACCGGCACTGGGACCACACGCGCGCGGAGTCAGATCTTTCTTCAGGCAGACACGGATTTCCTCGAGTTCCCTGTCCCGATAGCAAGACGTACGAAAGGCTGTTTTGGGAAAGCTGGGATTCGCGGCTGCCATTTTCGTTTCGATTTGGGCGGGGCTCAACTGCAGCTTTTGGCTAGGCTGATTCAGATCGGCGGGCAGAGTGACGGAATCACGAGCCTTGCGGAGAGTCGCGAAGTAATCGGCTGCGCTGAGTCCGCTGCAAGTGCCGTGCGTCGCCCACTCATGCTGGATCAGCGACTCGGTCGGAATGTACTTCAAGGTTGCCTGGATGATCTCCTGGGAAACCGGGCTGGCCGGGCCGCAATTCTCGGGACCTCGCGAGGTCTCGCCTTGGGGCCACATTCCGTGGACCACAAAGCCGATGTGGCGTCCGGAGCCGCACTCCCGAGGATCCTTCTGCCCTTGGGGCTGGTCACAAAAATCGGGCGCGTCCGACAGCACCAGCATGTAATAGGAGAATACGGAAGACGTCGTGCCTTTCTTCCGGCGTGACTTGGCATCCGCAATGCCCGACATCAACAGGCAGGCGATCAGGGCTGCAGCGAAGGTACCGCGGCCGTTTCTCATCGGCTTTCTCCTTCCAACAGGGTTTTGGAGTCAGTATATTCGGCTATGCTACGTCTGAACAGCTTCGAGCAGCAAGCGCTGGGCCCATACTCCCGCGGATCGACCGGCGGCAGTTTCTCCTGATCCTCATCGCGGCATCGGCGCATCGACCAGGGAAACGGCCGTCGCGAACGATACGGCGCGCGTCTTCGCCTCTGCCTGGGGGAAGAGCCGCTCACGCAACCGCAGCGATGGTATCTCGATTAGCTTTGAGGTGACAATGCCGATGACGATCGATCCCGCAAAGTACGCGAAGATTCCCACGTAGGGCAATGCGGCGATGTGCAGCCGCAATATCGCTTCGATCCAGGCCAGGTGCCATAGATAAATCGAGTAGGAAAATGTTCCGATGTAGCCCAAAAAGCGAAATCCGGCTTGTCCCGCGCGGGGCAGTCTTTCCAGAGGCAAACTGAGCATCCCTACCATAAGAGTTCCGAATCCCAGGTAATTGAGAGCGAAACCGTAGGTATACATCCATCGGTCCGTCACGTCGATCAGCACAAGAGGCGCGAGCAGGACAATCCCGGCGGCCAGGATGAGCGGGTAGCGGGCGCGCGCAAAACCCCAGAAGCGCGCGGCGTGGAAACTCGACCAGTACGACAATACGACGCCAAACAAAAGGGAATCGATTCTCAAGTGAGTGGGCGTCAGTTGCGTTTGCACCTGAAAAGTCCCGCCCGAATGGGACGTCCACAGGCGCAGAGCGAGCGCCACCGCCGCTACCAGGGCAAATAGCCGCGGTAGATACCGGAAGGGATCGGATTCATGAGGCTCGCTCCGCCGGAGCAGGAAATACAACATCAGCGGCAAGAGGATGTAAAAGTGTTCTTCCACTGCCAGAGACCAGAAATGCAGGTAAGTTCCCGGCGTATAGCTTTGCAGGAAGAACACATCATGGAGCAAGCCTCGCAGGATCGGAGCAGGCCCAATACGATGATGTGCCAGTCGAAACAGAACCGTCAGCAACACGAGAACGTAAAATGCCGGGTAGATCTTGAAGGCGCGCCGGAACGCAAACCGCCGGAATCGAATCATTCCAGTTTTCTTGTATTCGGCGAACAAGAGTCCTGAAATCAGATAACCGCTAAGGACGAAAAACAAATCAACGCCGGCCCATCCGGGACGGACTAAAACGGCGTCCCAGCCGGGCTGGCGAAACGACGTGGTGTGGCAACAGAGGACCATTACAATCGCCAGTCCGCGAAGAGCATCCAGTTGTGGATTTCGATGAGAACGGCCGATTTCTACAGGAGCGGTGGTTTTGGCGTAAGTATCCAGAGGGCCTCGTGCGTGATACACGCCTATGCTACGGCCGGACCGGCCGGAGCAACAAGAACTGAATCGAACATGTCGGTGAGATGTAAACAGGAATCGTGCTGCAAACCAACCATGCGACCCTGACGGGCGTGAAATCCGTCACGGCTGCAGACCGCACTCCGCTTTACACGATACCGCCGAGTTCGCGGGCGTGGGCCCAGAGGCCGCGGTAAGCGATATAGAGGAAGGTGTCGGGGTCGCCCGGAAGCTGGAAGTCCTTCATGGCCTTCGCCTCGATCATGTCCTTCGCGCCCATCCCCATCTTCATGAGCTTGACCAGGTGCTCCCGGATCTTAGTCACCGTATCCAGGCTCGCCTGCAGATCGGCCTTTGTCATCACCGGACCGCTGCCGGGCACGATTTTGGTCGTGTCGTTGGCGAGGCCGAGCAAAGTGCGGTGGGCGTCCTGCATGCCGCCGATCCAGCCGTCGCAGCGCCAGTCGAGCACCGGGAGGCGGCCGGGTTGTACCGCGTCGCCGGCCATCAGGACATTCGACTGCCGGAAGTAAATGTAAATATCGCCGTCGGTGTGGGCCATCGGCATGATGCCGTACTCGACCGGCTCGCCGCCGAATGTGGTCTGGCCGGTGGTGTAGAAGGTCTCGGTCGGCAGGGCTTCTTTGGCCCGCGGCGGATAGACCTTCTTCTCCCAATCGTGGGGAATCTCCTGGGTCATCCACAGCTCCGTGTTCACGCTCGAAACCAGCTTCGCGCCGGCCTTCGCCATCGCGTCGTTCGCTCCGGTGGATTCCAGGTGCCAGTGCGTGTTGATTACCGTCTTGACGCTGCCCGCCAGTTTGAGAACATCCTGCCCGTGAGAGGCTTCCCCGCAATCGACCAGCAGACTTCCGCCGTCTCCGGCAAGGGCGACGATGTTGTTCCCCGCTCCGGTGATCAGCGTTACCTTATCGGTGAGTTTCGTGGCGGCGGGACCCGATTGACCCGCGGCTGCGCGCGCCAAGCCCAGCCAAGCGGCGCCGCCGGCAAAGGTACGGAGGAATTCGCGCCGCTGCAATTTCATCACGGTTTATTGTAACGCCTACATAGCAAACGGAAGAGTAGGGCTGGAAACTGATAAAATAGACACTAAGGGAATATATTTAAGTCTCAGAGGATATAGGAGTGCTGTCATGCTGATCAAGAAATCCCCAGACCTCCGTTACTCGGACGTAACGCCGAAGTCGCTCTACTTGAACCGCCGGAATTTTCTGGCGGCCGTTCCAGCCGCATTCCTTGCGGGCAATGAACTGCTGTCGCCCTCCCGGCGCGCCATGGCAGCCGTCACAAAACTCCAGACCGTCAAAGGCTCCCTCACCACGACGGGAGAAAAGGTGAACTCCGAAGAAGACGTCACCAGCTACAACAACTATTACGAATTCGGGACCGGCAAGGACGAGCCCCAGGTCCGCGCCAAGAACTTCAAGACTTCTCCCTGGGCGGTCTCCATCGAAGGCGAATGCGCCAAACCGCGCAAAGTCGGTATCGAAGAGATCATGAAGATGGCGCCCCTCGAGGAACGCGTTTACCGGCACCGCTGCGTGGAAGCGTGGTCCATCGTGGTGCCATGGATCGGCTACTCGCTCAGCACCCTGATCAAGCAGGCCGAGCCTACGTCGAAAGCCAAGTTTGTGGCATTTGAAACTCTCTACGATCCGAAGCAGATGTTATCGCCGCTACAGGCCGGTATTCCGCTGCCATACGTGGAAGGGCTGCGCATGGATGAGGCGATGAACCCCCTCACGTTGCTCACGTTCGGGATGTATGGCACGACGCTGCCTCCCCAGGACGGCGCGCCCGTGCGCCTCGTGATTCCGTGGAAATACGGGTTCAAGAGCATCAAATCGATTGTGAAGATCAAGTTCGTGGGTAGCCAGCCACCTTCCACCTGGAACGAATACGCTCCCAATGAATACGGCTTTTACTCCAACGTGAACCCCAACCGGTCGCATCCGCGGTGGAGCCAGGCCAAGGAGCGGCGTCTGGGAGAATTCGGACGGCGCGACACACTGATGTTCAACGGCTATGGCGACCAGGTGGCAAGCATGTACACGGGGATGGACCTGATCAAGTATTATTAGCGATGCGGAAGCGGCGCTGGAGCAAAGTTGTCGTTTTCGCGCTTGGCCTGGTACCGTTCTTCTGGCTGCTGTGGCGGGCGTACAACCACCGGCTGACCGCCAATCCGATTGAGTACATCACCCACTACACGGGCGACTGGACTCTCCGGCTGATCGTCATTACGCTGTGCATCACGCCCGCGCGCAGGATCTTCCACCGGCCCGAGTTGATCAAGTACCGGCGCATGATCGGGCTTTTCGCGTTTTTCTACGCCTCGCTGCATTTCTTCACCTACCTGGTGCTCGACAAATTTTTCGACTGGCGAGAGATTCTGACTGACATCGGAAAGCGCACCTACATCACGGTGGGCTTCACGGCGTTGGTGATTTTGACGGCGCTGGCCGTGACGTCCACTACGGGGTGGATCCGCCGCCTGGGTGGAAAGCGGTGGCAGCAGTTGCATCGGCTGATTTACGCGGCTGTCATTGCCGGCGTGATCCACTATTACTGGTCCGTGAAGTCGGACGTCCGCGATCCGATTTTTTATGGTTTTCTGGCAGCGGTTCTCTTGGGATACCGCGTCTGGGTAGCAAAGTTCAAGAAGACTGCTTCGGCTCCGCCGCTACGCAAATCCCCTGAACCCGTCACCCGATAGCTGTGCCAAACCGACACGAGGGCGTGTCGTTAACGGCCAATCTGGGGTGGGGTCTGAACCATCGACAAAAGCAAGCCAACCACTACTAAAACCGCGAGACCAGCAGCGACCACCATGGGACTCCTCCGTTACTGCGCGCACGATGTTGCACACCGAGGGCCAAATCTGCGGGGTTATAGGACTGGGTTGGCCAAGCGCTCTGCGAACAGAATCCGGCCGGACATTTCACAAACCCATGCCATCAGATCTTCTGGGGTGAGCGACTTTTCGAGATCGAGAAGACCGTTTTCGCATTTCGGTAGGAGGATATCCCAAGCCAAGCCGGAGCCGGCATAACGCATCTGCAGAATTTGCAGCGCGGGAGTTCCGCATAGTCAAAGCGGCCCGTCTTCAGCCCTTCGAGCGTAATATTTGTGACGAATCGCACCCAAGACTTGTGTTTACTTTTCGAGGTTGTTGCAGGTGCCCGGTAAAACTACTAGTATTTGAATTCCATGTCGCCGAAGCCTGCCAAATCTAAAATCTGCCGGGATAAGGAAAAATTATCGAAGAAGCTGCTCGAGGCCGTGAGCCAGGTAACGGCGCTGCAAAACGAGCACAGCTCTAATCTCATCAACGGCGGCGATGGACTACCGCGCATCGAGCTTGCCATTGAGGCCGCGCGAAAAAAGTGGGAGAAAGCGCGGAATGCATACACGGCTCACCTTCGGGAACATGGGTGCTGATAACGAATCAGACGACTCCTTCCCGCCCGGAATAAGATAAACGGCTGCTGAAAGTCATTCTGATCTGGACTGCAGGAAGGTGACAATCTGCCACCGCTCTAAATCCGGCAGATGGGCAAATGAGGGCATACCTCGGTGCAAGGAACCGTTGCGTAAGACCCAGAACAGAGCGCCCGGTGAAGCGTCGTGAACCGCGGGACGGTTCAGGGGCGGCGCTTTCGGCGAACCCTGGCGCTGCGACCCATGGCAGGCCGCGCACTCCCGTTCGAATAGCTTGGCGCCCGCACGCAGGGCCGGCGCGCTTTCCCGCATCGGATTTCGCAGGCCTGCCGCTTTAGCCGGCGCTTCTTGGATAGGACTCCCGGCCCCCGCCAGGATGGCCGCCACGCCCGCGATAATAATCGCGCTTCGTACTGTCTTCATGGACGTTCTCCGGCCAACAGGTTGTGCATTGTTCTGCCGAACTGTGCGATCTCATAGGACAAGCCGAAGCGCAGCAGGAAGCCGGCACTGGGTCCGGTCACACCGAATACCGGCGAGACGCGGAAGGCCGTTCCATTGGCGAGCGTCCAGGCGACGGTCGGCGCGACGTAATGAGACGTTCCCGTGAAACCGAAATCAGCAGGAGTACCCAACCCGCCGTACATCTCAACGCCCACCTGGAAATTCTCCGGACACAAATTGCACCGTTCGGGCCTGGCCGCCAGCGCCAACGGCCGGCTGACGCCGGCAGCGTAGCCAAACTCATACGGCTCATGGCGCACGTTCTTCTCCGCAATGAAATTTTCAGCGATGGTCCAGCCCTTGAAATAACTTCCCAGAATCAGCTTGGCCTCGATCTCCCGTTTCTTCTCGCCCCGCACATCACTTATGGGCTCGGCCAGATCCGCCCCGCCGTCATGGTTGACCACCTCGAGCAAACTCCGATCGGCGCCATTGATGTTCTCGAATTCCAGGTAGAGCACCGGGTTGATCCAGTGCTCGCAGGAAAAAGGCCGGAACCGGTTTTCCCAACGGTATCCCGTGAAGAGGGCGCCCGCGCCTGCAGTCGCTTGCCCATCCAGATATAACTCGGTGGTCCACCAGCCGTTCACGCCGTATTCCAGCTCCAATGAATTTCCCACCCAGCGGTTGCCGCCGGCGGGCTTTCCGGTGGCGGTCTTGGTGGCGACTTCCAGATTTCCGGGTTCCTCCATCTGATGGGTGTAAGTGACGAAAAACGGTCCCTCGCCGGCACGTGCTCCGGGAACATTCAGAAGCACGGCCACTGCTATCAGATTGCAACCCATTGTCTTTGGCCTAAACACTCGCATTCCCTCCCGCCGCTGTTTTGCAGAGCTTTCAGTAAAAAGACCCTCTCGGCCAACGGCCTCACGGCACATATTTACTGCAACTGAGTTGCATAAAAACTGAAAATATCAGGAATCAAGATTTTTATCAAGATATTTTCAGCAACTCATTTGCAAATTAAACCTGCCTGCCCAAGCCCCGCGCCTTGCCGGCGCGTGTTCGTTTACTTGCGTAAACGCAAGCAAACAAATGCCATCCACGTTTATCAACAGGGAAGTCCCGCGGCTCCGCTATTTACAAGACTTTTACTTCGCGCTTGTTCTCTGATAGCGGGAAGCGAGTCACAGTGAGTGGGAAGAATTAATTCCACGAAACGGGAGGAGCAATGACTGTGAAGCGAACTGGGATCACGATGTGTCTGGCAGCTCTACTTACGTTGCCGGTGATAGCCTTGGCGGACCATGGTCAAGATGGTTCAGACGGTGGATCGGTGTCATCCGAACCGCAAGGGGATAACCACGGACAGAATGGCAACAGCGGTAACGACCATGGTGGGACGGCAACGGCCGGAGCAAATCCTGGAGTCGGCGCCGAGCCGGGGGACGATCATGGGGGCAACGCGAACGCCGCGGATGACAATCGGGGACCTGTTGCAAACGCGAACGGCGAGTTGCAACGAAATGGCGTAAGCCTCGCGGCAACGGCAGCTGGAACTGCGATCGGCGCCTCGGGGCATGCGGACATCCGCGTCCGGGGCAATGAGCAGCGGCTTTCCATTGAGGTGGAGGCGAACGTGCCGGACGGGACGATGTTCTCGTTGACGGCGAACACCACGCCGATTGGCGTGATCACGATTCACCTGGGGGAGGGCGAGTTCGAGTTTGAATCGGATAACGGCCAGACCCTAACCGGCGGGCTGGCGGCAGCCGCCATCACGTCGATTGTGGTGAGCGATTCTTCGAACGCTCCGATTCTGCAGGCTCAATTCGGGGCCATCACGACTGCAAATCCCCCGCTTTCCGCGGTGCTCGCTATAAGGAAAGAGTTGCGATTCACGGCGACGACCACCGGCGTGACGGTGCGCGCCGAGGGCAACGCGGACCTGCGCAGCCAGGGAGCTGACACGCGACTCAAGGTAGAAGTAGAAGCGCAGGCGCCGGATGGGACGGTGTGGACCATTCTGGCCAACAGCGGCGTTCGGCTGGGGACCGTCACTTTCAAACTGATGGAGGCGGAACTCCGGCTGGAGACGGCGGACCTGCTGCAGGCGGGGTTGAGCGATGCCTCGGCGATCACGTCGATCCAGGTCAACGATGCGGGCGGGAACCTGGTTCTCTCCGGAACGTTCTGAAGCGCGACCGCTGATGGAACTACGGCCGCGCGGGTTCTTGCCCGCGCGGCGCTGGTTCTCCCGGGTCGCGGAGGCGGCAGATCATCGCCCAGCGCGGATGAAACACCATTCTACTTCGCCGCGCTGAACACCACGCGTCCGCCAACCATCGTCAGTGTCGGATGAATGTGCTTGATTTCGGCAGCCGGCACCGTCAAGTAATCGCGGTCCAGCACGACAAGGTCCGCCTGTTTGCCGACTTCGAGCGACCCGAGCGCCTTCTCCTGAAAGAACAGGTACGCGTTCGAGCGCGTGTGCGCAATCAGCGCCTCCTCGCGCGTCAGCGTCTCGTCGAGCACGTGGTTGCCGCCGACGTCGAGACCGCTGACTACCCAACCCAGCGTCACGAACGGGCTGTAGTGCGAAACGATCGTCGCGTCCGTGCCGAGACCGAAGACGATGCCGCTCGCGGCGATCTTTCGCAGCGGCATGTGAGCGCCGGCCTGCATCGCCGCGCCGTGGACGCCCAGCGTCATCCCCAGCGCCTTCGCGCGGGCGATGTTCGCGGGAGAGATGTCGTAGACGTGGCCCATCGTCCAACGCAGACCGTCAATCCGCTGGCTTTGGTTCACCCGCTCCAAGGTGTTCAGCAGATCGGTCACGGCGGAGTTGTTGATCACATGCTCGTGAATGTGCCAGCCGGCGCGCGCTGCCACGGTCGCGAGCTTGCCGTATTCGTTCATGACCTCGGCGGGCCAGGGCTCCTTGCGGGGCGCCAGATCGAAGAATGGCCGGTAGAGAGTCTCCGCGAGACCAAAAATACCGAACTGGCCGTCGAACTGGTTCGGGCGGCTGCTCTCGATCAGGACCGCGGCCTTAGCCGCCGAGGCGGGGTCCATCGCGTTAATCGGCAAGGTCTCCCAGAGCCGTACCGGCAGCGGCCCCTTGGCGGCGCGCGCGGCCAGCAACGCGGAGCGGCCCAGACTATAAATGCCCGTGAGGCCGGCCGCATTCATCTCGTGCAGGAAATCGGTGAGGTTCTGGTCAAGTTGCGCGGGCGAGGCCGGCGGCATGGCATCGTACAGCGCCATGGGCGGCTGGAAGGATACTAGCCCCGCGGCATTGCGGCGCGCCCCATCCGCCGGGTTCAACCCCACCGCTTTGAGCGCCAGGCTGTTGGCGTACACGACGTTATAGCCTTCCTGAACGAACAGCGGATTCTTCGGCGCAACGCCATCCAACTCCTCGAGCGTGAAGCCGCCCGGCGCATCGGCGAATTGGCGCGGCGTCCACCCGCCCTGCACCATGATCCACTCGCCGGGCTTCCGGCTCGCCGCCTTGGTTGCGAGTATCCGCAGCGCTTCGTGGCGCGAGCTGACGCCTTCGAAGCGCGCCTGCTGGTGCCAGCGCTCGACCGCGCGAGTGAAGTGGAAATGGTTGTCGATGAGGCCGGGGATGACGGTGGCGCCCTTGACGTCGATGATCTTGGCGTTGGGACCCGCATAGCGCGCCATCTCGGCGCTCGTGCCGCGCGCTACGATACGGCCTTCGTTGATCGCGAGCGCCTCGACCACCCGGAAGTCTGCATCGACGGTCAGGATCTTGCCGTTCGTGACGACGGTGTCGACTTTCTGCTGCGCCCACACCGCGGCGCCCGTCAGTGCGGCAATGATGCCGCACGCAACTCGCAGGCGTTTGAGTCCCCAATCCGCTTGTGTCATCCCATTAGCATACTCAACGGTCCGTCGGGCGCAGGCGTGCGCATGCAGCTTCACGGAGCATCTGAAACGCTTCGAAGAGCACGCGGCTGCGGCGAATTGGCGGCTAGCGCTTGACGGGCTTGCCGTAGACTTCAATCGCGGCGACGTCGGACCAGCCGCCCTGGCCGTGACCGCTGCCGGGACTCAGGTCGGTGAAGCCGACTTCATCCACCTTGCTCAAGTCGGGCTTCTGCACGATGGTGCCGTGCGTGACGACCTTCTCGGGATCGAGTCGCAGCCAGTGGACTTCGGAGAGCAGGAACTCGCTCTGCAACCAGTCAGCCGTGGAGCCGTCGGCGTGGTCGCCGACCAGCATGGTGCCATCGGCCAGTTTGATGACGGGATGGACCTGGTGGAAGCCGGAGACCTTGGTGATCCAGCGGATCTTGGCGATGCCGGTGAGATCGACGAAATTCTCCTTGTCGCGCAGGGTGGCGGCGCAATTCGAGGTGCAGAGGCCGGTCCAGAGATGGATCGGGTTACCAGGATTGCCTTCGGCGCCGGTTTCCTGGATGTTCTTGCCGTCGCCGTAGAGCTTCAGCTCCAGGTTGGGATTGCCGGTGGCCTCTGCGGTGACGGGATGCTCGGGCGCGTTGGCGGGCTGCTTCCACTCTTCGCGGAAAAACAGCGGGGGACGCGCCGGACCCGCGGGCTCACCACGGCCGGCGCGGGCAGCGCGCGCGGGGGCGGCGCCCGGCTCCTGGCCCAGTGCGATTCCAACTGCCATCAAGAGAACGAAGCCAATTGCGCGTCGAAGCATGCTGACCTCCCAGATCCCGGACATTATATCAATGCGAAAGGTTGGCGGAGAAGAATGGCAGCACCTTGGCGCGCACGCGCTCGGCGATGCGATTGGTATGGTCGCCGTCGTAGGTTTCGAAGGTGTTGCGGATGTCGAAGGCGGAGAGCGCTTCGCTGAGCTGGCGATTGCTGCGGGAAAGGCCATCCTTGTCGCCGACATCGATGGCGATGGCGTGCAGCTTGCGCAGATTGGGGACGTATTGAGGGAGCATGGCGAGCGGCGCGTTAGCGACCCACTGAGCGACCACGTCGGGCTGCGGCTTGCCGTCTTTCACCGGGAGATTCAAGAAGAACGGCGGGTTCTTCGGGTTCGGAGACCAGGCGGCGGCTTCGGCGAGCATGGTGATGGGACCGCGGCCCAGTTTGGCGACGTCTTCCGGAGTATGAACGGCTTCGGCCTGAGCGTAGGAATCGCCCTTGGGATCGAGGTTGGCGGTGAGGCAGCAGGCGCTCAGAATGTAGATGCTCGAGAAGACGGCGGGATCTTTCATGGCGAGCCGGATGGCGCCGTAGCCGCCCATGGAGTGTCCGGCGAGGCCGCGGGCGGCGGGCGTGGCAATGGTGCGGTAGTGGGAGTCCATGTACTCGACCAGATCGCGCGTGATGTAGGCTTCCCAATCGCCGGTGGTGACGGAATTGGAGTACATGCTGCCCTGGTAGACGTTGTAGGCGTTGGGCATCACGATAATCATTTCGCGCGCGGCGCCGCTCGCGATAGCTTGATCGGCGACGGCGGGGAGCGTCGTATTGGCGCTTTGGAAACCGGATTTCGTGTTGGGGCCGTACCAACCTTCGTCGGAGTTGGTATAGCCGTGCAGCAGGTAGACGACGGGGTAGCGGCGGTTGCGGTCGGTGGCGTAGCTGGGCGGCAGGTAGACGGAGACGTCGCGATCGGGCGAGTCGCCGGCGAGGTTTCCTTCGAGCGATTTGCCGTGAACCTTGATGCGCTCGTACGTGCCTTTATGCACGGGCTCGTTGGGGGCAGCGAAGAGGGCGAGGGCCAGCAGAACCGGCAGGCTCAGGAAGAGTTTCATCGAATCGATTCTACACTTCTGGTAGACTCTTCGGCATGGGACCGGAAACGCGAACCGAGATTGTGCAGTGCCTGGAAGACAGCCGCGCGGAGTTTTTGGAAGCGGTGCACGGGGTGACGGAAGCGCAGGCGACGGCGCATCCGCAGGCGGGGCGCTGGTCGGTGCTGGACTGCGTGGAACATGTGACGACCGTCGAGGAACGGTTCTTGGGGCGGCTGCAGAACGCGCCGCGGGAAGGAGCGCCGGCCATCGATAAACAGAAAGAGGCCGATCTGCTGGCGCGGGTGCCGAACCGGGCGAACCGGGCGGAGGCGCCGGAACCGGTGCGGCCTAGCGGGCGATTCGCGACGCTCGCGGAGGCGGTGGGGGCATTCGACGCGGCGCGGGCGCGGACGATTGCGTTGGCGGTACAAGAAGGGCAAGAGATTTATTCCAGGGCAGAGGCGCATCCGCGGTTTGGGGCGCTCAACGGGACGGAACTGCTGATCATTATTGCCGGGCACGCGCGACGGCATGCGGGGCAGATTCGGGAGCTACGAGCGGCACTGGGAGCGTAAAGGCCCGCGGCGCTTCGCGCCTTACGCAAGCCCGGGGCTTACGTTACTGAGCGCACTTGCCGCCGGGGCAGCGGTTGTTCTCTTCACACACGTATTCGAACAGGCCGGCGGAATCCCACTCGGGTTTGGATGCCATTGTGAAATTTTGCGTCCACGGCTGCGTGAACGTCTTGGGGTCGTCGATGGTCATCGCATACGCTAAGGTCTTTGCATCCTTCCAACTGATGTGCTCGGTCACTTTGAGCGCATCGCTGTGCATGCGGTATTCCCTGGGGTTCGTGTAGTAGTAATCATCGAGGCCCCAGCGCTTGAAATTGGTGGTTTCGACAACCAGGGTGTCGCCTTCCCAGTGGCCGACCGGGTCGCCGTAGAACATGGGCTCGAGGCGCGCGCGGTGGGGGCGGCCGTCGAGAGGGATGACGCGGGTCATGCGCTGGAACTCGTGAACGATCACGAGGTAATTTTTGTTCTGGACGAACTGGACGGCGTTGGCCGAGAGCATGCCGGAGGGGAAGCCGGCGGGCATACAGAAGTTGCGCGGCTCGTCGTGGCGCGGGTCGCCGGTGGGCGGCTCATAGATGGGCTCGCCGCCGGGCTTGAGCAGCGGCAGAAAAATATTCTTGTCGAAGATGGTGGCGGAACATTTGCAGCGCTCGGCGGCAGAGGATTTCGGCCACTCGTAAATTCCGCTGAAATCGGGCTTGCCGTCGGAGGCGCGGGGCGTCTTCAGCGACGCATTCTGCGCACCGGCCAGCGAGAGAAAGAAGACGGCGACGGCGGGTAAGGAATATTTGATCATGAGGGACTCCGTGCCGCTATTTCTTGCCGGACTCGGGAATTTTGTCTTCGGCGGCGGCGGTGAAGACCATGCGGCCGTCGGGGAAGGTGACTTTGGCGCCGTTGGCGTTGTTCGAGCCGTCCTTGGCGCGGTAGCCGTCGACGTTGACGGTCATGCCGGGCTGGATGACGTCCTTATAGATGCCGCGGCGCATGAGCTGGCCGGGAGCGCCGCCGGAGAAGGCCCAGTGGGTGATTTTGCCGCTCTCATCCTTGGAGTCGACGAAGAACCAGATGTGCGGATTCTGCCATTCGACCTTAGTGACCACGCCCGAGACTTTAACCGGCTTGGAATCATCGTATTCGGCGGCAAAGGAGTGGTGCGCGCGCAGCGGGAGGACCGCCAGGGCGGCGCCGAGGGCAAATCCGGCCAAGCAACGAACGTTCATGCAAAACACCTCAAGTTAACGGCAGGATATCGTGAGCGGCTTGTGCTGTCAAATGAGCGGGGGCCGGAAGCCGCGCGGGCGGCGGGGCCGGATTCGGGGATGGGGAAAAACGAAGCCAATTTTGCCTGGGAGGTTGGGGCGGGTGCGGCAACGGGAGCGGAGTGGTCCGGTTCGGGGGTGGAAGACACCGGTGACAAGGTCCGTGGGGGAAGTTCCGTCACCGGTGGGACTGCCGGCGGTACGGGCGCGGATCTTCGTAATTGGGTGAGGGCGCGGTAGTAGGAGCGCTCAGCGGAATCGATGCGGCGTTGGAGGCGGGTGAACGCGTCCCGGCTGTATTCGAAGATCTGGCCGAGCGGGGCGTCCTTATTGAGGCTGCAGAAGGATTTCTTGCTGGAAATCTGATTCGCCCAGAGTTCGGCTTCGACGCGGCGGAGCCGGCGGAGCAGCCAATCGGCCGAGACGAGGGCGTCGACGAGGAAGCGCTCGAGGGGAGTGGCGGGCTGGAACTGCTCGTAGTATTCGGCGGCGAGGGTGTCGAGTGCGATGGGGTCTTCGCCGGGAATGACGTGGGATTGCGCCGCGATGCCGGTTTTCAGGGGATTGCGGCGGGAGGGTGGGTCGTCGGTCTCCGGGGTTGCCGGCCCGGAGGGGAGTCGCGAATTGAGGCGATTCGCGTCGATCTGGTTGAGAGTCGCCATAACTTGCCGACTAGAGGATAACTGGCGAGCGGGCGGGTGGAACGATCGGCGGACGGTAAGTGTTTACGGGTCAGTAAAAATTTAGAGCGGTAGGGCTGTGACTGGGGTCTTCTTGGTGGTGACCGCCAGCGTTGTACCGCCACGCGATTCTATCCTGGGCCGGGCGGCTGCTTGCGGCGGCGGGGTCACATCTGCGGGTTTCAAGAACGAAAGAACTTTCCACTCTTGACCGGAGAGTTTGAAGAGCGCTACCTGCGATCCCGACAGTTCGAATCGTGGGAGGCATGCCTTCAATCCGGCCGGGGCTTTGTTCCAGTCGAGTTCCCAACGAATGGCGACCTGACGCATGTCCGGCTGGCTCCCCGGAGTGATGCCGGTCACCTGGAAGAGGTAGGGCCCTTGC
>CAZKQQ010000030.1:0-2917 GCA_964554945.1 uncultured Solibacteraceae bacterium | reverse complement strand
TTGCCCGATTCCTTCAGATCGATCGCGAACAAGACTTTACGCCCCGCCTCCGTCAGTTGATACGTGCTGATGGTAAAGCCTTGATGAGGAGTCTCGACCCGTTTCCAGAGATCGTTTTGCAGGCCGCATGCGATGAGGGTGTCGGAGTGGAAGGTTACGTTAAAGTGATTCAGCTCGTCATTAGACCACTTCTGCGAGATGAGGGTGCTCGCCGCGATCGGGCTGAGATCTTCAGGCGGATCCGGATCGGACGAACATCCCACGGCCATGCAAACAGCGGCCAACGCGAGGACGAGGGCCGCCCTTCTTGAGTAAGTATCAGGCACGTTACGAATCACGCGATTTGTACGGCTGGCGGAGTGCTCACCAAGCCCTATAGGTGCTCAGAATAATCCGTTTCCGAGGGTTTTACATGTTCCCGTCCGGAATGGTTTTCGCGCTATCGATAGTTCATGATGTTCGAGGGCGCCCGGTAAGGGTGAAGGCAGCTGGACTAAATCGCATGGTGCTCCGCGCTAGACTCCGCTGCATACAAGCACGATCTTGCCGGTCACGCCTCCCTTCGCGAGCAACTCCTGCGCCTGCCTCGCCTCAGTGATCGGGAATTTGTGCGCAATGACCGGGTTGATCTTCTGCTGGTAAAGGAGGTCGAGCAGGGTAATCAAATCTTGCCTAAACAGGGCCGGCCTCAGCCGTTTCAGCGTTTGGATGCTGTAGGGAATGATCCGTTTCCTGCCCGGAAGAAGCCAGCCGCCGGTGATGTACAGCAGGTAAATGGGGATTCCATGTAAGCGATTCCGACGACCCGGACGACCTGAAGCCAGTCCCTCCCCACGCAACGAGGTGGTATTGCCATAGGCCACGACCCTCCCGCCCGGACGGACAGCCTGGCGGGAACGCCAAATGTGAACGCCGCCGATCGGGTCAAAGACGACATCCACTCCCTCATTCGTGAGGCGTCGGATTTCTTCCACGAAGTCTCGATCCCGGTAATCGATCGGGGTAGCGCCCAGGTCGGAAACGGCCGATGTCCCTCGCGCTGAACAGGTGCCATACATCTCCAATGTGGCGAGGCGCCCAAGCTGCAGTAGTGCCGAGCCGACCCCGCCTGCTGCGCCGTGAATCAGCGCGCGTTGGCCCGGTCTGACCTTAGCGGAGCGATGCATCATCTGGTATGCGGTGATGTAATTCAAAATGAGGCTAACCGCCGCGGCGGGATCCAAACCGGGCGGCACCGGAACCAGTTCCCGTTGCGGCATGCAGACGAACTCCGCGTACGCGCCGTGGATCGGCATTGCGGCAACGATTTGGCCCGGTTCGACTCCCGAGACGGCCTCGCCGAGCCGATCCACTACGCCAACCAGATCCCAGCCCGGCGTAAAGGGCACTCGCGGTGTTTCGGGGTGAATGCCCTGGCGGGCCATTATGTCGGGCAGACAGACACCCGCGGCTTGCACTCTCACGCGTACTTCCCCAACTCCCGGCACGGGGCACTCTTCTTCAAGCACTCGCAGGGCTTCGGGGCCGCCGTAATGGGTGACGATTATTCGCGTGTGTTTCACGACCCACCTGCGAGACGGCCCGCGGTTAATCGCTAAGCTTCCTGGTTAGCTTTCGCTGCAGAAACACCGTGAGCAAAATGAACCCCAGAAGCCCGTAAGCCGAGGCAAAAGATAGTGCCACGGAAAAGATTTGTCCCGTGTATGTAGAGTCGGGTTTATCGGGACCAACGATCCACATGGGGAGGAGAAAACCGACGAACCAGCACGCGGCGGTGCAGACGATGCCTGAGGCAAGACCTGCCAAGATCCATCGGATAAGCAGGTGCCAATCTCTGAGCACCTTTAGATTCTAACATCCACCACAGGAGTGGCATTACATATGGACATCGGTAACTACCTTTAGGGCTCAATGTACTCCCCTGGGCGGTCCGCTTGCGCACGTCGCGCCGGCACCGACAGACTTGTTCCGTTATCGGAATATCTGGCGAGATGATCGAGATCGGCCTCACAGAAGCCCTATTCTGTTATTGTGCATACGCCGGTAGAGCCGGCTCACTTCGTAATTGCATAGACGAAGCTCGTCCATTCGGGGCCGGCACTGTCGTCTTCCACCACCTCAACCATGCGGGCACCGGCCTTCTCTATGTCCGAGATCACGGTTTCGCGTGGAACGCCACCCATGTACATAAAGCCGGGTTGCGCAGCAATCCTTCGACGCAGCCGGTTGGCACGGTAGCCCAGCCGACTGAGAACGGAAGGCGAGCGCAACCGGGAAGGGAGTTGGAACAGCGCGAGGCCAGAAGGGCGAAGCACGCGTACGAACTCAAGCACATACCGCCGCGCATTACGCTGCCCGACGTGCTGGAGAACATTGCGGGAGTAAATAAAATCGAACGCGCCGCAGGCGAACTGCCGCAAGTCATTCCCAGTGCTCAGAACGTACACACAACGTTCTCCCTCGCGGTTGAATCGCCGCGCGAGTTCGAGCATGGCGGGGGAAACATCGACGCCGATTACGTGGTCGAAGAATCGGGCGAGCGGCTGGGTGAGTCGACCGACGCCACAGCCGAAATCGAGCGCGTTGCGGTGTTCCGCAGGGTAACCGAGCGACTCGGCTGTCTGGATGACAGCGGAAATTTCCTGGATGCCGGTTGAGAAGAACTCGCCCACGTCCCAACACCCGTGCCGCTTAGCGGGATCTGTCAGGATGGCCCACAACGGATCCTCAATGGCCAGCCGGTCCCAGACTTCCTTCTGTCTGTCCATCCTCACGCACTCAGAATTTAGCACGAAGCCGACCATCTCTCGCAAAAGCGCCTGCGAGTGCCACAAGTGTTTTCGGAAAATGACCGCCAAAACCATGTGGTTCGCGTTCGAGAAGGCGAATGAAGGCGTTTGGCAGATGCGCCCCTGGG
>CAZKQQ010000029.1:36870-45465 GCA_964554945.1 uncultured Solibacteraceae bacterium | reverse complement strand
CCGAGCAAAGGCTTCGACAGCAGCGATCGCGACCGCCACAATCTTCTGATCGAGCTGAAGAAGGCCGATTGCAAGCCGGCGCCACTGCCGGATCTGCCGGCCACCGACGCAGTCAAAATCCACGATCCGAACATGACCGTGGCGCTCGAAAACGAATACGTACGGGTGCTCAGCGTGCGGGTGCCGCCCGGCGAAAAAGAGCCCTGGCACACGCACACCTGGCCGGCCGTGGTGGTGTACTTCCACTTGCCTCCGTCGCAGCGCCTCTCGCAGGACGGAAAGAAGACGCCGCGCGCGGAGCTCAAACAGCTGCAAGTTACATACGATGCCAGCAGCCAGCCTCTGCATTCGGTGGAGAATCTCGGGAAGGAATGGTACCAGGCCTATCGCATCGAGTTGAAGCCGACCACCACTGGGGCCGTGGCGCGAAATTGATATCATGCAAGGAGAAGACCGGCTCCCCGATGAAACGTGTTCTTCTCATTCTCGGCGCCTGCGTAACGGTGGCGCAGGCTCACGACATCATCACTACTCCGATCACTTTTGATCGCGAAATCATCCGCATTTTGTACGACAGGTGTAACTCCTGCCATCACCCAGATGGCATGGCGTTTTCGCTGATGACGTACTCGGACGCGCGTCCGTGGGCCGTGGCAATCAAAGAGGAAGTGCTCGCCCGGCGAATGCCTCCGTGGGGCGCAGTGAAAGGCTTCGGAGATTTCAAGGACGATCAGGCGCTTACGCCGGAACAGTTGGAACTGATTACCAGTTGGGTCGATGGAGGCGTTCCGGAAGGCGAGGAGAAGGACTTGCCGCCCGCACCGAAGTTCCCAGCCGCGCCGGCCGTCGAACATCATCATGGCGACATCACCGTGAGCGGCGATTTTCAGCTTACCCGGCCGTTTACGCTGGGTGGTTTGGTGCCGGACCAGATTCCGGACAAATCTGTATTCCAGATAACAGCTGAGCTTCCCGATGGCGCTGTCGAGCCGCTGTTATGGATGGAAGAGTATAAGCCGCAATTTGCCCATCCATTTGTGCTGCGGACGCCACTGGAACTTCCGAAGGGAACCATGATCCGGGGCGTTCCCGAAGGGGCGCGCATCATCCTGGAACCGGCAGAGCCGCAGGCGACGACGGCTCACGCCGGCAAGCCCAACTGACTCGCGGCCACGCGGGTGCTTCGCGCATAGCTTCCCGGAAATCTCTTGCTGAGACGGAAATAGGGTTCCAGCCGCTCGAGGGTGTTCTGCATGCTGCGCTGGATGTGGCAGCGCATCGCGGCTCCCGCGGCATCGGGATTCCGCTGCGATAGAATTTCGAGCAATTCCTGATGGTGGCGATGCGGCTCGGCTTCCGGCTCCGCCGCTGGACTGGCACATAACCAGGTTGACGAAAGAGCGCAGGTGCGGTCGATCGCCTCGCAAAGGGCAGGGCAGCGCGCCGCCTCCGCAACCCGCCGGTGCAGCTTTTCGTGCAGCCGCAGATAGACGAACCGGTTGCCCTGTGTGCGCTGCGAAAGCGCATCGACGCGAGCTGCCAGCTTGAGCAGGTCGGCGCTTTCGTCGCCGGTCGCGTTCTCCGCGAAAAGCCGCGCCGCCTGCATCTCGAGCGCCTCGCGCACCAGATAGTTCCCGCGGACATCCTCGCGCGTCGGAATCCGCACCCGCGTGCCGGCCCGCGGCCGGCTTTCCACCAGACCTTCGTGCTCCAGGCGGAGCAGGGCTTCCGACATCGGCAGAAAACTCATTCCGAGTTCCGCCGCCAGTTTCCGGCGTGAAATCACCTGGCCGATGCTAAGATCGCCGCGCAGGATTCGCTCTCGCACCACCACATAGGCTTCGCCGGCGAGACTTGCATTTTTCTGATTGTTCGCCATCCTGAATTCCCCGTTAATTGCCAGCAGTGTAGCATTCGACACCAGCCGATGTCACGGAAATCGGATCACGGGCGCCACAGCAGCATACGATAAGAATCGTACGATAAGAGCCGTGATTCACAGAAGAATCGCGTAGCGGGTGGCATCTGTGACGTCCCCGCATCCGTTCTCCCGCTTATGGTCTATTCTTCGACAGAACCGGACGCCTGAGGCCGATTAACATCCAAACTGAGGCTGATTGTGACGCCGAAAGGCTTGACTCTCAGTAAGAGGCGCGATGGCAACCGCTATTGAAGAACGCCTGACACGGCTTTGGGAAACACCACACACACTGTACGGCTGGTTCTCGACCGTCGATCACAAGCAAATAGGAAAACGATACCTGGTTACTGCGATGGCGTTTCTGATCGTCGGCGGACTCGAAGCGCTTGTCATGCGGCTGCAGCTGGCAAGGGCGAACCAGAATCTGCTCACGCCGGAAATGTACGACCAGATCTTTACGATGCATGGCCTGACCATGATCTTCTGGTACGCCTCGCCGATTCTCTCCGGATTCGCTGTCTATTTCGTGCCACTGCTGATTGGAGCCCGGGACATGGCATTCCCGCGGCTGAATGCATTTACTTATTGGTCCTATCTGTTTTCGGGATTACTTCTTTATGGAAGCGCGCTCATTGGCCAGTCCCCTCATGGGGGATGGTTCGCTTACGTTCCATTTACCGATAGTACTTACTCGCCGGGCCTCGGCATGGATTTCTACGCTCTCGCGCTGCTCTTTCTAACCATCTCCACCGAGGGCGGCGCCATTAATTTCATCGTGACGATCTTCCGGTTGCGTGCCCCTGGAATGACGATCAGCAAAATGCCACTGTTTCTATACAGCACGCTCACCATCTCCTGCGCGATCGTGCTGGCGCTTCCGTCCTTGACGGTGGGCTGTGTATTCCTCGAACTCCAGCGGCAGTGGGGTTTCCACTTCTTCGACGTCGCTCACGGTGGCGCCCCCCTGCTGTGGCAGCAACTATTCTGGATTTTCGGTCACCCCTGGGTTTACGTGGTATTCCTGCCGGCCACCGGGATGATTTCGATGCTGCTGCCCGTGTTTTCGCGGCGGCCGATCGTAGGCTATCCCTACGTGGCCCTCTCCACCGTTCTGACCGGGCTGGTGGGCTTTGGCGTTTGGGTGCACCACATGTTCGCCGTAGGCATGTCGCAAATGGGAATGAGCTTTTTCAGCGCGGCAAGCATGACGATTTCTATTTTCAGCGCAGTCCAGGTCTTTGCCTGGCTGGCCACTGTCTGGACCGGGCGGGTTGTGCCTACCGCTTCGTTTAAATTCGCCATGGGGTTCATTGCGCTACTCGTGATCGGCGGACTGAATGGCATCGTGACCGCGGTCATTCCGGTTGATTGGCAGGTCCATGATACCTACTTTGTTGTTTCACACTTGCACTACGTTCTGGTGGGCGCCAATGTCTTCCCGGTATTCGCGGGCTTCTATTACTGGCTGCCGAAGATGAGCGGGCGCCTGATGAATGAACGCCTTGGCACATGGAGCTTCTGGCTCATGTTCGTTGGTATCAACGTGACCTTCTTTCCGATGCACGTACTCGGTATCGAAGGAATGACGCGCCGGATTTACACGTTTTCAAGCGGACTCGGATGGGATTCGATGAACCAGCTCGCAACCATAGGGTCGTTCATTTTGTCGGTAGGGATTCTACTCAGCATCATCAACTTCTTCTCCAGCCTGCGCGGCGGGAAGCTTGCCGGCGGCAATCCCTGGAACGCTGATACCCTCGAGTGGTCCACGGAGTCGCCGCCGGCCGTTTACGGCTCGATTCACATTCCTACGGTCGTATCCCGCCATCCGCTGTGGGACGACTATGACGAAGAGGAGGACCCGAACGATTCGCGGGTTCTCGATCAGACGCGCCTGACTCTCTCCAGCACGGCTTTGGATGCCGAGCCGGTTTCGCTCGCCTATATGCCGGAGGATTCTCTGTGGCCGTTCTTCTTCAATCTGGGAATGACCGTCTTCTTTGTAGCGCTCATCGTCAAATGGCTGTGGCTGGCGCTGGCGGGAGTGATCGCGATGTTGGTGTTTAATGCCATCTGGCTGTGGCCGAAACCACTCAAGAGGCCCGCATGAGCACGATTGCGCTCGACCGGCTGCCGCCCGAGGTCGCAAGCCATCCGCCGCTCGTGACGACTCTCGATGACCGGCGCGGCACGGCCGGCATGTGGCTGTTCATCCTTACCGAGGGCGCCCTCTTCATTCTCCTGTTCTTTTCGTACTTTTATCTGGCGCAAGGCGGCTGGCGATGGCCGGGCCAGGAGCCGCCGAAGCTGCGCCTCGCTATTCCCATGCTGATCATTCTGGGGATCAGCAGCGCGGTTCTTCACTGGGGTGAGCAGCAGGTAAAAGCGGCGCGGTACAGCCGCGCCCGGGCCGGGATGGCGTTGACAATCCTGCTTGGTCTGGTGTTTCTGGCGATGCAGGCCTTCGAGTACATGGATCACTTGAAGACGCTTACGCCCCGAACGAATGTCTACGGGTCGATCTTTTACACCATCACATCGTTTCACGCCGCGCATCTGATTCTCGGATTACTGATGCTCGCTTATGCGCTCGTCCTGCCGCGCTACGAACCCGTGGACCGGCCGCCGCACAGGCCGTATCACAATGCGGCGTTGTATTGGCATTTTGTCGATTTCATATGGATCTGGATCGTCATTTTCTTGTATATCGGACCGAATACGCGGTGAACTATGCCGGCACAGGTTGCATCTGATCCCCCGAGTCGCGTTTCACCGCGAAGCCTGTGGTTTGGCGCGACAGCGGCGGCCATAGCCTGGGCGCTGCATGGAGCGATTTGCGCCATCATTTCCTCGCAGGCATGCCTGAACGGCGTCGGGAACCTGCGTTCGTTGTCGCCCGCCGGCGTGCGCTGGCTGCTCGCCGGTATTACGCTCGGATTTCTCGCTATCGCGGTCATCGGCGGCATAACCTCGTTTCGCAATTGGATTCAGCTGGCCGGACAACATGATCTGGTCCATGCCGAGGGCGGCGGCAGGGAGCAATTCATGGCGTTGGGAGGCATCTTCGTGAGCGCGGCCTTCGTCATTGGAATCATCTGGGCTGGCCTCCCGCTGATCTTCTTAGATATATGCACCAAGGCGCGTTAAAAGCCGGATTGATCGTTGCGGTGCTGATTGCATTCACCGCCTTCGCGAGTTGTACGGGCGGCCGCGAGACAGGTGTCCAATACCACATAGCCACGGGGGGCGTTGCCCGGCGCGGCGAGAGCGTCATCCTCGACAAGCACTGCGGTTCCTGTCACACCATCCCGGGAGTCAGCGGCGCTCGAGGGCTGGTAGGACCGCCGCTGATGTTCTTTAGCCGCCGGACCTTTATTGCCGGACAGCTTCCGAATAACGCGGACAATCTTATCCGCTGGATCCGGAATCCGCAGTCGGTGGAGCCGGATACCGCCATGCCCGACCTGGGATTGACCGAGCAGCAGGCGCGCGATGTCGCCGCCTACCTCTATGAGCTGCGATGAAGGAGCCCAATGAAAATTAGCATTCGCGTCTTTCCGGCAATTTCATTCGCCGCCGCCATTCTGCTCACCGCCGGGTGCGGCCGGCAGCCGCAGGTTGTGAACGCGCAGACCGCTACGAACGTACCTGGCATCGCGCCGGGCGTGCATCTCGCCAGTCCTCTGCCGAATGGCGATTGGGAAATGCCATCCGGCGATTACGCCAACACCCGCTTCAGTACGCTCGAGAAAATCAACACCGGCAACGTCAGCAACCTCAAGGTGGTCGCCTCCATGAGTACCGGCATTCCCCACGGCCATGAGGGCGGACCACTGGTCGTGAACAACACGATGTATGTCGTCACCCCCTTTCCAAACGACCTGATTGCCATCGACCTGAAGAACCCGAAAGGACCGCTGAAGTGGACCTACCATCCGTACCCCGATTCGCGGGCGGTCGGCATCGCCTGCTGCGACGTGGTGAACCGCGGCGCCAGCTACGCCGACGGAAAAATCATTTACAACACCCTCGACGATCACACGGTGGCAGTGGATGCAGAAACCGGAAAAGAAGTCTGGCGCGCAACCGTAGGCGACATGAATACCGGCGAGACCGTAACTTCGGCGCCGCTGATTGTGAAGAACCACGTAATCCTCGGAGACAGCGGCGGCGAGCTTGGCGTTCGCGGCAAGGTGATGGCGCTCGATCTCAAAACCGGCAAGGAAGCCTGGCGCGCTTATTCGACCGGGCCCGACAACGAAGCCCTCATCGGTCCCGACTTCAAGCCTTTCTATAACAAGGATCGGGGCAAAGACCTCGGCGTGAGCAGTTGGACCACCGATCAGTGGAAGCTTGGCGGCGGCACGCAGTGGGGATGGATCTCCTACGATCCCGAGCTGAACCTCATCTTCTACGGCACCGGCAATCCCGGCGTGTGGAATGCCGATCAGCGGCCCGGCGATAACAAATGGTCCTGCACGATCTTCGCGCGTAATCCGGACACCGGGCAAGCGAAATGGGCCTTTCAGATCAATCCCCACGATTCCCGCGATTATGACGAGATCATGGAGAACATTGCCGTCGATATGGACTGGGGAGGCCGCACCCGCAAGCTCCTGCTGCATCCGTCGCGAAACGGCTTCATGCTGGTGCTGGATCGGGAGACCGGCGAGCTCCTGTCGGCCGAAAAGTTCGAATCGTCCACCAACTGGGCTAGTGGCTATGACTTGAAGAGCGGCCTTCCCAAGGAGGACCCCTCCAAGCAAACCCACCAGGGCAAAACGGCCGAGGACATCTGCCCCTCTTCGACGGGAGGCAAGGAATTCGTGCCGTCTTCGTTTTCACCGCGAACCGGCTTGCTCTACATTCCCGCGCACAACACCTGTATGAGTTACGGAGGCATGAAAGCGGGTTACATTGCCGGAACTCCGTATTTGGGCGCGAGCGTCAAGATGAAGCCCGGTCCGGGGGGTTTTCAGGGAGAGTTTATCGCCTGGGACGTGAAGAATGCGAAGCCGGTCTGGAGTATCAAGGAACCCGTGCTCCCTGTCTATAGCGGTGTGCTGAGTACCGCGGGCGACGTCGTTTTCTACGGAACGATGGATGGCTACTTCCGCGCCGTCGATGCGCGCAAAGGAAACGTTCTCTGGCAGTATAAGACTTCCTCCGGCATCGTGGGCAATCCCATGACGTACATCGGCCCCGATGGCAAGCAATATGTCGCCGTTTATTCCGGTATTGGCGGATGGATGGGTGCGGTGGCATTTCCTGCGATTTCGGCCGACGACGATTACGCGGCTCTCGGCGTCGTGGGAGCTATGAAGCAGATCAAGAACTACACGGCGCCCGGCGGAACACTTTATGTTTTCGGTCTGTAGCAAGATCGTCGCGCTGTTCGCGGTTTGCCTTGGTCCGGCGGCGGCCGCGGATCTGCGCGTCTGCGCCGATCCCGATAATCTTCCGTACTCGAACAGACAACGGCAAGGTTTCGAGAACAGGCTGGCAACGATGGTGGGACGCGATCTCGGCCGTCCCCTTCGCTACTACTGGATTCCGCAGCGCGGCCCGTTCTTCAAAGCCCTCGAGTCCGGCGCTTGCGATCTCGTGATGGGAGTGCCTTCCGGCTTTCCGGCGGCCCTGACCACCCGGCCGTATTACCGCTCCAGCTATGTTTTTGCATCGCGCCGCGCGAGGCATCTCAATCTTCGTTCCTTCGACGACCACCGTTTGAAAACGCTGAGGATCGGCCTCCAGATCGTCGGCGAAGGAGATGGCGACGTGCCGCCGGCTCAAGCGCTGGCGCACCGCGGAATCATCCGCAATATTTCCTGGTACCGGCTCAATCAGAATTTCCTGGGCGCCCGCCGCCCTGCCAGCCTCCTCAATGCGGTCGAGCGGGGAGATGTGGACGTCGCGATTGTCTGGGGCCCCTTCGCCGGTTACTTCGCCGAGCATTCGGCGGTTCCCTTTGAACTCACTCCGGTATCTCCGCAGTCGGAAGGGCCGGTGCCATTTGCTTTCGATATCTCGATGGGCGTCCGGCGCGGCGATCCCAGGCTTGAAGCGGCGCTCAACCGCATCATCCGCGGGCGTCAGGCCGCAATTCGCCGGCTGTTGGAACAATACGGCGTGCCGGAATTGCCCATGAACAGGTGAATCATATGGAGAGGCGAATCAGTCTCGCTCTGACGATGCTTGCGGCAGTTGCCCTGTGCGGTTGCCAGAGAGCGCCTACGGAAGTGGCGGCGGCCGGCTCCGCTTCCCCGATGGATATACCGGTCGGTCCGATACCCGGCCCTGTCACGAAGACTTCCGAACCGCTGAATCCTTTCGGTCAGAATCCCGTGGCGCTCACCGAAGGCCGCCAACTTTTCGTCCAATACAACTGCTCGGGCTGCCACGGGGGCCACGCCGGCGGCGGCATGGGGCCGAGCCTTCGCGATCCCGTCTGGATTTATGGCAGCTCCGACGCGCACATCTTCGATTCCATTGCTCAAGGGCGCGCCAATGGCATGCCCGCCTGGGGAACCAAGATCCCGCAGGAAGAGATCTGGCGGTTGGTCGCTTATATCAAATCGATGCGGACTCCCAACGAACCCGAGCGGCCGGAGTAAACATGCGCCTTACTACTATCACCTCCGCAGCCTCTCTCGCGTTGCTGACCGGATGCGGCC
>CAZKQQ010000029.1:0-36860 GCA_964554945.1 uncultured Solibacteraceae bacterium | reverse complement strand
GCGCCGGGAGGGCCGGCGGCTAACCATATCGCGAATCTCGGTTGGTTCGTTCTCATTCTTTTTGTCATCGTCGCGGTGGTGATGTGGGCGCTGCTGGGGTGGGCGGTATCCCGCCGGCGCGGTTCGTTTGCGGAGCATGCGCCGATCGATGTGGGCGGGGGCCAGCCTTGGATCCTGATCGGCGGTTTCGCAATCCCGTTCGTGATTCTGGCCGCGGTATTCGTGGTCGGGCTCGACGCCATGACCGAATTCCCTCTCGAAGGCCCGCATGAGACCGTGCCTGCCGATATCCGCGTGACCGGACACCGCTGGTGGTGGCAGGTCAACTACATAAAGGGTCCCCTCGATCAGCAGATGACGACGGCTGACGAAATCCATATTCCCGTCGGCAGGCCGGTCGATATCGATCTGACCTCCGATGACGTGATCCACTCTTTCTTCGTGCCGCGCATTCACGGAAAGGTCGACCTGGTTCCCGGCCAGACCAACCGCATTCGCATCCAGGCCGACCAGCCGGGCGTATATCGCGGTCAGTGCGCAGAATACTGCGGCGCGCAGCACGCCAATATGATCCTGCTGGTCGTTGCCGATCCTCCGGCTCAATACGAAGCATGGAAGGCGCGCCAGATCGTCCCGGCCGAAGAGCCGGCCACCGATCAGCAGCAGCGCGGTCAGCAACTCTTTTTGTCCAAAGCCTGCGTCCTCTGCCACACCATTCGCGGAACTTTGGCCGGCGCCACTGTGGGACCCGACCTGACTCACATCGCCAGCCGGCAGGGCATCGCTTCCAACATGCTGCCCAGAAACGAAGCGAACCTGGAAGCTTGGGTGACGCACGCGCAGTCTCTGAAGCCGCAGGCCCTGATGCCCGACGTGAACGAATTTACCGGGCAGCAAGTGCGAGACCTGGTTGCCTATCTGCAGCAGTTACGTTAAGCGGCAGGGTGGCGCCTGCTCGAAGGAAAATATGAGTTACTTTCTTACTTGCATTGCATTCACCGCAATTCTCACGTGCCCCGTTTGGGGCGCCGCGGACTGTTCGACTCTGCCCGGGGTCGACCAGCTCAAATCGATGTTGGCCAAGGCGCCGGATTCGGGCGGCGAGGAAGGCGGCCTGTTTCATGGCCGGCGCGAATGGGCGGCCGTCGTCAACCGCGAAGGTCAGGTCTGTGCCGTCGCGGTCTCCACGGCCGATCCGACACAGGTCTGGCCCGGTAGTCTGGCCATTGCGAAGGCGAAAGCCTATACCACGAACGCATTCAGCCTCGACGACACGCCCCTCTCCACCGCGCGCCTGTATACCCTCACGCAACCCGGGCACTCGTTATGGGGCATCGGCGCATCCAATCCTTTTGTGGCGGGAGACCTCGTTCCGCCTTCGCAGGGCGTGGGCAATATCAATCCGCGTGTGGAAGGCGGGCTGATCTCGTTCGGCGGAGGCGTGCCGCTGTACCGCAATGGAAAGATTGTCGGTGGCCTCGGCGTCAGCGGCGACACCGCCTGCGCCGACCATGAAACCGCCAAGCGCATGCGAAACGCCGCCGGTTTGAACCCGCCGGGTGGAATGCATGCCGACGACATTACATTCCCCTCGGTCGACGGGCCCGGTATTTTTTCGCATCCTCTGTGCCAGAACACGTATCGGGACGGAAAATTCCTCGGAAATGAGGCCCTGCCCACTTTCGATCAGGGACAAGCGCCGCCGGTGCCCTCAGGCTCGGCTGAGCGTTCCGCTGAGCGAAAGAAGAACGGGAAATAGGCGACGGATGCGCCGCTATATTGCGCTGACCAAGCCCGCCATCACCTGGCTCATCGTCGCCAGCACTGCTATCGGATATGCCTTTGGCATACCGGCCGGCAATGGATGGCTCCAATTTCTGTCGCGCCTTGATTTGTGGCGTCTCTTACATACTTTGCTCGGCACTGCACTCATGGCTTCCGGCACCGCCGCTCTGAACCAATGGTGGGAGCGCGACGCGGACGCGAAAATGCGCCGGACCGCCGCCCGCCCGATTCCGTCCGGCGCGGTCTCGGCGCGTTGCGCCCTGCTGTTTGGAATCGCAATCTCGCTGGCGGGGTTCGTCGAACTGGCTACTCTCGTGAATCCCGCTTCCGCGTTTCTCGGACTCGGGACGCTCGCGACCTATCTGTTCATCTACACGCCGCTCAAACAGCGCTCCTGGCTCTCCACCGCCGTGGGCGCTTTTCCCGGCGCGATGCCTCCCGTCATCGGCTTCGCGGCCGCCGGTGGTTCGGCCACCCCGTATGCGGTCGCACTCTTCGCGATCCTCTTCTTTTGGCAGTTCCCCCACTTTTATGCAATCGCGTGGATGTACCGCGAAGACTATTCGCGGGCCGGAATCCGGATGCTGCCGGTGGTCGAGCCGGATTGTCGATCGACCGCCCGGCACATGCTGCTAAGCTCTGCGGCCCTGCTTGTCGCCAGCATCCTTCCGGCGGCTTTCGGTATGTCGGGACGTCTGTACGCGCTCGGCGCTGTGGCTCTCGGCGTATGGCTGCTTCGCTCGGTTCTGCGCGTAATTCAGGAAAGGACTCGCTTCTGCGCCCGCGGCGTCTTGCTCACCTCGGTAATTTACCTGCCGCTCCTCTATGCCCTATTAGTCTTGGACCGTCGCTGGTGACCTCGCTACTTCGGCTCTTTTGTGCCCAGATGCGTCAAATCTTTGTTGTTCTCCAGGCAGACGTATTCCAGCAGGTCCCAACCCGGCCGGAAGGGCACGCGGAAATTCGTGGTCCAGGGCTTGGTGTACATTTGCGGATCGGTAATTGTGGCTTCGTACTCGAGGGTCAGATAGTTCGGCCGCCGGAATTTTTCCACCACATGTAGGTCTTCACTCGCAGGGTGTCCGACATAGTCCAGCCACGTTCTGCCGTTAAAGCCGATCGTATCGACCACCAGCGTGTCATTGCCCTCCCACGAGCCGATCGATTCTCCCAACCAGGTCGGATTGAGTTTATCGGCGGAGGTGTGTTTGCGCCCGTCCATGAAGACTTGCCGGTACATGTGGGAAGCACCTTCATAGAGGATCACGACACGGTCGGGCAGTTGAATGAACTGGAATGGATACGGAGTGCCCGTGTAGCGCGGCACACCCGGCGGCAGACAATAGCCTTCGGGGTCGTCTTTGGAATCGTTGGCGCGGCGTTCTTTATACAGCTTCAATCCTAATTCGGTGAACGGGACGTCGACTGCCTTCTCGACGTACTTTTTGTCGGCCCAGTCGAGAACCCAGATCGGCGCCCAGACGCCTTTGCCGCCGAAATCGACTTTCCCGTCGGCCAGTCGCGGAGTCGGCTTGGCTCCCGGCGCGGTGGCGGGAGCGGATCCCTGTTCCTGGGCTGCCCCTAGCGCGATTAGCCCCAGCGACAATACACCGGCGGCCACGACTTTTCTCGTCATATGGGCTATTATATCGCCCGGATTATGCCTTCTTCAGCGGCAGGAAGCGGCGTATCCCGAAGTCGTAGACGGCCGCTCCGATCAGCGCGCCCATGAGCGGACCCACAATCGGAACCCAGAACACCGGCGCCCCATCGGTGAGCCCGTTGTTCTTGAAACCCGCCGCTACCGTGAATAGCCGCGGGCCGAAATCGCGGGCCGGGTTGATCGCATACCCGTGCAGCCCGCCGAACGACATGCCGATCGCTACGACCACTGCGCCGATCAGAACAGGCGTCAGGTTCGCTTGCGGCGGCATGTTTCGATCGTCAATCAGCGCGAAGACCATCAGAACCAGCAGCGCCGTGCCCATCGTTTGATCGAGCAATCCCGCGGACAGGAGGTCTGGGTATGTCGGAAAGGTCGTGAAGACTCCTGCTGTCTTCATCAAACCAGGATCGAACGCGTGGAAGGCTGGACGGAAATCCCAATAGACCAGCGCGGCGCCGACGAAGCCGCCGAAGACTTGCGCAATCCAGTAGGGAATAACTTTGCGCCAGGGAAAATCGCGGAACACCGCGACCGCCAGGGTGACTGCCGGGTTGATGTGCGCGCCCGAGATCCGCCCGGCGATGTAGATACCCATGGTCACGCCTAGGCCCCAGCCGAAATTGATGTTGGTCCAGCCGCCATGAACGATCTCCCCGGGCGCCCCGCTGGCGAACAAAACCACCATCGCCACCACGCCATTACCGAACATGATCAGGACCATCGTCCCGAGAAACTCCGCCACCAGTTCAGGCCACATGTTCGTACATCATATAACAGTGAGTGGCTTTTAATACAAGTTCCGAGTCCGCACGTCGATCCCGCTGCCCTCCAGCGCCTTCGCAAAAGCATTCAGGTCCGATCCCATGTAGTGATAGGGGTAGACGATAGCCGGATGGAACGCGCGCACCGCTTCCGCAGCCTCTTGCGGCGTCATCGTGTAAGGCAGGTTCATGCAAACGAACGCCACGTCGATGTTCTTGAGCGTTTTCATCTCCGGAATGGCTTCGGTATCGCCCGAGAAATAGAATCGCTTGCCGCCATACGTGACTATATAGCCGTTGCCGCGCCCCTTGTCGTGGTACAACTGGCCGGCCGAGGGCCCGCGCGTCAGGTTGTACATCGGAATGGCTTCTACCGCGAACGGTCCGAGCGTGGTCTTTTCGCCGTTGCTCACAACTTTCGCTCCGCCTACCTGCGCCGCCACCGCTTTGGGAGCGACAATCACGGTGTCCCCCTTTTTCAGTTTGTTGAGGACCTGCGGCGCCAGATGGTCGCCGTGAATATCCGTGATCAGGATGTAATCGGCCTGCGGTAAGCCGTCATATGAGCCTTGCGCCGGGTCGATGTACAACACCTTGCCGCCGGCTTGAATCACCAGGCTGGCATGCTGGATGGGAGTGAGTTGCAGAGTTCCGGCGGACGTTGAAAAACTTTCAGGTGCGGCGCCGAACGCAGCTGTCGCCGCCATTGATAACGCGAGTATGTAGCGAGT
This sequence comes from uncultured Solibacteraceae bacterium, assembly GCA_964554945.1. GTDB lineage: Bacteria > Acidobacteriota > Terriglobia > Bryobacterales > Bryobacteraceae > PSRJ01. Next base: position 31,917 of record CAZKQQ010000029.1, on the reverse strand, counting down.
CATACAGCGGATTGTACATCACCCGCGCAGCCCGTCTCCAAACCGGCTGTCCCGCTATGCTCGCGCCAGTTCGATGACTACCATTTCGGGCGGGCAATTGAAGCGCACCGGCAGCAAAGAGCACCCAACGCCGGCCGTCGTGTAGCCTTGCATGCGGTCCTGACGCCAGTGCCCCGCAGCCAACGCTCTCGGGCAATCGGCCAGTTGAACCAACGCGCCAATTCCCGGCAGACGGACTTGCCCCCCGTGCGTGTGCCCGCTCAGATAAAGATCGATGCCGGCGTCCGCTGCTTCCTGGTACATCTCGGGTGTGTGCGAGAGCAGCAGCTTAAACCCACGCTCGGGCACGCTGCGCATCGCGCCGTGCAAGTCGTCGCAGCCGTAGAAGTGGGGATCGTCTACGCCAATTACCCAGAGCGGATCATTCGAAGGGCCGGCGGCGGCCGACTCATTGACCAACATGCGTACGCCCATCGACTCGAGCCCAATGGCAACATCGGCGCAGTCGTGGTTTCCCAGAATCCCGAGAACGCCGTCCCGCGCGCGGATCGCGCTCAGGATACGCCGCATCCGGGGATACACGTTATCAACCGGCCCTCGAATATCGTACCGGTAGTCGCCGGTCAGCACACACAGGTCTACCGGCAGGAAAGCCAATCGCTCCGCCAGCACTTCCGCCAGACCGTCTACACCATCGATATGGAAGTCGCTGAGATGGAGAACGCGGTAGCCTTCCAGGCCCCTTGGAAGACTTTCGAACTCAAGTTTCAGCTCGCGAATCACCGGCTGCAGCGCATTTGCGCGGCCTCTGCCGTACAGCCCGCACACCCGCAAAGCGGTTTTGATGCCCCAAGCCAACACGCGCTCGTGGTGCAGGGCGAAATCTCCATGCCCATGAGCCCTTTGGCCCCGGTGATGCCTGGCTTCGACGGCGCGCCGCGGCGCCAGAAGTCTTTCCAGATTGCGCCGCGGGCGTTGGTCAATCTGCGGATTGGATTGGAATGAAGTAGCCGTGTCACTATTATGGTAAGAAGACGTGCTTCCCTGGAAGTCGTGGTGGTACCAAGGCCGGCCGTGATTCACCTTACAAATCCTTTAGAAATAGCTGATAGCATGGCTGTTTTATGTCGATGCTGCGAGGCTCAAATGAGGTCCTGTACCGACCGTTTCGTTACCATTCTTCAACCGGCACGTCATATTCCACAGGTAAATGGTTCAGGACGTGGCCGAAGCGGCAGGCGCCCGATTGACAACTCAATCTGATTCGGTAATCCGGGCGGCCCAGCGCGGCGACCAGGATGCCTTTGAGCAACTGGTCCGCGCCTACGACCAAAGTGTGCTTCGCCATGCCATGAACCTGCTGCGCTCTCCGGAAGAGGCCCGGGACGTATACCAGGAGGTCTTTCTGAAGGTGTTTCGCAACCTGCACACGTTCCGTTTCGATTGCAGCTTTCATACGTGGCTGTACCGGATCGTGACCAATGTTTGTCTCGATCACCTCCGAAAACGGGGCGTGCGCAAGGAAGAACCGGCGGTGGTGGAAACGGGCGAAGGCCCGGTGGACCGGATGGAGAATTTCGAGGAAGGCTCGGCGGTCGCCAATCCGGAACGCAAGCTGTGGAACCGGCAGTTGCAGGAGCGGATCGAGGAAACCCTGCAGGACCTCACGCCGCGCGAGCGCATGGTCTTCGAGCTGCGCCACTATGATGGCCTGCGTTTGAAGAACATCGGCGAGATCCTCGGAACCACCGAGGATGCGGCCAAGAATTGCCTTTTCCGGGCCACCCAGAAGATGCGCTCGGCATTGGGAGATTTCGTATGACGTGCGACTCTGTTTTGAAAACTATTCCGCTATATTTTTATGGCGAGCTGAGCCCCATCGAAGAGGATGGCGTGGAGCAGCACGTGCACGAGTGCGCTTCCTGTGCTCGCGAGATGGAACGCCAGCGCGCGCTGGCCGCGCAGCTCGACCGGCGCCAAGCCGAGGTCCCCTCCGGGTTGCTCGAAGAGTGCCGCGCCGATTTGATGGCCGCGATTCAGGGAGGCGCCGGGTCTTTGGACCGATCCTCGGGTAGTCCGTGGCGGCTGTTCCTGAACGCGCTGTCACACAGTTTTTCGGGCTGGGCCCGTTATCGCCAGCCGATCGGGGCGGTGGCTTTGCTGGCCATCGGGTTCTTTGCGGCTCGTTTCACCACTAAGCCGACGGCTAACGAGGCCGGTTTGGCGATTTCTTCGTCCGAGCCGGCGCAGACCTTCGCGACCGTCCGCTCAATTCAGCCGAATCCATCGGGTGGCGTGCAGATCGCTTTCGATGAAACGAACCGCCGCGTGGTTTCCGGTCCCATGGACGATCAGAGAATCCGGCAATTGCTTCTGGCTGGCGCGCGCGAGGACAATCCCGCGGTGCGCGTGGAATCGATGGACCTGTTGAAAGGCCGCTCTAGTTCCGGTGATGTGCGTGATGCGCTGTTGAACGCCTTAGCGCACGATCCCAACCCCGGCGTCCGGTTGAAGGCGGTCGAGGGTCTGAAACCCTTATCGGCCGAGCCGGATGTCCGCAAGGTATTGGCCCAGGTCCTGCTCGCGGACGACAATTCCGCGGTCCGCATGCAGGTGGTCGACCTGCTTGTGGAACATCGCGATGACGCAATTGTGGGCGTCCTGCAGGATCTGATGCAGAAAGAAAACAACAGCTACGTGCGCCTGAAGTCGGAGAAGGTGCTGAAGGAAATGAATGCGTCGCTTGGGACATTTTAGCGGGTGCAGGCTTCCCGCCTGCGTCCTGGCAGTTTTGCCAGTGGCCGTGTTCGCCCAGCCCGCGCTGGTGCACGAAGGCAACCGGTGGGTGCAAACCATCACCGGCAATCTGCCTGCCGGCGCCCGTTTGCGCGTAAATTGCCAAGGCCCCGTTCATCTCGAAGCCGGGGCAGCTACCGATGCCAACTACACCGCGCGGTTGAGCGTCGCTGCCCGAACCGAAACCGAGGCGCGGCGTATTCTCGAGCGAAGCATCGTCCGCGCCTCCGCTTCCGGCGAGTTTACTGTGTTATCGCCGGGTGTGGGCCGCCCCATCGAACTGTTCCTGCAAACACCGCGTTTGAGCGCAGCCGGCATCTCCACTTCTGAGGGCACAGTGGAAGCCAATGGCGTCGATGGCCTGCTTACCGCGGAATCGGGCGGCGGCGATGTGAAATGCGATCGCATCCATGGCGATGCCCGGCTGACAACCGGTGGCGGTGATATCCAGGTCGGCGAGGTTACCGGCGGGCTCCGCGGCGCCACTGGCGGCGGCCGCATCGTGGTGAAGAATGTTCGCGGCGAGGTTGTGCTGCAGACCGCCGGCGGCGATATCGAAATCGCGTCCGCCGGCGCTTCGGTTCGCGCCGATACCGCCGGTGGCGCGGTGCGCGTCAGTAATGCAGGCGGCGCGGTTACCGCGACCACGGGCGGCGGTCCCATTGTGATCGGCCACGCGGGCGGCATCGTGATCACGCGCAATATGGCCGGGCCGGTGCAGGTCAGCAGCGCGCCGGGCGTTCGCAGCGAGTCCGGCACCGGCGCCATCCAGCTCACTAACATCGCCGGTTCGATGCGGGTTTCCACGGCGGTCGGAAGCATCATGGCCAGCCTGCTCGGCCCGTTCGCGGAGTCGTTTCTTGCGACCGGCAATGGTGACATCACGGTTCTGATTCCGTCTAATCTGGGAGTGACGATCCGCGCCGAGAACGATCTGGCGGATTCGCCCCGCCGCATCGTCTGCGACTTTCCCGGCGTTCCGGTGCGGATGCGGGGAATGCAGGTAGTGGCCGAGGGCCCCGTCAATGGCGGAGGCCCGCTGCTCCGCATTACCGGAACGGGCGGCACGATTTTTATCAAGCGACAACCATAGAGGTTCGGTTATGAGAATGGGGATTCCAGCAATACTCGGATTGGTGGCGATCAGCGTGGCGGCGCCCGCGATGATCGGTCAGAGCGCGCGGCGCCTCCTCGTCCAGCGCTCGGGCACCAGCTATTTAGGCATCGGGGCGCTGGAAGTGACTGCGGAGCGAGCCAAGACGCTCAATCTTAGGGAAGACCGCGGCGTCGAAGTGGCCCACGTCGAAGAAGACAGTCCTGCTGCCAAGGCGGGCATCAAAGCAGGTGACGTCGTCCTGGAATACAACGGCGAAAAAGTCGACGGCGTCGACCAGTTCATCCGGCTGGTGCGCGAAACGCCCCCCGGACGCCAGGTGAAAATGGCCGTGTGGCGCAACGGCATGACCGAAAACCTGACGCTCACCGTGGGCGCGCGCCGCGGCACCATGATCGAGACACCCGACGGGTCGGTAACGATCCCGCCGATTCCCCCCCTCCCGCCGATCGACATACCGCGGTTCGAGATGTCGTACCAAAGCCCGCTGATCGGCATCGAAGGCGAATCGCTCGCGCCGCAGGGCCAGCTCGCCGATTTCTTCGGAGTGAAGGATGGCGTGCTGGTGAAATCGGTGATTCGAAACTCGCCCGCTGAAAAAGCCGGCCTGAAGGCAGGCGACGTCATCGTGAAGGTCGACGATTCCAAGGTGACTACAACTCGTGAGATTACGAGCGTTTTGCGTTCGAATCGCACCAGGAACAGTTTCACTCTGACTGTTGTGCGAAACAAAAAAGAAATGCCGGTAACGGTGACGCTTCCCGATCGCAGCGGCCGCGCGAATCCGCTGGCTCCGGCGCCGTCACCGGCGTAGAGCATCCTTCATCGAAGCGCCGGGCGGTGGGTCAGATCATTCCACACGCGGACCACTTCACGCCATAGTCCTACCGCCTGAAGCACCTTGACGCAGGTCGCCGCCACGACCACGATATTGAGAATCGTCTTGATGCTTCCCGCCATCGGGATGTACACGTTAATGATCCAGAGCAGGATTCCCACCACGATCAAGGCCATAACCAGGTTGACAATCCTGCGCGTATCGCTTTCGAGCGGGATATAGGCATTGGCCAGCCACGCTACGGCGCCGACTACAATCAGCGCGGCAACCACTGAAATTAAAGACACGGGCATCGTCAGCACCTCTCCGTGCTGAAAGGGCAATCACGCTGCCAATCCCACCGAAATCACAAACAGGGACCCACGCGTTCTTCTGCTTCACTTCTCGTGGAGGCCGGCTCGTCGTAGGATCTCCTGAATGACAGGCGTCTTGGCATCGGCGTAGTTCTGCCCGTACTTCCACTCCTGTTGCGCGAGCGCGCGCTTGGTGCCCGCGTAGAGATCGCGATCATCCGGATGGGTGCGCAGCCAGTCACGAAACATCACGACCCGCTCAATCTCCGGACACCCAGCCGGGAAAACATGCAGATGGACCTCTCGATCTGACCCTTTGAACATCCGATGCTCATGCCAATCCGCTTCCCGAATGCGCAGGATGTAGCCAGCCTTCTCCAAATCCGGCACGTAACTGGATTCATCCGCCGAGTCCGCCACCACCAGGAGCATATCGATGATAGGCTTGGCGGCGAGCTCAGGAACTGAAGTCGAGCCAGTGTGCTCAATCCGCAGCGCCCGCCCGCCGAGCGCGCCGCGAATTCGCGCAGCCTCCTGCTGGAACAACTCCGGCCAGCGAGGATCGTAGTCCACAATAACGATTTTGCCCGATAGGGGCCGCAGTTCTCCGATCGTGTGATTCCGGATCTGTTCTTCGGTAAGGGGCTTCATTTTGGGATCTGTCCCATTGTGCCCAGACCGCCGGGTTATCCGCCAGGACGGACTTGAACGTCCAATCCGAGTTGGCGGCAAACGGATTCTGCTCCCTTAAGGTTGCGTTGCACGACCTGCCCGTCACGGACAATATCGGTTGGAGTGATGACAATGGCCGGCCCCCTGGGCCAGGCGGTCATCGGCAGCCCGAGTAAGAAAGAGCGCAATCTTTCAATCCGGACCCGGGCAAGTACGGGTTTCTTGCCCTCGAACGTTGTGACATCGTACTCGTTTTCAACCGCGAGTATGCTTGGGTTGTAACAGGCGTCCGGGCGGCAATACTGGCTGGCGTTCCCGGCCGTGATGCGATTCCTCAGGATCGCGTTTCCGTTTTCACTGGCTTGACACCCTGCCAGCAACACCAGCCCATAAACATAGCTGGGCCTGAACTGCGCCATCATTTTGCCGCCGGCGCGGCGGTATCGGTCCGCTGCCAGCAGCCATAGAGGAATTCCCACGTTTGGCGCCTCCCGCCTTTCCACTCGACTTCGGCGGAACGCTGCAACTCGCCCGTAAACCGTAAGGTGAAGTCCGTCTTGCCGGTTGCCGGCGCGTTTAGCCACTGATGCGCTTCTTTTTCGTTTGTGATGCGCGCCGGACCCGCGCCTCGCATTACGTGCTGCCTCAGACACCCTTCACTCGGCTCGCAACAGGCAGCCGCCGGCGCGTGTTTCTCCCGGCCTTCCAGCCGCTCGACCCCGTATTGGAGTTGCTGCTTCCCATCGGCAGCGCCCGGCAGGCTTAGCCAGTACTTCAACAGCGGTAGCGCCTGCGCGTCTTCCACCTCGTTCAACAGCGTCAGATTATCCTGCCGGCCCGGCATCGATTCGAACAGGCTCAGATACACACGTGTATTGTCTCCCGTAACGAACCGGCCGATCCGCTGTAGCATGGCGTTCGTCACCCACGCATCGCGTGGCCGGTTTCCGGCTTTGAGCCAATGCAGCAGGTCTGATACTTCCCCCGGGCTCACCGAATTCGCCCCGCCTTCTTCGTAATCGAGATGAAACTGCAGCGTCACCGGCAGCCAGATATCCCAATACGTGCGGAAGCTCCGTCCCTGGCGTGTTTCGATGTTGCCGTGCCACAGCTCCCACGCGACGTATTGCACCGGTTCCGATTTCAGCGCCTCCAGCGCATACGAGTTGAACTCCTTCCCCCAACGGCCATAGGCAATCAGGGCGATCTGTTTTCGCGTCCAGAGATCCTTCTCGTTTTTGATGAGGTTTGCCCAATACGCCGGCGTCTCGGCGGAGCGCAGCCCCAGCGCCTTCAATGCCATCAGGTGGTCGATCCAGTCGCACCCCGAACCCTGTCGGGCTTGAGCCGACTTCAGCGCGTCCAGCTCCGCTTTTTCCTGCTTCGCATCGCGATTTTTTTCGAAGAAACCCAGCCAGTACATCGCCATCGCCGCCGTCTGCGTGCACCCGCTGTTTACGATCTTGGTCAGCTCATTTCTGGTGCGTTGCGCCGGAGGCACCAGATTCCATCGATCGTGCAGCTCGAATAACACCGGGACGTCCTGGTCTGCCAGCGTGTTTTGCGCCATCTGCTTGCCTTCGCCCTTTTCCACGTAGCGCTGGATCAGCCCGATCGCCCGCGGTGTGCCGATATTTCTCAGGGCCTGCAGAATCACCGCCTGTTTGTACTGCGATCCCAGAAACAGGTGCCGCTCCAGATCGTTCGTCACGCGCTCCTGCTGTCCGCTCATCACCAGCGCGTAGACCAGCGTCAGAACGGCCTCCTTGTCTCCGAATCCCGCGGCCAGCCCCGCCGCTGGAAGCACGCTTTCCGTATCGTGGCTGATATTGTTCAGCAGGCTATCCAGCAATTCGTCCGGCGGTGCGACTTTGATGCCACGATCCTCCCCGAGCACCAACAGCGCCGAGCGGGCCAGTGCGATCGTGTGCGCGTCGTAGTGGTTGCTGTCGGCCGCGACTTTTTTTATCTCAGAAACGCTGATCCCCTGCGGCACTCCAATCTGTGCCGTCTCCAGGAGCTTGGGATTTAAACTCTCGGGCGTCTCGGCGAATGCCGCAAACGTGAGAACCAACCCGCCCCAAACGACGAACATAGGGCGCGGTCTCATCGAGCCATCACCAGGGGCATCAACGAGTAATATCCCTTCATATGAACCACCATGTTGCCAAGTAGCTGCGGATCGCTTCGATCCGCAGGGACGCGGCCCGGCCCAACCTCGGTCCATTCCAGGTAACTGTTCCCGCCTTCCGGCCGCAACACCCGTTCTTCGGATCGCGCGACGAATGAGCCGGTAGCGTTCTTTGGAACGCCCGATGCGCACTGTTCGGAATGTTCTTCGCAAAATTGCTTTTCCGCCTGCATGCGGCACTTGTCCCGAAAGCTTTGCATTTCGCCGTTGAAGTCACGGAATACGTAGCGGACCGGCAGGTTCGTCTGGCGTCCGGAACTGTTTTCGATAGAATCGCCGAACCGGTCGAGGCCGATCAGCAGAAGCTGGTTCAAAATGGAATCCACCGGCGCGCCGGCTTCGAATTCGGCGCGCACACGCTGCACCATTTCGAAAGTCGAAGTGCGGGCGTCATTCGAGGCCCGGCTCGTCGTAATCGCTCTGACGCGTTCGAGTCGTATCAGGACCCCGTGTGCGTCGTGCACCGTACGCTCAAAAACTTCCATTTGCCGGTCCAGTTGTGCTGCCACATCCAGCGGTTTCAATCCCGAGGCGCTTACGCCGCCGACGATCACCGCTCTGGCCGGTCGTAGCTCGGTGCTGCAATTGGCACTAACACCGGCGGGCCTCGCAAAATCCTGTGCCGGGACGCACTGAGCCAGCACAATCACCGCAGCCGCAAGGGTCGTCCGCATCACTTTCCCGAGTATAGGCCGAGCCTGCGGCCCGGCTTCAGTCCCGCGGAGATTTAACATTAACTCTGGATATCATTCCCGAGGTCCTGCCAGATCTGGATACAGGGCGGGTATAAAAGTTTACAAAGGACGCAAGGGACGTAGCAAAAGCTATATATTTGTAACAGCAAGGCGGGGTAAGGTGTTCAATGGCTGGCAGCACATCGGAGCGCCGCGCTGGCTCGCCAGACGGAGATCGCTACCACCTGCCAGCCTTACTGTCGATTATGGGCCGAATGACAAAAATGGTCTATCAGCGAATCTCCCGTCTCCGCCTTCAAGTTGTCGGGATTTCCACTCTCAAAATCCAGCAGGACGCTTGTTTCGTCTACTCATAGGATGAACCTCCATATGCCTTCCCGATACCCTTTAACGATTGATCAATTCCGCGATATGAAACGGGATCTCGCCGAAATGCAGATCCGAGCGACTGAAATGTTGAATCTGATGGTTGCCGGTTGCGGTGAGTCCGATCCACGGACGATTCGCGCGGAAGAACTCGCCGCCGCCATCCAAAGACTCCAGTGGGCAATCGAGCGCGGCGAGGACGGCGGGCAAACCTCGGCTGCTGGATCGCACGCCTAAGAGCACTAAGAGTTTAACAGCTGGAGTTCCAGTACACCGAAGCGCCCGGCTAGTACCGCGGACGCGCTCCGTAGAGGAGATTCCCTGCTATTCTGCTGGAACCATGTCGGTGAAGATCCCATGGATCTGTGACACCTGCGGAGCCGCCGGCGAGATCGACACCAGGCTGCCGGCCGATAACGTCGAAGGTCTTACCATCGAAGGCGCGGCTCACGCCACCTTCACCGCTCTCATAGGTCTCCCGCATCGCCATCCCGTCCGTCTCTGGACTGAAAGTCTCTAACAGCCGTAAGTCGGCCGCCGGTTCGACTCCGCGGTCGATCGGTATTGACAACTATTCGCGCAGGTGCTAATTTACCAGCATATGCTAAAAAAACAGCAGGAGGGCCGCTGAATGGCCCTGGCGGGCTTGAGCCGGCGCGAACGGCAGATCCTCGAAATCCTCTATCTCCGCGGCCGCGCGTCTGCCGCTGAAGTGAAGAGCGCCATGGCCGACGCCCCCAGTTATTCCGCCGTACGTGCGATGCTGCGCATCCTCGAAGAAAAGGGCCACGTGAAGCACCAGTCGGAGGGACTGAAATATATGTACGTCCCGGTGGTCGGGCCCGAGAGGGCCAAGCGCTCCGCCATGAAGCATCTGTTGGAAACATTTTTTCATGATCAACCCGAACAGGCCGTGGCTACGCTCCTCGATATCTCCTCACGGCGTTTGACTCCCGAGGAACTGGACCGTATGGCCGGCATGATTGAGAAAGCCCGGAGGGAGGGCAAGTAAATGTTGCATGGGAACCCCGCGTTTTTGGCGATCATCGCTCTCAAGGCGACGGCTGTGCTGTGCCTCGCCTGGATCCTCGCGATTTTGCTCCGCCGCCGTTCCGCGGCGTGGCGGCAGGTGATCTGGATGTCCGCGTTCGGGGGGTTATTGGCCTTGCCGCTGTTGTCGATCTCGCTGCCGGTCTTGGCGGTGCCAATGCCCGCTCCGCTGGTGCCGCCGGCCGCGATTTTCCAGACCGCGGCTACGGCTTCGGCGCCAATTTCAGATGCACCAAGCCTTGCCGCGCGCGCCATCTCGCCGGTATCTCGGAGCGCCGGTACTCGTGACTGGCTCCTCCTGTTCTGGGCGGGGGGAGCCGTGCTGCTCTTCGTCCAGATGGGCGTGAACTACCTCCGGATCGGTTTCATGCGACGCGCGGCGAAACCGTTCCCGGGCGTGGATCTCTCCCCACTGTTGGGCGTGCTCGGCATTCGCCGGTCGGTGGAATTACTGCAGGCGCGCAGCGGGTGCATGCCAATGGCCTTTGGGCTGTTCCGTGCGGCCGTGCTCCTCCCGGCAGACGCCTCCGATTGGAGTTCGGAACGCCGGCATGTGGTTCTCCTGCACGAACTCGCGCACATACGGCGGGGTGACCTGGCGCAGCACCTGATCGCGCGATCCGCATTGAGCCTTTATTGGTGGAACCCGCTGGCATGGAGTGCGTGGCGGGAATTCCTGAAAGAACGGGAGCGGGCTGCCGATGACCTGGTGCTGAACGCCGGCGCGCGGCCATCCGACTATGCCGGTCATCTGCTCGAAATTGCCCGCGCCCTGCAGCCGGCGCCGGCGCTCGGATCGGCGGCGCTGGCGATGGCGCGCCGTTCTCAACTCGAAGGACGGCTGCTGGCGATTCTCGATTCCGGCGCGAACCGGCAGGCGCCGCGGCGGGCTTCCATCGCGGCTGCCGCGCTGCTCGCGGTCGCGGCTGTGGCCCCTTTCGCCGCGCTTCGTGCGCAGGACCGCACCGCCAGTATTCCCGCCGATGTGGATGCCACCATTCGCGCCGCCGTCGCGCAAAAGAACCATGAGATGCTCGAGAACGCGGCCAAAGCCGCCGAGGTTCTCCAGAAGTATGATCTCGCGCGGCGGCTGCTCGATTCCTCGCTCGATATTCGGGCTGAGAACTCAGGTGCGCACAGCGTCGAGTACGGCTTGGGTCTGGTCAAACTCGGCGATCTGGAGCGCAGTCGCAACAACCCTGCCGAAGCCGGCGCCTTCTATTCCAAAGCTGCCTCGATTCTCGGAAGCCGGCCCGAAGCCGCTCCTGTCCTCATCCGCCTGGGCATCTCCACATGGACGGCGTCGAAAGATCCTTTAGCCGCCGCGCAGTTTTTCCAAAGGGCGCAGGTTGCCGACCCTGCGCACGCCGGGCCCGCCCTGATGTGGATGGCGCTGACTCGAACGCAGCCTGCCGAGGCGGAGGCTCTCTTCAACCAGTCGCTGGCACTCCAGGATCCTGGCTCGGCCGGCGCAGCCTTGACTATGGAGCTCTACTCCTCGTTCTTGAGTCGCCAAAGTCGCGACGACGAAGCGAAAGCCCTTCGAGGGCAGGCCGCCGCCGTACGCCAAGCAATTGGCGCGCAAACTGTGGCTGTTCGCCGTGGGTCTCAAGTGACCGCGCTTCGCATGGGCGGTGGTGTGACGCCGCCGAAGTTGCTGTTCAAAGTCGAGCCGGAGTACACCGAAGAGGCCCGCCTCGCGAAATATCAAGGGACGGTCGTGGTTTCTACTGACATCGGAACCGACGGCATCGCGCAAAGCATGCGAGTCATTCGCGGTTTGGGGTTGGGGCTCGATGAACAGGCGCTCAAGGCCATCAGCCAGTGGAAGTTCCAGCCTGGCACGAAAGACGGCGGAGTGGTGCCGGTGCAAGCGACTATCGAGGTGAATTTCCGCCTGTTTTGATGCGCTCCAGGTGCTCCACGTCTTTTTCGTTTTCGCACACGAACTCGATGAGCTCGGTATCTGGCTGCAGCTCAAAATTCTCCGTGATCGTCCACGGCTTAGTGTACGCCTTCGGATCGTTGATCGTGATCTGAACGTCCATGTGCCCGATATCGCGCCGATGAAAACGTTCGGTCAGATGCAGCGCATCCGTGGTCGGATGTCCACCTTGATCCAGCCAGGTTTCGCCATTGAATCCGATTGTGTCAACCGCCAGTGTGTCGCCCTGCCATCTGCCGGTTGAATATCCCTGCCAGGTTGGCTGAGGGTCTTTGGGAAGTTCACGTCCGTCGGTAAAAATCTGCCGGTATAGACCGAACGCCTCATAAAGAATGATGGTTACGCCGGGCATCGGCAGAATCTTGAACGGATTCGGCGTCGCGTTGATTCGGGGCACTCCCGGCGGAAGGCAGTGCGCATTCGATTCCTCGCTGGCGTGTAGCAGCTGCGAACGTTCCTGGAATACTTTCTCGGCCCAAGGCTGGAACGGGACCTCCCCCGGCTTGAGGTCCGCCGCGATATTGGCGAGGTACTTCGGTCCCGTCGTCTGCCAAATCCCGGAGAGATCGGGCTTGCCATCCGCGCCTTTCGGCGTCGGTGCTTTCAGATTCGGTTTTCCATCGGCCAATCGCGGGATCTCCTTTGACGGACGGCTCGACCATTGAGCCGGCATCCACGCGGCGCTACACACGAGCAGGAGGACAGTCTTCACGACCGTCTCATTCTACAGCTTCTTGCCGATTACGGCGTAATCCAGCCCCCCAAAAAATGCGTCGCGAAAATCGGCGGGCAGGCTTGCCAGGGAAGGCATGGTTTCCGCCGCGGGCGAAAGTCGCCGCACCTCGATTCCGCCCACGCCGAATTCCTCCAGATAGAACATCAATAGAGGATGAGGAATCGGTCGGGTGTGCGTGGGGTCCAGGTAGAAGTGCGTGGCAAAGATCGCGAGGCACTCCGGGTTGGGCGTTTCGATGGCGATCACCCCGCCCGGCGCGAGCCGGCTGGCGGCGAGCTTGATCATTTCCGGTAGTCGCTCCGGTGGCAGGTGTTCCACCACCTGGGAGCAGAAGATGCCGTCAAAGCAGGATTCGGGCTGCTGCGCGAGAAACGCAAACAAATCCGCGACTTCGGCGGTCAGGCCTTTTTGGCGGCAGAGCGCGACCGATTCGGCGCTGAGATCAATTCCGCGCGCGGGGACGCCCGCCTGCTGCATCATTTCCAGAAATTCGCCGCGCCCGCAGCCGATATCGAGCACGTTCTTTCGCCCCGCGAACTCGGGCAGATAAATCTGCTGCCCGGCTTTGACGTATTCCTCGTTCCCTCGAAACCGCTCGGCAAACCTCCCGTAATCGAACGTAGCGTAAGGCTCTGCCTTGCGCTCCGGCGGCTGCACGGCGGAGCCTTGCGCCGCCGGCTGCTCCACTGCGATCCGCTGCCGGATGAGCCGCAGTTCGCTGTGAATCAACCGGTCCGAGTCCAGCCGCATCTTCTCCACGGCTTTTTGCAGAGCAGCCGTGAACTCGGCGTGCTGCGTCCTCGTGGCGTGTTGGAAGGCGGCCTGAAAGTCCGCCACCCCGCGCTCAAACTGCAGCTCGCTCTGGTGTAGCCGGTATTCCCATCCGAACCGGAGCTGTGACCAATGGTTCGCCAGATCGGCCAGCAGGCGATTGTTCTCATTCAGGGCTTCGAGCGTGGCATCGATGCACTCGACGATCTTGCGGTTGAACACGACCTGCTCGCGGACGTGCCAGTCGAGCACGCGGGCGACCAGCCGTTTCCATCCTTGAACAACGGAGTTTATGAGACCGCCCCGCCGCGGATTCACCATCCCGATGGATGCGACTTTTCCCAGCGCGGCATCGCGGGCGTGGACGAGCGGCATCAGATCGGGCAATCCAAAATCGCCCACGGCGCCTTGCGGATGACGCGCCTGCACTTTGTCGCGCACCTCGCGCAGGATGGCAATCAGCTCAGCGCTTTCCACGGGAAGCTCTCTCGCGCCGGCCCCAGGCCGCCGTGACCACGGTTGCCAGACCACCGCGCGGGCTGAACTCGCCAACCACGGTGGCGCGAACCGGTTTCGCCGCCTTCACCACGTCGTGCAGCACGCGATTGACCGCATTCTCCTGGAAGATTCCCAAGTCACGATAAGCCAGCAGATACATCTTGTAGGATTTCAGTTCCAGGCAAAGCTGGGCAGGTACGTAGCGAAGGACGATGCGCCCGAAATCCGGCAGCCCGGTCTTGGGACACACGGAAGTAAACTCCGGCATCACGATCTCGATTTCATAATCGGGATATTGGTTCGGCCAGGTTTCGATTTCGGGCAGCTTTGCCTTCACCCCCGCGGCCGCGTGCTCATCGGTGTACGCGCGCTTCATGCCAGAGCTTTCGAAAGCAGATCGAGAAACAGTCCGACGTCGGCGACCACCCCCACGGCTTGCCCGGTGCCTCGATCGCTCACCTTCGTAGCGACCGCCGGATTGATGTCGACGCACACGATCTTGACCCAGCTCGGCAGCATATTCCCCGTGGCGATCGAGTGCAGCATCGTGCCCAGGCAGAGCACCAGGCCGGCGCCCTTGAGTTGTTCGGCGTAGGCGTCCTGGGCGCAATTCATGTCGGTGATGGTTTCCGGCAGAGGCCCGTCATCGCGCAGGCTGCCGGCCAGCACGAACGGGACGTTGGCTTTGACGCACTCGTAGAGAACACCCGATGTCAGGCGCCCCGATTCCACGGCCTCCCGTACCGAACCCGCATGATACATGGCGTTAATGGCTCGCATGTGATTACGGTGGCCATGTTCTTCCTGGCGGCCATCCGACAACCGCACTCCCAGCGAAGTTCCAAATAAAGCGGCCTCCAGATCGTGCACGCCCAGCGCATTACCGCTCAATACCGCGTGCACCCACCCATTGCGGATGAGCGCCGCAAGCCCCGCGACGCCTCCTGTATGAACAACCACTGGGCCCGCGACCACAATCACTTTCTGTTTGTGCTCGACGGCATGGCGCACCAGCGCGGCCGTCTGCCGGACCGCGGTCTCCACCTGCCGCTCCGACGAGATACCGTTCGACATGAACGCAAACGACAGCCGGTCGCGCTCCTTCGATTCGGGGAGCACGCGGATGCCGCGCAGTCCGACGACGATCTGATCGCCCCGGCGCAGATCCCGCAGCCGCCGGCAATGCGCCCGCCCGTCGCGCACCACGATCATGGCATCCATGCGCTGGTTTTCTACTTCGATCCATTTCTGCCCATGACGGACGTACGTGTGGTGATTGGTTGTGGAATAAAAATCTTCGGGCGCGCAGCGGTCGCGCTCCACCTCGCGCAGTGCGGCGTCGCCGCTCTCAACAGGCGCGCACCCGAGTCCCAGCAATTCCTGCAGCAGGTGCTCCATCGCGCCTTCGCTCGGCGCTTCCACCTTCAGTCGCAGATAGGACGGCTCGCTGTTCGTGCGTCCAATGCGGAACTGTTCCACTTCGAATCGGGCATTATGCTCCACCACCTTGTCAAAGATGTCCTCCATGACATGGGAGTCGATCAGGTGCCCTTCGGCCTCAACCACTTCCTGCAATTGCATAGAAATTTCTATTGTACGGGACGGTGCCCTTGACGTGATATCGCGGAGCCCGATATCATGCCGCTGTGCGGCGGTTTCCGGCCATTTTGCTGTTGGCTCTCTTCAGCCTTTCGCTGATCCCGCCCGTGCTGCTGGCCGGAATCGATTCTAAGCTGCCCGCGTGTTGCCGCCGCGAAGGCCTGCACCACTGCGCGATGGCCGCGCCGTCCGGTGCGGGATCGGTCATCCAGGCCGTGTGTCCGGCCTATCCAAAATCCGGCGCCGCTCCGGCTTATTTCAAAAATACCGGCATGCGGCCCGCACAGGCACTCGTCTCCCTCACCACGTCCCAGCCGTTTCTTCCATTGCAGGCCCAACCTCTGGCTCGCATACGCTTCAGCCGGGCATGGCAGAAGCGCGGACCCCCGGCGCTGCTTTCCTAATCGTTGAGTTTGCAGGCTCGAGCCTGCGCCACTTGGGAAAAGGAGTGTTCCGGTGCGTCACTACATAGCCCTCGTCGCCCTTATAGCATGCAGTCTCTGTGCCGCCGTGGTCGGTTCCTTGCGCGGGATCGTGCACGACCCGGATCACCGGCCCGTCGCTTCCGCGCAGGTCACGGTCAAATCCAGCACGTCCGACTATTCACAGAACCTCTCCACCGCCGCCGACGGCAGCTTCGAAGCCACCGCCTTGCCCGTCGGCGCCTACCGGGTCACGGTGTCGCGCGAGGGATTCGCCCCCGCTGAACAGCAAATCGTCGTCGGGTCCGGCGGCGCACCCGTCCTGCACTTTCAACTCGTGCTTAGCTCCCGAAGCGAACAGGTCACTGTCTCCGAATCCGCACTAGCCGCCGATCCGGAGCATGTGACGCCCTCGACGGTCGTCAGCCGCACTGAAATCGCAAACACGCCCGGCGCCGATCTGACCAACAGCTATCGCGCCATCACCAATTATGTTCCGGGTGCCTGGATGACCCATGACCAACTGCATGTTCGCGGGGGCCATCAGGTCACCTGGGCGATCGACGGCGTGCCCATCCCCAACACCAACATTGCCAGCAACGTCGGCCCGCAGATCGATCCGAAAGACGTCGATTACCTCGAGGCGCAGCGCGGTGGGTACTCTTCCGCCTACGGAGATCGTACTTATGGTGTGTTTAACCTGGTTCCCCGAACCGGCTTTGAGCGCAACCGCGAGGCTGAGTTGTCCACCACGTTCGGCACGTTTCATCAGACCAATGACCAGTTGAATTTCGGCGACCACACGCAAAACCTGGCTTACTTTGGCAGCATCGACGGCAATCGCAGCGATTATGGGCTCGAGACGCCCGGGCCAGGCGTGTTTCACGACCGCGCTTGGGGACTGGGAGGGATGGGAACGCTCATTTATAACCGCGATGCCAATAACCAGTTGCGGCTGGTGACCTCGGTCCGCCGGGATGACTATCAGATTCCCAATGATCCCGGCGCCGGCGCCGCCATCCGGGATGTCGAGCGAGAGCGCGATGCCCTTGCCGGCCTGTCCTGGGTCCATACGTTTCGACCCGGCATTCTGCTCACCGTGTCTCCTTTCTATCACTACAACGTCGCCAACTATGACGGTGATCCCAACGATGACCCGATCAGCACCACGCAACACCGCGCCTCACAATACGGCGGTGCGCAGATCGCCTTTAACCTGGAGAATACCCGCCACAACGCCACGGCAGGCATCTATGGATTCGGACAGGCTGATCACGAGTTCGTCAATCTGATTGCCAATGATGGATCGGCGCCCCCTTTGGCGCAAAGCCAGCGCACCAGCGGTCACCTCGAGGCGGGATTCCTGGAAGATCAGTACAAACCTTTTTCTTGGCTGACTCTGGTTGCCGGGTTGCGGATGACGCACTTCGCCGGGGCGATTTCCGAAAACGCGGCGACGCCACGCTTGGGCGGTTCGTTCCGCATCCCCCATTTGAACTGGGTATTGCGCGCATTCTGGGGCCGTTATTACCAGGCGCCGCCGCTGTCTACTGTGTCCGGCCCGCTGCTGGACTTCGCTGTCACCGAAGGGCTGGGCTTCGTTCCTCTCCGCGGCGAGCGCGACGAAGAGCACCAGTTCGGACTCACTATTCCGTTCCGCGGCTGGGCTCTGGAGGTGAACAACTACCATCAGCGCGCCCGGAATTATTTTGACCACAACGCGATCGGTAACTCCAACGTCTTTTTCCCGCTGACTATCGAGGGCGCACGCCTTTACGGGTGGGAGGTCACGGTGCGCTCGCCGAAGGTCGCGCGCCGGGGAGACGTGTATCTCACCTATGCCCACGCGCGTGCCCAGGGCTCGGGCGCAATCAGCGGCGGGCTCACCGATTTCTCGCCGCCTGCCACCGGCTATTTCCTCCTCGATCACGATCAGACCCAGACGGTTCATGCCGGCATTCACTGGGCCCTCCCGGCGCATATAGCCGCAGGTGCGGACCTTTATTATGGGTCCGGCTTTGCCGACGGCTCCGCGGAAATTCCGGCTCATCTTCCGGGACACACGACCTTCGATCTCTCGGTGAGCCGGCAATTCGCTGAGCACCTGACGCTTTCCCTCACCGCGCTCAATGCCGCCAACCGTCGGTTCCTTCTCGATAACAGCCCCACTTTTGGGGGCACTCACTATGCCGAGCCGCGTCAGGTTTATGTGCAGCTTCGCTACCGATTTCACTTGTAAACGGACGCGCGGTTTGGTGCCGGACCTTACACTTTTCCTTAGTTATCAGAAACCATGTCTGCCCGGCGGCTGTATTTGTATCTAGCGTCCGCTTTAGAATTGGCTGGTACTTTGGGCAGGGGGAAGAGCTTGTTATATCTGTTTCTCGTCACGTTCTGGTCAGCAGTTTGTCTATCGGCCCAGGTAAGCGTTCTGACGTATCAATATGACGTGTCGCGCGCCGGCGCCAACATGCACGAAACCGCTCTCACTCCCACCAATGTGAACGTCACCCAGTTCGGGAAACTGTTCTCCTATCCGGTTGATGGATATGTATATGCTCAGCCTCTTTATCTTCCCAACCTGAATATTCCGGGGAAGGGAACCCACAACGTGGTCTTCGTGGCCACCGAGCATGATAGCGTGTATGCCTTCGACGCCGACAGTGGGCGGGATGGCAGCCCACTGTGGGCGGTGAACTTCCTGAACGCGGCGGCCGGCATAACCACGGTTCCGGCCGCCGATACCGGCTGCAATCAGATCGAACCGGAGATCGGGATTACCGGTACGCCGGTGATCGATCCGCAGAGCGGGACTTTGTACCTGGTCGCCATGACCAAGGAGAGGGCCAGCGGCGGTGCGAATTACGTGCACCGCCTTCACGCCCTCGACGTGACCACTGGTCAGGAACGCGCGGGGAGTCCGGTGGTGATTCAGGCCTCCACTCCGGGTACCGGAGACGGCAGCAATGTCGATGTGCTGATTCCGCGCAATTATAAACAGCGGCCCGGCCTGTTGCTGCTCAACGGCGTGGTGTATACGGGCTGGTCCTCGCACTGCGATGGCGGCAGGTATCACGGCTGGCTGATCGGGTACGACGCGCAGAGCCTCGGTCAGGTCGCCGTGTACAACAGCACGCCGAATGGATCGCTCGGTTCTTTTTGGGCTGGCGGGGCCGCTCCCGCGGCTGATTCAGCCTCCAATATCTATGTGGTTTCCGCCAACGGCACCTTTGATCGGGACAGCGGCGGTCCGGATCTCGGTGAAAGCTATATCAAGCTGGGCAGTGCCGGTGGCCTCTCGGTAGCCGATTTTTTCACACCGTTCAATCAGCAGACTTTAAACGATGGCGATGTTGATACCGGCTCCGCCGGCGTCGCGCTGCTAGGCGACGAAGCGGGAAGTCCCGCCCATCCGCATCTCATGGTGGGCGCTGGCAAAGAAGGCCGCATCTATCTGCTCGACCGCGACCAGTTGGGCGGCTTTCAGGCAGGCTCCGACAAGCAAATCGTGCAGTCGATATACAACGTGATCTCCGGGCTGTTTGGCAATCCCGCTTATTTCAATAAAATTGTCTACTTCTGCGGATCGGGAGACGGCCTGGAGGCCTTCCCAATCGCGAATGCGCAGTTGGCA
Source organism: uncultured Solibacteraceae bacterium (assembly GCA_964554945.1). Taxonomy (GTDB): domain Bacteria; phylum Acidobacteriota; class Terriglobia; order Bryobacterales; family Bryobacteraceae; genus PSRJ01. The sequence goes on along the minus strand of CAZKQQ010000029.1, from coordinate 12,297 downwards.
ACCAGCCCGTCCTCGCAATCTGCTTCGCAATACGGCTATCCCGGCTGCGTTCCAACGATTTCGGCCAACGGGACTTCCAACGCCATCGTCTGGACTTTGGAGACATCGGGAACGCTCCACGCCTACGATGCCACCAACCTGGGGCGCGAACTGTTCAACACGAATCAGAACGCCGCGCGCGACGCATTGGGTTCCTACGTGAAGTACTCGATACCTACTGTGGCCAATGGGAAGGTGTACGCAGCGACGCAAAACTCACTGATGATTTATGGGCTGCTCGGTTCGGCGGGCGTACCGCTGACGGTCTCCAACGCGGCCAGCGGAGATCCCAACGCGATCGCGCCGGGGTCCATCGTCAGCATATACGGGCAGGGGCTCGCTACCGTCGCGGGTGCCGCGGCCGGCTATCCGCTCCCCGGAGCCACCGTCGGCGGCGCTTCCGTCACCATGAACGGTTCGGTGGCGCCTATTTTCTATGCGAGCTCCGGACAACTCAATGTGCAAGTTCCGTATGAAGTATCGGGCGCGGTGACCGTCGTGGTTTCCGTAGGCGGTTCTCCGCAGGGCACGGCAAAGATCACCGTGAAGGACGCAGCTCCCGCACTGTTCGGCTTGGGACAGGGGCGCGCCGCGGCGCAGAACCTGGATAACTCGATCAATAGTTCCACACACCCCGCGGCGGTCGGGACTGCCCTGTCGCTGTATGCTACGGGTCTCGGCGGTGTTAGTCCGCCGGTCGCTACCGGCGCAGCCGCGGGGGGCAACCCGCCCTCAAACTCGACGACGGTTACCGCGACAATCGGCGGCCGCCCCGCCGCCGTACAATTTGCGGGTACAGCGCCCGGATATGCCGGTCTCGATCAGGTGAACGTCATTGTCCCTCAGCTGCCGGCCGGTGATTATCCGGTCCAAATCTCGGTGGGCGCCGCGGCAAGCAACACCGCGATTGTAAGCGTGCGTTAGGTTTCTCCGATACAATCGACGGAACGGAGGAATCCGATATGCGCAGCCTCCTTCCATTCGCGGCCGCAGTTTCGCTTTCGTTATCCGCATTCGCCGCCGATCCCACCATCGCGGTGACGGGCGGCTCGATTCGCGGCAGCCTTCTGAAGCAAACCGGCGCCGTGTTTAAAGGCATTTCTTTCGCGCAGCCGCCGGTCGGCGATCTCCGCTGGCGCGGTCCGGAGCCGGTCAAACCCTGGAGCGGCGTGCGCGACGCCGTCGCGTTCGGGCCGCCCTGCGCCCAGAATGCCGGCGGCAAAATGATGGAGACCAGCCGGGAAGATTGTCTTTACTTGAACGTGTGGACCCCCGAGTGGCCGTCGCAATCGCCGAAGCCGGTGATGTTCTGGCTGCATGGCGGAGGCAATTATGGCGGAACCGCGGCCGGCGCCAACTTCGATGGCGAATCGCTGGCTCGCCATGGCGTTGTAGTCGTCACTACCAATTACCGGCTTACCATCTTCGGTTTCTTCGCGCATCCGGAGCTGACGCGCGAGTCCTCGCACCACGCTTCGGGCAACTACGGCCTGATGGACCAGATTGCAGCCCTGCAGTGGGTGCACGACAACATCGCAAAATTTGGCGGTGATCCCGGCAACGTGACGGTGTTCGGACAATCCGCGGGCGCTGTCGATGCCAACGTGCTCATGACCTCGCCCCTGACCCCGGGTTTGTTTCAGCGTGTGATCGCCGAGAGTGGAACCGTGACTCGCAACCCGGATGCGGCCACGCTCGGCATGACTGCGCTCGGCGCGGTAATGACCGTAAAAAGCGGCGCGGTCAGCTACTCCGATGCCCCGGAGCTCGCGGAGGCCGAAAAAGACGGGGAAGCGCTGGTCGCGGGCGATTTGAAATCCCTTCGTGCCATGGCGGCGCCCGATCTTCTCAAGATCGTAGCGGCCCCGCGCAAGAGCATCGGCCCGGCGAACGGCGTCATCGTCGATGGCTATGTTTTGCCCAAACCGCCGGCCGAGGTCTTCGCCAACGGCCGGCAACACCGGGTTCCGCTCCTGATCGGGAACAATTCGCGGGAGAGAACGCCACCCCAGACAACTCCGGAGGAAGTCAGCGCCGCGATGCAAGCGATGTACGGACCGCTAGCCGTCCGGGCGTTGCAGCTTTACCCTCTGACTGATGCCGCCGATCCGCTGTATGGCGGCCGCTCCGCCCAATGGGTAGTGGACACAATGTACCGCTGTCCCGTAGTTGCCCAGCTGATCTGGCAGACCGCGGCGGGCAATCCCGGCTACGAGTATCAATTCGATCATGCGCCCGCTGGCCGCGAGGCGCTGGGCTCCGTGCATGGGGCCGAAGTCCCGTTTGTTTTTGGGACGACGGCCGGCGATCTTTCCAGCGCCATACAAACGTATTGGACCAACTTTGCCAAGACGGGTAATCCGAACAGTGCGGATGTTCCGCCATGGCCGAAGTTCGATGCATCGGCGCGCGGCTACCTGGAATTCACCGACAACGGACCGGTCGCGCGGGAGGGTTTGCGGCGTCCGTTCTGCGACCTCTACGTCGATAATCTGAAGCGGCTCCTGCCGCGCTAGTCTCCGCTCGCAGCCGGCGGATGTCACTACACTAGCTCGGGATAGGAGCTACAGGCCCCCAAAACTGCCCCTCCGCCAACTGAATGCTATTGTCAAGGTAAAATCAAAAAAACTGAGGAATTCTTCAGAGCGTGCTCTTTATGGGTGCTGCGCGTAGCAACGCCTGATGGCATTCCGATGATTGCCATTGAAGGATGCTTAGTGATGGGTAATACATCCAGGGAGGCCATTTGACGCTGCACGAGCCCAAGATCGAGCCCGAAAAGATCGGTTTGAATGTGCTTATCTGTGATGCCACGGACGCGGCCGATGTCTTAAGAGAGGCGCTCGGCCGCGAAAACTGCGTTCAGGACATTAGGATTGCGCCGACTGTCGCAGCCGCCCGAGAAGCACTCACCTGGCCCCTACTCAACACAATCATAATCGACCCCCTCTCGGAGAACCTCGAACTTGCCTCGGACTTCATATTTGGAGTTCGCGCATCGCACACCCAAATCGTTTTCGTCCTTTACGTCGATCTAGCCGATGCTGAGAAACATAGGTCGGAATTCTACAGTGGAGAACGAAGGAGATTTTCACATTATTTTGTGCTCGACAAGCGCACGCCAATAGCTGCCTTCCAGGATGAGTTACGTTCAGTCATTCACTTGTGTCAAGGCGATCTGAGTTGGCGAATGTCGGAGCTAAACTTAAGACGGCTTCTAGATATCTCTGCGGAACCGGGGACGACTGGAAAAGCCAAGACGCAAATGGCGCTGGTAGAGGCAGCGAGTAGTCTCTTTGCGCGGCTTTCTGATAGATCTCAGGTCGGCAAGTCACAGTCTGGCCCGAAGAACGTTTTCCTCTCATACAGATTCGCCGATCAAGAGTACGTCGACGGCCTTACGGAATTGCTCAACCAGAATGGTTTTGCCGTTGAGACTGGCCGTTCGGCTAACACCTATATCAGCAAGGCGATCTTGGAGAGAATTAAGCGGTGTGACTTCTTCTTGTGCCTGATGACCAAGAACGAAGCCAAGGTCGATGGTACCTACACAACTAGCGGTTGGTTGCTAGAAGAGAAAGGAGCCGCGCTCGCTTTCGGAAAGCCGCTAGTCTTGATGATCGAAGAGGGGGTTACTGATTTCGGGGGGCTGCAAGGTGACTGGCAGAGAATTCATTTCGGGGCGCGAGGGTTTCTAAAAGCTGCACTGGAAGCGGTCACGCAGCTAAGATCCTGGGCTGGTTGAATTCCGGTGCCCTCAGGGATGGGCAAGTTCGCGAGGCGCGAGGTCTCGGCACGGATGAAAAAGTACTGGGCGAGTCGGCCGCCGGGCTCGCAGATTAATCGCGGCAGCCGAGCAGGTGAGTGGGGCGTGTTTAATCTGACACGTGAAACGGTCGTCGATGAGAATACCGGGGAAATCAAGGCATATCGGCTCTGGGCAGACGTTTATTGCGGGCCTAGCGCCACACACGGAGGATGCAATGTCCATTTAAAAGCCGCGATAAAATTTCGGCCTCTTCCGACCACCAGCAGTGATGCGCGCTCGTTGCCACGCCATTTAGCCAAACGCTAAGGAGTGCGCATCATCCCTCAAGTGGGCGGTCCTGCTAGTTCGGGCCCCCCATGTTTTCCGATTCGCCCGCTCATTCGCGTATTACAGCTCGCAAGCTCGCAAAACGATTTTCTCATCTGATTGCGCCCTACGAATCTGATCCGCGCAAATGGCCTATAATGCCATGGATCGACCAATATTCTGGAAACCAGTACCGCATTACAACAAGGGGCGAACACGGCACACAAACGGCAGCGCGCCTGAAAACGTATGGTGAAGTGGTGCGCGAATACGAATTTCACGCGGAATCGAAATGTGCGGATGAATCGGGTAAGACCTCCGACAAGCAAACTAACGGCCTTCTTCAGCGTCGCCACATCCGGATCGACTATACAAAATACATCGGCAAAGAGTCCAACAGTCTTGAAGAGGTGAAAGCTGGGCTCGTTGACGACGAGGAAAATGCCTACACGGAATACAACGACCCACGACGTGGCGAATGGGCAATGAAAATTCTCCCTGCGTTACGGAATGCCAGACTTTCCACGCTGGAAAAAGTAACCGGCATTCCGAGATCAACAAAGGACCTGAGGGCTGAGCGCAGCGAGAAACCACATGAAGAGACTTACCGGGCGATTGTTAAAGGGCTTCAGGACATGGGCATGATTTGACGCACTTACGTCCGCGTAGCAGAAACGTAAGCAAGTTCGTTTGCATGTCCGGCTTCGAGTACAGCAAAGCCAGCCGATTTGCATAATCTACTAAGCCGAGCGGAATTAATCAACCCATAAAAGGATGTGCCGCGATCACTCTGGACCAAGAACCCATCATAAAATCGCTCGGCACGTGCATCTTCACCCCAGTTAGTGAAATGACTATTGCGGTACTGGGTCGTCACGAGGAACTGCCCACCAGCCTTCAGGCAATTAAACGCGGCATTCAGTAGCTCCCTTCGGATCTTGAGAAAAGGGATCGCCGAAACAACATTGGCGCACAGCACAACATTGTACCGGTTCCGTTTCCATATGTTGTCCTCAAGCTCGAACACGCGAACATTTGGAAGATGATTCCGCACGTATTCACGAACGGAACAACGCGTGCCAAAGAGCATTTGTGACCGATTCAGTTGAACCTCTGAGTCAACCGCAGTTACGAACCGAAGTCTCTGTGCTAAGGGAACCGTGTAGCGTAGTTTTCCGCATCCAAGGTCTAAGGCCGTATGGCGTGGCTCCAGACTTGAAATAAAATCGAGCATCCAGCAGCCTGCGGATGAGCCAGGCTTCGCTGCATTTTCAGATCGAATCTCCAGACCTCGCACTCTGTAGCGCATGTTGATGGCCAAACCGGTGTACGCCGAAGCGAAAATTGCAGCAACGGACGAACGATTCATCTAAACCCATCCACCCAGTTGGCAATTCAGGAACCGGCAACCTTTGTGCATGCGTGACCCGAACGATGTATCCGTTGTACGTTTGTTGCTCAAACGAAGCTCCCTCTTTTTTCTCCAAGGGCAGGTGCAGATTGTTGGCGCTCCGGAAACTCCGGCGACCGCCAGCAACGCCGCACAGATAAATCGAGTCATACACGCCAGTCTCGTCAAGCAGCACATCAAATCCGACAGGCGTCGAATGTGTTTTGATGCGCGTGCTTAACCGCCCGCGCAGACAGCGCTGACAATGATAATTCGGGTTAAAACCTCGGACGTAAAGAGCCCACAAATGACGAAATCCCGACACAGTTTCTGGTGATCTATCGTCCCGCTCTGGCGAGATGAACCTAATCGTTACTGATTCTTCCGGCATCAGGCTCTTCCTTCGCAGAGTTTGTTGAATTCATTCTGAAGCTCGCGCACACGCTCTGGGTCAGATATGATCTCCTCGATCTCATGGTCAGCGTTCGCGCCACAGACGCGGTGGACAGTTAAGAATACGAGCGTCAGAATAAACAATAGGACGAGCAAAAAAGAAGCCGGGCCGAAAGCATTCAGCGCAAGCAACAGCCCAGCCGTAACGCCGATCAGCACCAATAGCTCGCTCAAAATCCAGTACCATGTCCAGGTGTCAATCGCTCCTAATACTAGCGCTTTGGAAATCTTGGGTTCCTCAAAGCTTGCATAACGGTAAAACGTGCGCTGCATGGCATGTTTTCGCTTAAGTTTCAGGGTGTCACTGAAATGCTTGTCCACAGGTATTTGCACTGCACCCGCCAGAGGGATAAGGATTCGGTAAACGTCGAACGTTTGGCGAATTCCGAAAACGTCCGAAAGCCGATCATGTAGCCGCGGAATTCGGGTGGCAAGTGCTATGACAGCAGCGAACAAAACATAGAGGAACGGAAATTCGATCGAGAACACCTTGATCGGTATGTTCAACGAACCCAGTACTGACGCGGCAGCCGCCGAGGCCCATCCCGTGAACCAAGTCAATGCGAGTGCTTCCAAAAACGTAAATGCGCCAATCTTGTTTAGCATCTCATTGTAGTTCGCGGGGCGATCGAACGGGAACACTTGCATATAGTACAACGGAGCATCTGGGATGAAAAGGACCCCTGCATCCGCAAAGCAGGCTATTTTGCACTCTTTTATTGTCCTTGGTGGCAGATCTTTAAAGGCAGGCCCCCGATCTGTGGGATCATCCCTGCGACTGTGAAAAGTCGGCGGCCTTCGTAGCACTATGTAATTACTTTTGAAACTTGACGTATAGGCTGGCGGCCGCCGCCAGCAGAGCCAGAATTCCGGTGACAAGCTTGATTGTTGGATCCCACTCAGACACCTTCTTCCGAAGCGGCATTCTTGAGGGCTTGACTATACGGCCTAGAGATCGATCTAGCTGCAGTTTACGAATTTCCCGGCGAACCATGGCTTCCAAATCGCCATATTCCGCTGCATCTCGATCTCTTCTGCGATACATCGGGACGCCTGCCGCATGTGCTTTGCGCTCGTAATCGTCACGTCGGGCCGACCCGACCAACTGAATTGAACGCACCATCGATTCCTCAAGATTCGCCAACTCTGAGTCTGCGAGCATCTCCTGACATTCTGTCGCTAACCGCTTCCTCAGACTTATGCGCTCCTCGATCAAAATCCGCTGCTGCTCAAGAACGATTGCGGATATGCGCATTTCGCGGTTCTCCAACCAGTTGCTGCTTTCGCGGCGCTCATTATGCAGATCCAAATCCATCTGCCGAATCTTTTGATCGTGGTCCTTCCGGTAGCCCTCGATAGCATCCATCCACTCGTGGCGTTCGATTTCGAGAAACCGTTCAAGCCGCTGAGAGCGCTTGTGCGTCCATGGGTTTAGCCTACGCAAGAGCATGTCTATATCGATAGGATCGCACTTCCACAAACCGATTTCCTCGCGAGATTTCACCAGACAAAATGCAGGCGGTAACGAAATTCAAGCGCCGCGCGGTAGCAATCGATTCCAGCGACTTTCACACACTTCCGTGTCAGCCGTATCGGGTGCTGCAAGCCCGTGCCGTCTCGCTAAGCCGTGCGGAGTACGGCTCTTACGCCATCAGGTTTCCTTAATCGCCCTGAGGACGAAGAATTACGCCGAGCCTTGGCACGCAGCGTAACTGTCACTTCAGCTGCATAACGCCCAACCGGCGCGATTGGCAGCTTGCGCGCCTCGAATTGAATCCAGCGCTCGGCACTGGACAGCTAGTGCGTAGTCGTGCTGTGTCCTGCCTGAAGCCAGCGTGATTCACTCGCCTCATCCGCGCAGCACCGCTCGCAAAATTATTTTTGGCATTGCTTGACAACAACCTCGACTTGGTGGAGGGGCAGTTCTGGGAGCCTGTAGCTCCTATCCCCACCGCGCTAGCTCTCGCCCTATGCCGGGTGTATAGTGTTTGGAACCGGCGACCGTCGCCGGAAGGAGGCTGTCTATGAAATTCTCGCGCAGAGACCTTGGTCTGTTGTTGCCCGCCCTGGCGGCGGCCGGCGCTTCCGCGCAGAGCTTGAAACCCAGTGCGGCCCCCGCAGCAGCGGCCGCGGACAATTCCGTCGAGAAACTGCCGGTCATGAAGACCCGCTCGTACATCTATAATGAGGTGCCGGTCACGACCAACGGTAAGAACACCTCGCGCCGGATGTTTACCGCCAAAACGCATACCGGGTTCAAAATGGAATCGCATTCCAGCGACATCGCGCCCGGCGAAGTCAATCATCCGCCACATCAACATCTGCGCGAAGAAATGATGCTGGTTCGCGAAGGCACCATGGAATTGACGATTTCCGGTAAGCCCTACCGGCTCGGCCCAGGCGATGTCGGCGTAATTGGCTCCAACGAGATCCACAATGCCAAGAACGTCGGTACCACCCGCGCGCTCTATTTCATCGTCAACATCGGCCGCGACGACGTGTAAGCATCCTGACATCCTGATTTCCCTGATTGACTTCGGTCGAACCGTTCGATAGACTTCCTCCGCTTTTCCTAGGTGTGAGATAGATCACTTCGAAAGGGGTCTCGCATGCCTTTTAAGCGGTTGTTGTCCGTTTGCGTTCTCGCGCTCGCTCCCGGAGTTTTTCAGGAAGCCCGCGCGCAGGTGGCCGGCGCCACGGTCTCCGGCACCATTACCGATCAGCAGGGAGGCGTTGTCGCCGGCGCCAAAGTCTCGGTCAAGAATGTCGCCACCGGCGTAGCCGTGGACACTAATTCCAACACGGACGGCGCCTACGCGGTGCCGAATCTCCGGCCTGGCGATTATGAGGCGAGTGTGACAGCGGCTGGTTTCAGTACCGCACTCTCCAAAGTGACCCTGACGGTGGGCGCGAAGCAGACCATGGATTTCTCTCTGGCCGTCGGGCAGGCCACGCAAACCGTCGAGGTCACCGGCGCCGCGACTGCGGTCGATGTCGCGACTTCCACCGTCGCCGGCCAGGTGGAAGGCGCGGAGATTCGCGAGCTGCCTTTGAACGGAAGAGACTGGGCCTCGCTGGCCACGCTTGAGCCGAATGTTGCCTCAGTCCGCACGCACCTGGATTTCTCACATGTGGGCGGCGGCGGCCGCGGTCTCGGCATGCAGTTAAGCGTGGGTGGCAATCGCCCGACGCAGAACAGCTATCGCCTCGATGGCGCGATTGTGAACGACTATTCCAATGCGGGCCCGGGGAGTGTGCTCGGGCAGAACCTCGGTGTGGATGCCATCCAGGAGTTCACCGTCCTGACCAGCAACTATTCCGCGGAATATGGCTTTACGTCGGGCGGCGTGATCAACGCCGTGACGCGCTCCGGCGCCAACTCGTTCCACGGCACCGCCTTCGATTTTCTGCGCAACGACAAGCTGGATGCGGCCAATTTCTTTGAGAATTCCAACGGTTCTCCCAAGGGGCCGCTGCGCCAAAATCAATTTGGCGCTTCGGGCGGGTGGCGCATCCTGAAGGACCAGTTGTTCCTGTTCGGTGACTACGAAGGCGTGCGGCAGTCCAAAGGAATTCCGCACTCCGAGTTCGTCCCGTCCAGCGCGGTTCACTCGGGGATTGTCACCAACTTGTCCACCGGCGTCGCCACCACGGTGCCGGTCAATCCGGTGATTCAAAAATTTCTCGGGTTGTATCAACTTCCGAATGGAGCTGCCGTCAATCCCAACGTGGGGCAATACAACTGGGAAGCCACGCAGGGCACCACCGAGAACTTTTACACCTTGCGCGGTGACGAGAAGATCTCCGCCAAGGACAGCCTGGCCTTCACCTATGTGCACGACTTCTCGAACCTGACGGTGCCGCTACCGCTCAACGTGCTGCAGCAATCGTTCGACTCCTGGAGGCAGGCCGCCATCCTGGAAGAAACTCACGTCTTCAGTGGCGCATTCGTGAATACGTTCCGGGTGGGCTACAACCGCACCATTAATTTCGGCGGCCACGCCTTCGTCGCGCTCAATCCGGTGGGGGCCGACACGAGCCTGGCCATGCTGCCCGGTTTCGGACCTCCGGGCATTACATTGTCCGGCACCGGCATTACCAATTTGTCGGGCGGTTTGCGTGGCGCCTCCCAACAGGACTATTGGGGGCGGCTGGTTCAGGTCTACGACGATGCTTTCTACAACCGCGGCAAGCATAGCCTGAAATTCGGCTTTACTGTCATGGCCCAGCAGGACGACTCCTATGTGGTGAGCACCGCGCCCGGCAACGGCACCTTCTCTTCCGCGCTGGTCACGCCGGCCATCGCTCCCTGCCGGCAGGCGAATGGCCAATACAACGGCTCTTGCGGGTCGCTCATCAATTTTCTGACCGATCAGCCGCGCACCGCCGCGCGGCCTCAGGATCTCACCGCTCTCACCAAGCACTATCTGCGGGACAAAATCTTTGGCGCTTACCTTCAGGATGACTGGCGCGTCCGTCCCAACCTCACGCTGAACCTGGGACTGCGCTACGAGATGCAGACCAACGTGACCGAGAAGTACGGAAAGGTCGGTGGCCTGCGAACCATTTACAGCCCCGCGACCGATTTGCTGAACACCTTCTTTACGAAGAACCCGACCTTGCGAAATTTTGAGCCGCGCGTGGGCTTTGCCTGGGATCCGTTCCGCACCGGCAAGACCTCTGTCCGCGGTGGCTTCGGTATCTTCGATGTTCTGCCGGGGCCGTACATCGTGGTGCTGAATAACGCGCAGACCGCGCCGTTCACCGGTTCGGTGGCGCGCGTCGGCCCACCCAATACTCCGGTGCCCGCTCAGGGCGTCTGGCCGTATGCCATCCCGTCTCTCGCCGTCAATGCGCCGCCCACCGCGCGGAATTGGGATTACGTCGAGCCGACGCCGAAACGCGACTACGTGTATCAATACAACTTCAGCCTCGAGCGCCAGATTACGTCCGATTCCACCCTCACTATCGGCTATGTCGGCTCGCGCGGCTTTCACAATCCCTTCCAGGACGACACAGTCAATCTCGTGATGGGCAAGAAGGTTCCGGGTGTGGGATATGTCTGGCCGATCCCCTATACTCTCGGTCCGAACGGCGCCGGCAACGATGCCCTGCTGAACCCGCTGGTGGGCAACATCCAGAGCACCATGTGGCAGAGCCGCTCCTGGTATAACGCGCTGCAGATGAAATACAGCAAGCGCTTCAGCCACGGGCTGCAGGCGCAGGTTGCCTATACGTGGAGCAAGAGCATGGATGATTCCTCGGGCAGCGCCGCCGGCGATACCTTCCAGCTCGATTACGTCACCGAGCCCTGGTACGACCTGAGCCTGAACAAGGGACTCTCCGACTTCAACGTCGGGAGGAATCTGGTCATCAACGGCATGTGGGCGCCTCCCACACCCAAGTGGAAAGGCCCCGCCGCGCGCGTGCTGGGCGGCTGGCAGTTCGGCGTGATCACCTCGATCAGCGACGGCATTCCGTTCTACCCCAACATGGGCTCCGACGGCTCCGATATGCTTGGCGAGATCAACACCAGCGTGAATCCGCCGCAGTTTATCAACGGGCCCGGCTGCACCTCCTACCGCTCGGCCTTGAAGGTAGGCAACCCGAATTCGTACGTCAACCCCAATTGCTTCGGGCTGGTGCCGATTACCGCCGCCAATACCGCTTATTGCGACATCGCGCGTTCGCTACCGGGCACCTGCTTCAACATCCGCGGCAATGTGGGCCGCGACGTGCTGATCGGCCCGGGCTTGCTGAACACCGATTTCTCGATTTTCAAAAATAACTACATTCCGAAGATTTCGGAAACCTTTAATATTCAGTTCCGCGCCGAGCTGTTCAACGTCTTGAACCGCACCAACTTTGCTCCGCCTAATGCCAACAGTCTGGAAGTGATCAATTCGGCGGGTCAATATATTGATGGATTCGCCCGCATCACCGCGACCCAGACTCCGGCGCGGCAGATCCAGTTCGCGTTGAAATTCGTTTGGTGATTGCCATGAAGACATATGGTCGTTTGATTCTGCTCGCGCTGGCAGCGGTCACGCCGGCTGCGATCCAGGCCGAGGTCGCCCGTATAGAGATCTCCAGCCGCCAGGACGTGCTCGGCGGCAAGCCGTTCGGCGCGGTCGGCGCGTACGAGAAACTCACGGGCAAGGTCTACTTCGCGGTCGCGCCCGACAATCCACACAACCGCGTTATCGCCGATCTCGACAAGGCCCCGCGCAACGCGCAAGGCAAAGTGGAGTTCTCCGCCGACCTGTTTATTCTCAAGCCGAAGGATGCCGCCCACGCCAACGGCGTGCTCTTCTTTGACGTCGTCAATCGCGGCAACAAG